>CAIYOH010000162.1 GCA_903927745.1 uncultured Mycobacteriaceae bacterium
AGCAGGGCGAAGCCGGCGACCTGACGCTGGAGCTCAAGACCGTCGCCGACGTCGGCCTGATCGGGTTTCCGTCGGCGGGCAAGTCGTCGCTGGTGTCGGTGATTTCGGCGGCTAAGCCGAAGATCGCCGACTATCCGTTCACCACGCTCGCGCCCAATCTGGGTGTCGTCTCGGCGGGCGAGCGCACCTTCACCGTCGCCGATGTGCCCGGCCTGATCCCGGGGGCGTCGCAGGGCCGCGGCCTTGGCCTGGATTTCCTGCGGCACATCGAGCGGTGTGCGGTGCTGGTCCACGTCGTCGACTGCGCCACCGCCGAACCGGGCCGCGATCCGATCTCCGACATCGACGCGCTGGAAGCCGAACTCGCCGCGTACACGCCCACCCTGCAGGGCGACGCGACCTTGGGCGACCTCGCCGAGCGGCCCAGGGCGGTGGTCCTCAACAAGATCGACGTGCCCGAGGCCCGCGAGCTCGCCGAGTTCGTCCGCGCCGAGATCGCTGAACGCGGCTGGCCGGTATTCCTGGTGTCGGCGGTCTCCCGGGAAGGCTTGCAGCCGTTAATTTTCGGACTGTGGCGGATGGTGTCGGAGTACAACGCCGCGCGGCCGCCCAGCGTACCGCGCCGGCCGGTGATCCGCCCGGTGCCCGTCGACGACACCGGCTTCACCGTCGAGCCCGACGGCGAGGGCGGGTTCGCGGTCGCCGGTGCGCGCCCGCAGCGCTGGGTGCGCCAGACGAGCTTCGACAACGACGAGGCGGTGGGCTATCTCGCCGACAGGCTGGCGAGGCTCGGCGTCGAGGACGCGTTGCTGCGACTCGGGGCCCAGCCCGGCTGCGCGGTCACCATCGGCGACATGACCTTCGACTGGGAGCCCCAGACGCCCGCGGGACAGCACGCCCCGGCGTCCGGCAGGGGCACCGACCTTCGACTGGAACGCACCGACCGCATCGGGGCCGACGAGCGCAAGGCCGCACGCCGCCGGCGCCGCAAGCCCGGTGACCAGCCGTGACCGCCCACCGCGACGCCATCCGCGCCGCCCGCAGCCTGGTGGTCAAGGTCGGCACCAACGCCCTGACCAAGCCGTCCGGCATGTTCGACGCAGGCCGGCTGGCCGGGCTCACCGAGGCGATCGAGGAGCGCATGAAGGCGGGTACCGACATCGTCATCGTGTCGTCGGGCGCCATCGCCGCCGGGCTCGAGCCGCTCGGACTGCCGCGTCGCCCCAAGGATCTGGCGACCAAGCAGGCGGCGGCCAGTGTCGGGCAGGTCGCGCTGGTGAACGCGTGGAGTGCGGCGTTCGCGCGCTACGGCCGCGCGGTCGGTCAGGTGCTGTTGACCGCGCACGACATCTCCCTGCGCGCCCAGCACACCAATGCCCAGCGCACTCTGGACCGGCTCAGGGCGTTGCACGCCGTGGCGATCGTCAACGAGAACGACACGGTCGCCACCAACGAGATCCGGTTCGGCGACAACGATCGCCTGTCGGCGCTTGTCGCGCACCTGGTGGGCGCCGACGCCCTCGTGCTGCTCTCCGACATCGATGGGCTCTACGACTCCGACCCCCGCAAGACCGACGGCGCCCGCTTGATCCGCGAGGTGTCCGGCCCCGCGGACCTCGACGGTGTGGTGGCCGGGCCGGGCAGCGCCCTGGGCACCGGCGGGATGGCGTCGAAGGTGTCGTCGGCGCTGCTGGCCGCCGACGCCGGCGTGCCTGTGCTGCTGGCGGCGGCCGCCGACGCGGCCACCGCGCTCACCGGCGCCTCGGTGGGCACCGTCTTCGCGGCGCGGTCCGACCGCATGTCGGCGCGCCGGTTCTGGGTGCGCTACGCCGCCGAGTCGGCCGGAACCCTCACCCTGGACGCCGGCGCGGTGCGCGCGGTGGTGCACCAGCGCCGCTCGCTGCTGCCCGCCGGCATCGTCGCGGTGGCGGGGCGCTTCCACGGCGGCGACGTCGTCGATCTGCGGGGGCCGGACGGCGCCCCGGGTGGCACTCAGGGTGGCACTCAGGGTGGCACTCAGGGTGGCACTGTGGTGGCACGAGGGGTCGTCGCCTACGACGCGGCCGAACTGGCTGCCATCATGGGACACTCGACCACGGAGTTGCCCGGGGAGTTGCGCCGGCCCGCCGTGCATGCCGACGACCTGGTGCCGGTGGAGGTCCCGGTGGTTGGCTAGCGGCCCGCACCGCGGTGCTGGTCTACGGCGGCGTCGTGGTCTTTCCGGTCATCACCGTGACGGCCGCCAGCATCAGCGCGCCGATAATGCTGGCGCTGCACGCGTTGCTCATCGGCTACTACCTCGGGCCGGCGGTGCGACCGCTGTCAGAGACAGATCCTGATGCGCTCGCCTGACGCGCTCGCCTCAAAGGTCGCCGTGCACGCCATCGACGTGGTGCCCGTTGCGTCCTAGCCACTTCCCGGGACGACCCCTTCGGCCGTCCCGCGGTGCGCGGCGCGGAAGGCATAGGAGAACGGCAACGCCACCAGGAACGCGCCGCCGATCATGTTGCCGATGCCCACGGGAATGATGTTCCACGCCAGCGCGATCCACCAGCCGGGACCGTTTCCCTGGGCAGAGATGAGTCCGAAGTAGCCCATGTTGGCCACACTGTGCTGAAAGTTGGCCGCGCAGAATAGCGTCACTGCCAGAAACACCGGGATGTACTTGCCGATGATCGTGCGCCCCATGGTGGCGAAGAAGGCCGCCATGCCCACCATCCAGTTCGCCAGCACGCCCGACAGCACCGCCTGGAACCAGGCGGTCGCCGTGCCCACGCTGTGGTAGGCCGTCTTCTTCGCGACGAACGCCGCCAAGGCTTCGTGCATCTCGGGAGGGTAGACCTGCGCCCAGCAGATCAGCCAGCTGGTCAGCCACGCGCCGGCGAAGTTGCCGATCAGGGCCAGCGCCCAGAACACGACCAGCCTTCCCAGCAGTGACTTCGCGCGCTGCCGCAGCAGCGTGGAGGGCAGCACCACGTTGGCTTCGGTGAACAGAATCGCCCCGGACAGGATCACGAAGAAGAATCCAGCCGAGAAGCCAAAGCCCTGCAGCAGGTACCTCGGGCCCATGGCTTGCACCTGTTCGGACAACAGCACCGAGAACAGCGCGCCCAATGTGATGAAGCCGCCGCCCATCATCGCCAACACCACGATCTGCGGGATCGACGTATCCCGGATGCGGTGTACCCCGTAGCGGGACAACTCGTCGATGACCTGCTCGGACGACAGGTCTTGGGGAGCGGGTCGAGCCTCGCCGTCGGGGGCTGCGGGCATGTACACGACTCCTTGCGAATCCACGGCCGTCGAGCGGCCCGGGGCCTCGGGCACTAGCATAGGGCGCGATAAGGACCGCGAAAGACACAGGTGAAACACGATGCCAGGCGCGTCAGATCCGCTGCAGACGTCATTGGCGGGCCGGCGCGACGGCCCGATTTCCTTGGACGACTGGGCCGGCGGTATTCCGCAGACCCGCGCCCAGCTGCCGTCGGTGCGGATCGGTCGCCGGTGGTTCAGCAGCCTGTGGCTGGTCCCGCTCGGGATCGTCGGCCTGGTGCTGTCGATCGCCGTGGCCCGCGAGATCACGCGCTACGGGTGGTATCACGACTTCATCGCCGCGTACCCGGGCACGTCGACGCGGTACGTCCAGCCCGTCAAATCGGGTTTCCCCTGGTGGCTGCGGTGGCAGCACTTCCTGAATCTGCTGTTCATGATGTTCATCATTCGGGCGGGAGTCCAGATCCTCGCCGACCACCCGCGTCTGTATCTCAATGCCGGCTGCAAGCCGGACACCGAGTGGATGCGGTTGCGCGGCCCGGTCCCCGCTGACCGCCGCGACACCACGGACCCGCAAGGGACGTGGACCGCCAAGCTCGACTCGGTCGCGCTACCCACGCAGCTGGGTATTCCGGGAATCCGGCACTCGATCGGACTGGCCCGCTGGTGGCACTTCAGCTTCGACCTGCTGTGGCTGATCAACGGCGTGGTGTTTTTCGTCCTGCTGTTCAGCACCGACCAGTGGAAGCGTCTGGTGCCCACCTCGTGGGAGGTGTTCCCCAACGCGGTCTCGACGGCCCTGCAATACCTGTCGCTGCAGCTGCCGCAGAACGCCGGCTTCAGCGCCTACAACGCGCTTCAGTTGCTGGCGTACTTCATCACGGTGTTCCTCGCCGCGCCGCTGGCCCTGGTCACCGGACTGCTGCAGGCGCCTGCCGTCGCGGGCCGGTTCGGCACCGGTGCGGGCCTGCTGAACCGGCAGGTCGCTCGCACCATCCACTTCGGTGTGCTGGTGTGGATGCTGACGTTCATCGTCATCCACACGCTGATGGTG
>CAIYOH010000163.1 GCA_903927745.1 uncultured Mycobacteriaceae bacterium
AAGCCGACCGTGGCCGCCGTCACCGGATACGCGCTGGGCGCCGGCCTTACTCTCGCCCTGGGTGCCCACTGGCGGATCATCGGCGACACCGCCAAGTTCGGCGCCACGGAGATCCTGACGCGGCGGATCCCGGGCGGGGGTGGTCTGGCGCGCCTGACCCGGGCGCCCGGGGCGAGCAGGGCCAAGGAGCTGGTGTTCAGCGGGCGCTTCGTTGACGCCGAGGAGGCGCTGGGGCTGGGTCTGATCGACCAGACGGTGGCCCCCGACGACGTCTATGACGCCGCGGCGGCGTGGGCGCGGCGTTTTCTCGACGCCCCGCCGGGTGCGCTGGCCGCTGCCAAGGCCGGCATCAACGGCGTTTAGGCTGCTCACCATGTCCACGAGTTCGGCCGACGCCGTGCCCAACCCCCATGCCACCGCCGAACAGGTGGCCGCCGCCCGGCGGGACAGCAAGCTCGCCCAGGTGCTCTACCACGACTGGGAGGCCGAAAGCTATGACGACAAGTGGTCGATATCGTACGACCAGCGCTGCATCGACTACGCGCGCGGCCGGTTCGACGCCATCGTGCCCGGCGAGGTCCGCCGCGAGCTGCCCTATGACCGCGCCCTCGAATTAGGCTGCGGAACCGGCTTTTTTCTGCTCAATCTCATCCAATCCGGTGTTGCCCGGCGCGGATCGGTCACCGACCTGTCGCCCGGCATGGTCAAGGTCGCCACCCGTAACGGGCGGTCGCTGGGCCTGGATATCGACGGCCGCGTGGCCGACGCCGAAGGCATCCCGTACGACGACGACACCTTCGACCTGGTGGTCGGGCACGCCGTGCTGCATCACATTCCCGACGTGGAGCTGTCGCTGCGGGAGGTGATCCGGGTGCTGCGGCCCGGCGGCCGGTTCATCTTCGCCGGCGAGCCGACCACCGTCGGTAACGGCTACGCCCGTGCGCTGGCGAACCTGACGTGGAACGTCACCATCCGGGCGGTGAAGCTGCCCGGCCTGGGTGGCTGGCGCCGGCCGCAGGCCGAGATCGACGAGAACTCGCGGGCGGCAGCCCTGGAGTGGGTGGTCGACCTGCACACCTTTGAGCCGCGGGACCTGGAACGCATGGCGGCCAACGCGGGTGCCGTCGAGGTGCTCACCGCCACCGAGGAGTTCACCGCCGCCATGTTCGGGTGGCCGGTCCGCACGTTCGAGTCGACGGTGCCGCCCGGCAAACTCGGCTTTGGCTGGGCCAAGGTCGCGTTCGGCGGCTGGAAGGCGTTGAGCTGGGTGGACGCCAACGTCTGGCGGCACGTCGCGCCCAAGGGCTGGTTCTACAACGTGATGATCACCGGGGTCAAACCCTGCTGAGTGCCGGGCTCGCCTTCGACGCCGGCGACGTCGGCTACCTACGGTCGGCAGCCGGGGCCGCGGCCCTGGCGGAGGTCGCCGCACTCCCGCTCACCGATGCCAGCCTGCTCGCCGACGTCGCCGCCGTGCGGTCGCGGTTCGGGGACAGGGCTCCCGTTCTGGTGGAGACGACGCTGCTGCGCCGGCGCGCTGCCGACAAGCTCAACGGGCTCGGCGAGGTGTCGCGATGGCTGTTCACCGACGAGGCGCTGCAGCAGGCCACCGCGGCGCCGGTGGCCCTGCACCGAGCGCAGCGGCTGGCGGCCGGGCCCGGTGGCCCCGAGATCGTGGTGCATGACGCGACCTGTTCGATCGGCACCGAACTGGCAGCGCTTCGGGCCGTCGGGGTCCGGGCGGTGGGCAGCGACATCGACGCGGTCCGGCTGGCGATGGCGCGCCACAACCTCGGGGATGCGGCCCAGCTGTGCCGCGCCGACACCCTGCACCCGGTGACCCGTGACGCGGTGGTGCTCGTCGACCCGGGGCGCCGCCAGGGCGGGCGCCGCCGCTTCGCCGTCGACGACTACCGGCCCCGCCTCGACTGGGTGATCGACACCTACCGCGGACGTGATCTCGTCGTCAAGTGCTCTCCCGGAATCGATTTCGAGCAGGTGCGGGAGCTCGGGTTCGACGGCGAGATCGAGGTGACGTCGTACCGGGGCTCGGTGCGGGAGGCATGTCTGTGGTCCGCGGGGCTGGCGCAGCCGGGTGTGCGGCGGCGGGCCAGCATCCTGGGCCACAGCGAACAGGGAAGCGAACAGGGAAGCGAACAGGGAAGCGAACAGGGAAGCGAACAGGGAAGCGAACAGGGAATGGAGCAGGTCACGGATGCAGACTCCGACGACTGCCCGGCGCGGCCGGCCGGGCGCTGGATCGTCGACCCTGACGGCGCCGTCGTCCGGGCCGGCCTGGTCCGCCACTACGGCGCCCGGCACGGGCTGTGGCAACTCGATCCCGAGATCGCCTACCTGTCCGGGGATCGGTTGCCGCCGGGCAGCCGGGGCTTCGAGGTGCTCGAGCAGCTGGCCTTCGACGAGCGCCGGCTGCGGCAGGCCCTGGCGGCGCTGGACTGCGGGCCGCTGGAGATTCTGGTGCGCGGTGTGCGCGTCGACCCCGACGCGCTGCGGCGCCGGTTGCGGCCGGGCGGGCGGCGGCCGCTGTCGGTGGTGATCACCCGCATCGGGGCCGGGCGCGCGGGCCGTTCGGCGGCGTTCGTGTGCCGCGCCTCGCGGTAGCGTCAGGCCGGCGAAAAACCGAAGACCTGGCCGTCGCTGGTCGCGGCCACGACGCGCCGATCGGTGCCGACCGACACCCCGACGGGGTAGCCCGTCGCTGCAGGAAGCGGATAGCTGCCCAGCGTGCGGCCGGTGCCCGGATCGAACACCAGCATCGACATCCCGGGCGCGCCGTCCGCGGACGGCCCGCCGACCACGGTGTAGCCGACGCCCGGGCCGGCCAGGCTCGACGACGTCAGGGGGACGGTGTCGTCGCGGCGCCAGAGGTGATCGGCGTGGTCGCCCGCGTCACGGAACGCCACCAGGGCCGTGTCGGGACCTCCACCCGACACGATCAATCCCTGCGGGGTGACCGCGGGCGGCGTCTGCGCCAGGAAGCCCAGCGGCACCGACCATTTCACCTTCCCGTCGGCGGCGCGCAATGCCCACAGCTGCTGGTCTCGGCCGTTGACGTACACCGTCGCCCCGTCGGCGGACAACACCGGGCTGGCGATCACCCCGGCGCTCACCGCGTCGCTGGTCCACTCGCGGCTTACCAGCGGGGTCTGGCCCGCGTGGTACTTCAGCCCCATCAGGCCCGCGGCGGGAGCGTCCGGCTGCCAGACGCCCACCACCACGGTCCCGGTGGCTGGGGAGTAGGCGGGTGCGGCCGCGACCGGGCAGCCCGGTCGGGCGGGCGCGCAGTCGCTCAGCCCGCGCGTCGCGTCAGCCGGGTCGACGCCGTCCACCAGGTCCACCGGACTCCCGGCCACCTCGCCGCGGTGGGCTTCGAAAACCAGGACCTGCCCCAGGTGGGTGACGACCAGCAGCTGGCCGTGCCCCAGGAACCGCGCGGTGGTGGGCATCCCGATCACCGGCCGCCGCCACCGGGTCCACTGCGTCACCGGGAACGCGAGGAAAGCCCCGGGCTGGCCCACGTAGAGGTTGTCGAAGCCGTCGAGCAGGGGGCTGGCGACGCCGCCGCCCTGGACCAACCGGACGCACCAGCGCTGGCGACCGGAGTTGTCGTTCTCCCACTCCATCAGCGAACATCCGGCGGTGGTCTGCGCGTTGAGGGCGAGGTAGTTGCGCGCGCTGAGCGCTGGAGCGGCCGCCAGCGTGCCCTTGACCGAGCGCGTCCACCGCAACGTCAGCGTGGCGGCACCGCTGGTCGCGGAGTAGCCGCTATTGGCGGCGTCGCCGTACTGCGCGGGCCAGCCGTGCGCGGGGGACGGCTCGACCCAGGCGTCGGTGGTGGCGCAGCCGCCCAGCCCCGCCATGAGCGCGCACGCCACGGCCACCGATGAGCAGGGCCCACGAACAAACCGCAGCCCACGAACACGTTGTCCGGCACGCACTGGGTGAGGGTAACCCGTGGCGGGAAGCCGCAACCCGATCGCCGCCCGCCCGCCGTGTCTGCGTGCGTCGACGCCACGTTAGGCTCCTCTGCCATGACGTCCATGTGGGGCGCCCCGCTCCATCGCCGCTGGCGTGGGTCGCGCCGGCGCGACCCACGCCAGGCGAAGTTCCTCACGGTGGCCTCGCTGAAGTGGGTGCTGGCCAACCGTGCCTACACGCCGTGGTATCTGGTGCGCTACTGGCGGCTGCTGACGTTCAAGCTGGCCAATCCGCACATCATCACGCGCGGGATGGTGTTCCTGGGCAAGGGCGTGGAGATCCACGCGACTCCCGAACTGGCGCAGCTGGAGATCGGCCGCTGGGTGCACATCGGGGACAAGAACACGATCCGCGCCCACGAGGGTTCGCTGAGGTTCGGCGACAAGGTGGTGTTGGGTCGCGACAACGTCATCAACTGCTACCTCGACGTCGAGCTCGGCGATTCGGCGCTGATGGCCGACTGGGTCTATGTCTGCGACTTCGACCACGTCATGGACGACATCCACACACCGATCAAGGACCAGGGAATCATCAAGTCGCCTGTGCGGATCGGGCCCGATACGTGGATCGGCGTGAAGGTGTCGGTACTGCGCGGCACCACCATCGGGCGGGGCTGCGTCCTGGGCTCCCACGCGGTGGTCCGCGGCGACATTCCCGACTACTCGATCGCGGTCGGCGCGCCGGCCAAGGTGGTCAAGAACCGGCAAGTGGCCTGGGAAAGCTCAGCCGCCCAGCGCGCCGAACTCGCCGCCGCGCTCGCCGACATCGAGCGCAAGAAGGCGGCCCGCTAGCTCCTACAGATCACGGTAGCGGCGCAACGCTTCGATGCGTTCGGCGCTGTGGTCGACGATGGGCTCCGCATATCCCTGCGGGCGTTCGCCTTTCACCAGATGCGGGTCGGCGGCGTCGCGCAGTTCGGGCACCCAGCGGCGGATGTAGTCGCCGGCGGGATCAAACTTCTGACCCTGCGTGGTCGGATTGAAGACGCGAAAATATGGCGCGGCGTCGGTGCCGCAGCCCGCACACCACTGCCAGCCGTGCTGGTTGCTGGCCATGTCGCCGTCGACGAGTTGGTCGAGGAACCACTGCGCGCCCCATTGCCACGGCAGGTGCAGGTCCTTGACCAGAAACGACGCCACGATCATCCGCACCCGGTTGTGCATGAAGCCGGTCTCCCGCAGCTGACGCATGCCCGCGTCGACCATCGAGAATCCGGTCTCGCCGGCCTTCCAGGACTCGAAGCGGCGCGTCGCCTCGGCTCCCGAGTCGGTTTCGATGGCGTCGAAGTCGCTGTTCCAGTTGCGCCACAAACTGGCCGGCCAGTGATGCAGCACGTCGGCATAGAAGTCGCGGAACGCCAACTCGCGCACGTAGGCCTGCGCGCCGGGGTTGTGCTCGTCGAGCGTGGCGACCATGGTGCGCGGGTGGATGGCACCGAACTTCAGGTAGGCCGACATCCGGCTGGTTCCGTTCACGCCTGGTCGGTCGCGGTCCTCGGGGTAGCGCTCCAGCGCGTTGTCGACGAACGATGCCCACTGCGCGAGCGCCGCTCGCTCGCCGGCGGCGACGTCGAGGGTGAGGCCGGGATCGGGGATCTCGCACGGCGCGATCTGTAGTCCGGCCGGGTCGAGCCAGCGCGCCGACTCGGCATTCGATGCCGCGGGGGCCCGCCAGCCGAATTCCCGCCACTGGCGCATGAACGGGGTGAACACTCGGTAGGGCGAACCGTCCGCTTTGGTGACGCGGCCGGGTGACACCAGGTACGGCGACCCGGTCGCCACCAGCGGCACCGAGCCCAGCGCTGCGCGGACTTGGTCGTCGCGGCGCCGTCCGTACGGGGCGAAGTCCTCGGAGATGTGCACCGACGTCGCGTCGATCTCCGCGGCCAAGCGGGGGATCTGTTGCTCGGGTTCCCCCCGGGTCACCAGGAGGCGGCCATCGAGGTCGTCGCGCAGCCGCCGCAGGGAATCGCCCAGGAACTGCCATCGACGCCGACCCGACGACGCCTCCAGGCGCGGGTCGAGTACGAAGCAGGCGAGCACGTCGTTGTGTGGGGCGTCTTCCCTGGCGGCGGCGGCCAGGGCGGGGTGATCGCCCAGCCGTAGGTCGCGGCGGAACCAGAGCAGCGTCGGCATACCGCTATCTCACCGTGGCCGTCGGACGGTCGTGCGCCCGGGGGCGCCCGGGCTCGGTGGGCCACCAGATGCGGTCGCCGATGAGAGCGAACAGTGCGGGAATGACGAGCGTGCGCACGACGAACGTGTCCAGCAGGATCCCCAGACTCACGATGATGCCCAGCTGGGTCATCACGATCAACGGCAGCACACCCAGAACGCAGAAGACGGCAGCCAGAACGGTTCCCGCGCTGGTGATCACGCCGCCGGTGGCCGATACGGCACGGACCATACCCCGGGCGGTACCGCGGTGCGCGGCTTCCTCGCGGGCACGGGTGACCAGGAAGATGGTGTAGTCCACGCCGAGGGCGGCCAGGAACAGGAAGGCGAACAGCGGTGTGCTGTTGTCCAGTGCCGGGAAGCCGACGATGTGGATGCTCGACCAGCCGCCGATACCCAGCGCGGCCATCGCGCCCAGGATGGTCGCCGCCAGCAGGATCGGCGGCGCCAGCGCCGATCGCAGCAACAGGAACAGGACGGCCAGGATCACGCCCAGGATGGCCGGAATCAGCAGCATGCGGTCGTGCGCGGCCGCGTTGCGGACGTCGAGGCCCTGCGCGTCCGGTCCGCCCACCAGCGCGGCGCGGGCAGCCGCACGCGTCGAATTGCGCAGCGCCGCAATGTCGGAGAACGCCCGACCGGAGGACGGCGGGGCGTCGATCACCACCGACCACTTCGCCCACCCGGTCGGCGATTGGCCCGACTCCATCGCCGAGACGACACCGGGGGTGGCGCGGATGGCGCGCTGCACAACCAGGATCGACGCGGTGGGCGCGACAACCAGCGTCGGGTTGGCCAGGCCGGCGGGGAAGTGCTCGGACACGATGTCGTAGCCCGCCACCGAGTCGGCCCGCACCCGGAACTGTTCGGTCTGTGACAAGCCGACGTGCGTTCCGATCAGCCCGGTGCCCAGGGCCGCCAGGACCGCGATCGCGACGCCCGCGACGCCGGCCGGGCGCCCCGCCACCCAGGCGGCGATCCGGTGCCACGGTCCGGCGTCGATCCGGGCGCCGTCCCCGGGGCGCGGGACGAACGGCCAAAACAGCCGGCGGCCGAACATCCCCAGCAGCGGCGGCAGCACCGTCAGCACCGACACTGCGGCGACGACCAGGCCGCACGCGGCGAGCGCGCCCAGGCTGCGGGTGCTGGGGGTCACTGCGCACAGCAGCGTGATCAGCGCCAGCACCACGGTGGCGTTGCTGGCGACGATCGCCGGCCCCGCGGCGCGCACCGCCCGGCGCAGCGCGTGGCGATGCCCGGCGTGGCGCGACAGTTCCTGGCGGTAGCGCGAGATCAGCAGCAGCGCGTAGTTGGTGCCCGCCCCGAACACCAGCACGCTGGTGATCCCGGACGTGGCGCCGTCGAAGCTCAGCCCGGTCCACGCCGCGACCGCGGTGCCTACCGCGGCGGCCACCCGGTCGGCGAATCCGATCACGATCAGCGGGATCAGCCAGAGCACCGGTGAGCGGTAGGTGGCGATCAGCAGCAGCGCCACCACCGTCGCGGTCACCGCCAGCAGGGTGACGTTGGCGTCGGCGAACGCGTTGGCGATGTCGGCGCCGAAGGCGGGCCCCCCGGTGACGTGAGCCCGCAGGCCCGCCTGCAGCCCGGTGTCGGCGGCCTTGCGCAGCATGGCGATCGTGTCGTTGAGGTCCTCCCCCGACAGGTCGGCGCTCACCGGCACCACCCCGATCGCGGCCCTGCCGTCGGTCGAGACCACCGTGGGCGGTATGCCGGCGGCACCCTCCTGGCCTGCCGCGCGCAGCATCCGGTCCTCGGCCGCCTGGGCGGCGGCGGCGCCGTCGGGGCCGAGCGGCGCGTCGTCGGCGCGGCTGACCACCACGATCAGCGGCGTCGTGTCGCCTCCCGGAAACTGACGGACCAGGGCATCGACCTTGGCGGAATCCGAGCCCGGGGGCAGCGACTGCGGCGCATCTCCGGCCGCGGCATTACTCCCTACGAGCCCCATAACGCTGATGCCCAGGAGTGCCACAGCCGCGCCTACCAGCCACGAGCGCCGGTCCGTCACGGCGGTGGCCAGTCCGTTCCGCCCACTCCACACCACCCCGAGAGTATTTCAATGAGTGAAACGTTGATCACTGAACTGCCGTAATGCCCTCATCGGTGCTCGCAGCAGGCAGGATGGTGAGCATGCAGACCGTCACCGGCACGGGCACCGGCACCGGCGCGGGCATAATGACGACCCGCAAGCGGCGGCACATCGATGTCTGCCTGACCGAGCAGGTCGACTACACCGACCTGACGACCGGTCTGGACCGCTACCGGCTGCCCTACAACGCGTGCACACAGACCAACCTGGGCGACATCGACACCTCGACCCGGTTCTTCGGCGTCCCCCTTCGGGCGCCGTTGTTGATCGGGGCGATGACCGGGGGCGCCGAGCTGTCGGGGACGATCAACCGGAACCTGGCTGTGGCGGCCCAGCAGCTCGGCGTCGGCATGATGCTCGGCTCCCAGCGGATCATGCTCGACGGCGAGCTCGGCGAGCGGGCCGCGCCCAGCTTCACCGTCCGTGAGCTGGCCCCCGACGTGTTGCTGTTCGGCAACATCGGGCTGGCTCAGCTGACGACGGTCACCGTGCGCGACCTGATCAAGGTGCTCGACCGGGTGGGCGCCAATGCGCTGGCGGTGCATACGAATCCGCTGCAGGAGGCCATGCAGCACAACGGCGACACCGACTTCTCCGGATCGCTGGTCAGGCTACGCGAGGTAGCCGGCGAGCTCGGCTACCCGGTGCTGCTCAAGGAGGTCGGCCACGGCATCGGGGCCGCGGCCGTCGCGGCGTTGCTCGACGCCGACGGCGACTCGCCGGTCGCCGGGATCGACGTCGCGGGTGCCGGGGGCACCTCGTGGTCGCGCGTCGAGCAGTTCGTCCGCTACGGCGAATTACGCCACCCGCAGTTGGCCGACTGGGGCATCCCCACCGCGGAGGCGATCGTCGAGGTGCGCGCGGCGCTGCCGAACATCCCCCTGATGGCGTCCGGGGGGATCCGCACGGGCATGGATGCGGCCAAGGCGATCGCCCTGGGCGCCGACGTCGTCGCGATGGCCCGGCCGCTGCTCGCCGCCGCGATCGACTCCGCGGGCGCGGTCGTCGATGTGCTGGCGCCCATCCTCGACGAGCTTCGGGTGTGCCTGCACGGGTGCGGCGTTGGCGACATCGAGGGCATGCGGGATGTCACATTGATCCCCCTCGCCTAAAAAACCCTCACGGCCGCGACGCGCGCACCTCGTAGCGGCGCTCGGCATAGACGAGGTCGTCGCGCCACAGGCGGGCGGCCGCGTAGCTGATCAACGGCGACACCAGCCCCGAGGCGCGGGTCGCGTACGTGAATCCCGGACGGTCGGAATGGGCGAAGGTGGCTTCCAGCACGGCGGTGCGGGGACGGTTGTCGGGGCCCAGACCGATTGGTGTGGCGTGGGTCTCGACCGTGCTGCCGACACCCTCGCCGTCGACGATCCGCATCACGATCGTGCGCGCCTCCGGGCAGCTGAACTCCGCGATGACGGGCGCTCCGAAGCGGCCGATACGGAACGTGACGGCGACCAGGAAGCGGTCGGCCTGTTCGGTGGGCGTGGTCAGCACCTCGAGCGCGGTGAAGGAGTACGGGTGAAACCATCCCCCGTGCCAGGGGTCGAGCCGGTTGGCGATGATGTCGGTCGGCTCGCAGACGCCGACCAGGCTGGTGACCGCAGTCACCGTCGCTCCGGCCGGTCTGACCGGAATCACCGGGTCGTCCAGCGGTTCCTCGCCGCCCAGCTTGTCCAGCCGCACCCACACCAGCGCGCCGTCGTCGTGGCCGGGCAGCGGGCACCAGCCCGACTCGCGGGTCGTGCCGTCGAGCGCCAGCCCGCGCCATCGACAGATCAGTCTGCCGTCGGTGACGACCCCGGTGGCCAGATCGGCGCCCAGGTGCGGGCAGCTGCGCGGGCCGACCCGAAGCTGACCCGAGCTGTCCCGCCATGCGACGATCTCGATCCCGGCCACGCGCCCGCCGAACGGCCGGCCGGGGCGCACGGCTCGGCTCGCGGCGAAGGTGTACCAGTTGCCGGTGGGCTTGTGCTGGGAACGGCGCAGCGCGGCCTCGATCATGGCGGGCTGGGCGTCGCGGTGGGTGGAGCGCTGGCCGGCCCATGCCGCACGCGGAAGGATCTTCAGGGGAATGTCTTTGGGCCGCAGACGCCGGAACTGGTCGCGGATGTTCGTCACCGGGCGGCGCTTTCCCGGCTGGCCAGCCACCGCAGCAACGGCGAACGACCGTTGGTGGGCACCGTGTGCAGCGGGTGCCCGGCCAGCCCCCACGACGTCAGCAATCGGTTCGCGGCGTACCACCCCGTGGTCGCGGCGCGTTCCATCAGGGCCACCGGCAAGTCGATGCGGATGGCGTCGCCGGCCAGCATCAGGCCGGGCTGCGGCGTGACGACATGCGGGCGCTGTTCATAGGATCCCGGTGGGAAGAGGGGACAGTCAGCGCGTTCCAGCGACCGTTCGCAGACCACCTCCGCCGCCGCGGTCTCCGGGTAGATCCGGTGCAGTTGGCTGACCGCGGCCGCGCGGGACGCTGCGGGGTCTCGGGGGGAGCCCAGGGCATAGGCGTGCAATTCGACGACCGATCCGCCGTGCCTGCCCGCCCACTCGCGCGCTTCTCTTTCGTAGCGTTCGAGCACGCTGATGTTGTCCAGCGGCTTGTGGCCGGCGGTGCCCAGGAATGCGGGTCTGTCCGCGGCGACCGGGCGGTCGATCCACAGCCGATGCACCGCGAACGGCGGGGCGGCGCGCATCTGCGCGATCTGCGCCTGCCATGTGCCGCCGCCGAGGCCGCCTGATGCGGCGGCGATGCGCTGCAGTCCGGCAACGTGAGTGGCGAGCACCACTGCGTCCGCATCCAGGTGATCTCCCGAGTCGGTGTGCACCCGGAACGGTTGGGCCGCATCCTTGTCCAGGCCCAGCACCGTCGTTCCGAGCCGAAACCGGACGTCGCGGGCGTGCAGGTAGCGCCGCAGCGGTTCCCAGAGGGCGGTGTCGTAGTTCGCGGTCGGGACGTCGAAGATCAGGCCCTCGCTCGAGCCCAGGAAGTACAGATGGAACATCATGGCCAGTTCGGCGGCCGACAGCTCTGCGGTGTCGGAGAAGAAGCTGCGCGAGAAGACCTCGAATGCCAGGTGCCTGGCGGCGGCGGGGAAGCCTGTGCCCTCCATGAACGAATCGGCGTCCAGGTGATCGAGCTGCTCATAGATGTCAGGGACCGACACCGCCACCAGTGGCAGTAGCGCTTGGGAATCGATGTCGAAGACGTCGCGGAACCGGAAGGTGGGACTGCGCAGCGCGAAGGCCATCGCGTTCCACGGCGGGGTCTGCGGCAGCCCGCGGAAGGTGTCGCGCCGGCCCTCGCCGTCGATGAGCGGGTAGTCCTCGACGGCCGTGAGCATCCGCAACTGCGGGTCGATCCGCGCGAGCAGGGCGCGCAGGTTGTAGTACTGCCGGAAGAATGCGTGAAAGCCGCGATTCATGGCCAGCGGCTCGCGGCCGTCATGCGCCTCGGTCCATCCGCCGGCCCGGCCGCCGAGGTAGTTCTCGGCCTCGATCACCTCTACGGCGACCCCGCGTTCGGCCAGTCCGGTGGCGGCGGCCAGGCCGGCGATGCCGCCGCCGACGACGACGACGCGGGGACGCGAGGGCAGCGCGCGTGCGTCGCTCAAGCCCCCCGGGGCGGGGATCGTTTCGCGGCGCCGATCACGTCCGAGCGCGCTGCCGGGAACCGTCATCGTGGCGCGTCTGCGAGGAAGGTGTGCACGATGTTGGACTCCCAGCCGGGCACGGTATCGCTGTGTACCGCGGTGAACCCGGCGTCAACGAGGCGCCGGCGCAGGCGCGCAGCGCCGTCGAAAGCCAGCACGCTGCGCCACAGGTAGCGATACAGGGTGGCGTCGCGGGTGCGCCACCATCCGGCGGGGATGATGATCCCCCAGCACGCGGCGTGCCAGACCATCCTGGCGGCTGGGGAGTCGCGCACCGAATACTCGTGCACGGCCAGCACGCCGCCGGGGCGCAGGATGGTGCGGAATGTCTGCAATTGCGTGTCCGGGTCGGCCAGGTTGCGAATCAGGTAGGCGGCCAGGATGCCGTCGAACGGTCCGGTGATGCCGTGCTCGGCCAGCTGTTCGACGGGTGTGTGCACGAAACGCACCGTGTCGGGCCAGTCCTTCGCGAGCGCCTCGTCGATCATGCCCCCCGACGCGTCGATGGCGACGATGTCGGCCTCCGGCGCGACCGCGAGCAGGGCGGCCGTCGACGCGCCGGTGCCGCATCCGGCATCGAGCAGCCGTAATCCTTTGCCGCGGTTCGGGATTCGCATACGGCGTGCCGTCAGGAGGAGATGGGAGTGGTAGCACGGGTTGGCGCCGACCAGTTGGTCATAGGCGGCGGCACCAGCGTCGAAGGCAGCCGAGAGTTCGACGGGCGCCAGCCCGGGATCACCCTCGCGCACGTTGCCGCTCCCATAGCAGCAGCACCGCGGTGACCATGGCGAAACCGAACAGGAAATCCTCGACCGGGATGTCGAACGGAAAACGCAGGCCACTGGTTTGGTGGTTGTCGTAGATGACGATCGGGGCGCTGAGTTTCGTCAGCCATCCGTCGACCGGTATCTGGAATCCGAGCACGATCAGCATCGACACCCAGTAGGCACGCCGCCGGAACAAACCGGTGTGCAGGACCGCCAGCTCCAGCGCGCAGACGACCGCGACGGCCAGGACGGCGGGCGCGGTGTAGCCCAGGCCGGTCATCGGCGGACCCCCCGTTCGAGCACCGTGCTGACGGCGTTGTAGGTGAGCAGCCCGCAGACCGGAATGACGAGGAAGAAGCACACCTCTTCGATGGGCACGTGAAACGGGATGTTCAGACCGGTGACGTAGGCGCTGTTGTAGGTCCACACGTGCGCGGCAACCGCGATCGCGTCCCAGACGACGAAGACGAGCGCCACCGGCAGGACAGCCCGGATGAGGCGGCGCCACTGGCGGTAGACGCCGGGGCCGAACAGTTCCAGGGGGGCGGTGATGGCCAGGCAGGCGGCCAGAACCAGAAGGTACTGCCACCTGTCGCTCATACGTCTCCCGGACGATCAGGAAAGTTGCCGACGCCGCTGCGCGCCCGCCACGACCGTATCAGTCCGGCCCCGGCGACCCGCAGGCGTCGAGCCTTGCCGACGGTGGCCCGCTGGGTGAACACCGCGAAGTCGCTTGCCTCGATCTGGTCCAGGATCTCGGAGTACAGCTGCGACGCGGTCGCCACGCACGGCCGCGAACGTGGTGCGAGCGTGCTGATTCCGGCATCGGAGAACAGGTAGTTCTGCCGGGTGATGGCGTGTTGGGCCGCCAGCGCGTCACGCACCCGCGGATCGGTGCGGCGGTGCTCGTGGCACCACATCAGCAGGTCGCGGTCGACGCCGTGCGCGGCCAGTTCGTCGGCGGGCAGGTAGACGCGGCCGCGCAGTAGGTCCTCGTCGACGTCGCGCAGGAAGTTGGTGAGTTGGAACGCCCGGCCCAGTGCCGCAGCGTACGGCTCGGCCTCCTCCACCGGCACCACCGTGCCCAGCACGGGCAGCACCTGCAGGCCGATCGCCTCCGCGGAGCCGCGCATGTAGAGGTTGATCGCATCGCGGTTGGGATAGTCGGTGACCGTCAGGTCCATCCGCATCGAGGCCAGGAAGTCCTCGAACAGCTGCGGGTCGATCCGGTAGCGGCGCACGGTGTGGATGACCGCCGCGAGCACGGGATCCTCCGCGTGGTCGCCGGCGGCGAAGAACTGGTCGGACAGTTGCTGCAGCCGTTCGGCCCGTACCTCGGTGCCGACCGTGGGATCGAGGTCATCGAGGATGTCGTCGGCGTAGCGGGCGAAGCCGTACAGCGCGTGGATCGCGGGCCGCTGGTCGGGCGCCAGCAACCGAGTGGCGAGAAAGAACGTTCTGCCATGGGCGGCATTGAGTTCCCGGCAGCGTCGATACCCGTCGCGCAGTGGTTCGTCGATTCGGGCCGCGTCCAACTCGGCGCGGCTCACGGCACGCGGGCTTCCGGGTTGGCTGCCCTCGGGTTGGCCACCTTCGTATCGATGTGCGTGGCCGAGCGGTTGACCCGGCCTGCGTCGGGACCCGTGATGCGGTCGGCGGCCAGCCGCCCGGAGATCAGCGCGGTGGGCACGCCCACCCCGGGCACGGTCGACGACCCGGCGAGCACAGCGTTCTCGACGCCGCGGACCATGTTCGCCGGGCGGAACGGACCGGTCTGGGCGAACGTGTGTGCCAGGGCGAACGGGCTGCCGGCCGCCATACCCTGACGCGCCCAGTCGGCGGGCGTAACGACGTCGAGCACCTCGACGTCGTCACGCAGGTCGGGCAGGAGCCGGGCGGTGACCTCGTCGATGAGCGTCTGGGTGTAGGAGTCTCCGACGCTGGCCCAGTCGACGGTGCCGCTGTCGAGGTTCGGGGCGGGGGCGAGCACGAACAGCAGGTCGCGGCCGGGGGGAGCCAGCGTCGGGTCGGTGGCCGTGGGTCGGGTCACCAGCAGGGACGGGTCCCGCATGAGGCGGCCGTCGCGAATGATGTCGGTGAAGGTCTCATCCCACGAGTCGCCGAAGAGGATGGTGTGGTGAGCCGTGTCCGGCGGGACGGCGCGGCACCCCATGTGGGCGACGACCGCCGACGGCGACGCACGATGCCTCAGGGGGCGTCGTGGTGTCCGGCCCAGCAGGGCGTAGGTCTGCGGCAGTTCGGTGGTCAGCACCACCGCATCGCAGGGGATGCGCCCGGACTCGGCGGTCCGCACGGCGGTGATCCGGCCGCCGGCGCTCTCCAGGCCGGTCACCGCGGTGCCGTAGTGGAATTGGACGCCGGCGTCGGTGGCTGCGGCGGCGAGTGCCTCGGGGAGCGCGCGGACGCCGCCGCGGGGGAACCACACACCCGCGACCGTGTCCATGTACGCGATGACCGCGTACGCGGCCAGTGCGTCCTTGGGCGCCACGCCGGCGTACAGCGCCTGAAAGGTGAACACCCGTAGTAGCCGTGGGTCGGTGACGTAGCGCCGCACCATGCGCTCCCACTTGCGGAACCCGCCGATCGCGGCCAGCTGGGCCAACTGGGGAGTGACCAGCGACAGCGGGGAATCGAAGTTGGCGGAGATGAAGCCGTCCATCTCGACGCGGTAGAGGCGCTCGAGCCACTCGCGCAGTCGCAGGTAGCCGGCCGCCTGCTCGGGGCCGGCGAACCTTTCGATCTCGGCGGTCATCCGGGCGGCGTCGGTGTGCACGTCGATCGCGCTGCCGTCGCGGAACTCCGCGCGGTAGGCGGGGTCGACCGGCAACAGCTCCATGCGGCTGGACATCTGCTCTCCGACGGCCGCGAAGACGTCGTCGATGATGTCCGGCATCGTCAGCACCGTCGGCCCTGTGTCGACCCGGTAGCCATTCACGTCGAGCTGGCCGGCCCGTCCACCCGGCCACGGGTGCCGTTCGACGACGGTGACCGTGCGCCCTCGTCCTGCCAGGTGCATCGCAGCCGCCAGGCCCGCGAAGCCGGCGCCGATCACGACCACGTGGTCGCTCGGTCCGGCGGTGGTTCGAATGCTCATCGGGTTCCCCTCTCCGTCATGGTTAACGGTGGTGTGGTGGGCCCGGTTCATGCCGCCGGCCGCCTAGGTGTCCTGTTCGACTATAGGGCGGGTGGCCGCTTCATTTTCTTAAAAGTCCACGCAGTGAATGTCACACGTGGTCGCCGGTTATGCTGCGCACGCGATGGACGACGCACAGCAGCTGACGCAGCGGGCGACCCTGGAGGCGCTGATCACGGCCGACCTGCGCGAGATGTCCAATGAATCCGATCAGATCGGTCGGAGTTTCGCATCGTCACAAGACCTTCGGCCCAACGACTTCCGCGCCATCCTGCACGTCCTGGTCGCGGAGACCGCGGGCCGGCCGATGACCTCGGGCGACCTCAGCCATCGGCTCGGACTGTCCGGATCGGCCATCACCTACCTGGTGGATCGGCTGATCGCATCTGGTCATCTGCGACGCGACTCACACCCGGACGATCGCCGCAAGGTGATCCTGCGGCACGGCGACTCTGCTGTCGCGACCGCCGAGTCGTTCTTCCACCCCTTGGGCGTCCACGCCCGGGTGGCGCTGACGGACCTGCCCGACACCGACCTCGTGGCCGCTCACCGGGTCTTCACGGCCCTCATCGCCGCGATGCGCGGCTTCCAGGCTGATCTGGGCGCCACCCAGGTCTGAGACGGTGCGCGGTCAGGGATGCGTGTTGCGTCACCGGCCCAGCAGGTGACGCAATGCTTCCTCCAGCTGCGGATGGCGGAAGTGGTGCCCGGCCTCGGTGAGCTTCTGCGGAACAACCCGCTGGCTCGCCTGAGCGAGTTCGCGAGCCCCCTGCGCACCCAGCAGCACCCGGGGCCCCAGCGACGGCACCGGCAGCACCGCGGGCCGGTGCAACACCCGGGCCAGGGTGTGGGTGTACTCGCTATTGCGGACTGGGTGCGGGGCGACGGCGTTCACCGGCCCTGCCAGCGCGGTGTCCCACACCGCGCGGTGATAGACGTCGACCAGATCGTCGATCTCGATCCAGGGCAACCACTGCCGGCCGTCGCCGAGCCTGCCGCCGAGGCCCGCGCTGAACAGTGGGCGCAACAGTTTCAACGTGCCGCCGCGGGGGGATTGGACGATTCCCGTGCGGACCAACACGACCCGCGCCCCGGCGCCGGCCGCGGGCGCGGTCGCCTCCTCCCAGTCGGCGACGACGTCGGCGAGGAATCCGTCGCCGCGCTCGCTGTCCTCGGTGAGCGTCTCGTCGCCGCGGTCGTACCCGTAGAACCCGACCGCCGAGGCGCAGATCAGGGTGACGGGCGCACCGCGGCGGGCGACCAGTTCGGCGAGCCGCCGGGTGGGGGAGATCCTGCTGTCGCGGATCGCGCACCGGTGGGCGTCGGTGAACCGTCCGGCGATCGAGGCGCCGGCCAGGTGAATCACCGCGTCCACCCCGTCCAGCAGCCGCGGGTCGGGATCGTCGGGATTCCACGACCGCTCGTCGTCGCCGCGTGCGGCGCCGCGGACCAGCCGGATGACGCGGTGGCCGCCGGTGCTCAGGAACGCGGTGAGCGCGGTACCGACCAGGCCCGACGACCCGGTGACGGCGATGGTGGCCGGCGCCAGGCCATGCCCGGCCGCCAGCCGGTGCGCGGCCAGGTCGTCGGCCAGCTGACGGTGCCGGTAGACGAACATGGGGCGCAACATCGAACCGGGCACCGGGGTGTCGACCCGGTCGATGACTCGTGTGCGGTCACCGCCGGCGTCCTCGAAGTCGTGGGTGTGCCGCCACCGCACCGCGAGGCGTGCCGGCAGGGCGGCCAGCCCGCCTCCGCCGATGGTGTCGACGAAACGCCGCGGCGGGTCGTAGCCCTCAGGCAGGTGCACGGCGACCCATCGCAGACCGCCGGGCAGCGCGAGCGTGGCGCGCCCGTCCTTGAGCGAGGTGGCCTCGCTCACCAACCGCATGGGCTGCCACGGCGGCGAGAGCCGGCCGAACGCGCCCGGCCGGGTGTGCCAGGCGAACACCTCGTCGATCGGCGCGTCGACCACGCTGGAAAATTCGAGTCCCATGGGTTTCTCCTCTTGTCACGCCCCAGTTGTCACGCCCCAGGCGGGTGGAAAGCGGCGTCAGCGGTCCGGCAGGGCGCGCTCCACGATGGGCAGCCGCGGCTGCGGCTGCCGCTCGGCACGCTTGGCCGCCAGGTATACCTGGGCGGTCTCCCCGGCAACCGTCCGCCAATCGAAGTCCGAGGTGAGCCGTGTACGGGCGGCGCGGGCGCGCCGCTGCGCGGCGTCTGGGTCGTCGAGGACGCTGCGCACTGCCGACGCCAGGCCCGCGACGTCGCGCGGCGGGAACGACACCCCTGTTGTGCCATTGATGACGGCCTCGCCCAGACCGCCGGTGTCCGACGTCACTAGCGGGGTGCCGGCCGCGGCGGCCTCCAGCGCGACGAGCCCGAACGGCTCGTAATGGCTGGGCAGCACCGCCGCGTCGGCGCGGTGCAGGGCCGCCAGCAGGTCGGCGTGGTCGAGATGACCGACGAACCGGACCGCTTTGATCACCTTGTGGTGACGGGCTTGGCCGACCAGCCACTCCTGCTGGGTGCCCTCCCCGGCGACGGTGAGGGTGACGCCCGGGTGGGTGCGCCGGATGCGCGGCAGCGCGGCGATGACGTCGTGCACACCTTTTTCGTATTCCAGCCGTCCCAGGTAGAGCAGCTCGGCCGGCCCGGTTCGTGGCCGGCGCGCGGCGAACGGCCAGCGCGCCGCGTCGATACCGTTGCGGATCACGGTGATGCCCGCCAGGCCGGGACCGAACAGTTCGGTGATCTCGTCGGCCATCGACGCCGAACAGGCGATGAGCGAATCGGATTCGCGGACCAGCCATGACTCGACGGCGTGGACTTGCCGGCTGATCGGCCCGCTGACCCAGCCGGAATGCCGGCCGGCTTCGGTGGCGTGGATGGTGGATACCAGCGGCACGTCGAAGAACCCGGCCAGCGCGATCGCCGGGTGTGCCACCAGCCAGTCGTGGGCGTGCACCACGTCGGGACGCCAGGGACGGTCGCCGCCGGCCTTTTTCAACGACAGCCCGGCGCGCACCATGGAGTGCCCCATCGCCAGCGTCCAGGCCATCATGTCGTCGCCGAAGGTGAACTCGTGCGGGTCGTGTGCGGCCGCGATCACCCGCACGCCGTCGCGGATCTCGTCGGTCGGAGGGTGCGTGCTGGGATCGGTGCCCGCGGGACGGCGGGACAGAACGACGACATCGTGGCCGGCCGCGGCAAGAGCGGTGGCCAGATGGTGAACGTGGCGGCCGAGTCCGCCGATGACCACCGGCGGGTACTCCCACGACACCATCAGGACCTTCATACGACGGCCTGCCCGCGGCGCGAGCGTGCGCACAAGGCCGCTTGCAGCGGCGTGTCGTGGAACAGACACGCACGCTCGCGGAAGAAAGCCGTGGCGCTCACCGGGGCAGCCTACGCGCGTCGAGCGCCCCGAACAGGCCGTCGGCGCGGTTCCAGCCGTCCGCCAGACGCTGCGCGGTCTCCCTGCGGCCCGACGCCAGCGCGGCGGCGATCTCGCGGGTCGCGTGTGCATGCAGGTGCGCCCGATAGCGGGCGTAGTCGGCAGCCGAGTCCTTACTCACCATGAAGGGCCAGTCGCTGGACACGGTCAGCAGCGTCTCGCGCAGGATCTGGTCGGCGACGCGATCGCGCGGAATCGGCGCGTCCAATGACGCGCTGTGCTCCAGGGCCTTATCGATGGTGCTCAGTGCCGTATCGACCACCTCGGCGTTGAGCCGGACCATGTCGGCGACCTTGTCGCCGGCCCACACCTGCCAGTCTTTGCCGGAACCCCACGAGCTGGGTGGCAGGTCGACGCGTCGGCCGACGAACCCGTCGGCGATCGCCTCGCTGAGCGTACCTACCCGCACCCCGGCGGCGGGCAGGGCCCGCAGCACCCGCTCCAGCCACATCGGGCCCTCGTACCACCAGTGGCCGAACAACTCAGTGTCGAAGGCGGCGACGACGTGCGCGGGCCGACCGATGCGCTCGGACTCCGCCTGCAGCCGGGCGCGGACCACAGAGACGAAGTCGGCGACGTGGCCGTCCACGGCACGCTGCGCGCGATCGGGATCGTAAGGCGCCTTGCCCGCCGAGGGGACGGTTCGGCCGGTCACCCGGGCGGGTTTGAGCCCGGTGAGATGGTCGTAGGTGTGGAAGTCCCGGTAGGCGGCGTGGCCTGGATAGCCGGACTTCGGCGACCACACCCGGTAGCTGACCTGCAGGTCGCGCCCGAACGCGACCACCGCGGAGTCCCCCACCGTCCGGCCCAGTGCCGTGTCGCCATGCAGTGAGGGGCCGTCGACCATGAAGTGGGTCACCCCTGCGGCGGCGTAGTCGTCCTCCAGACCCGGGGCGTAGGCGCACTCCGGCGCCCAGATGCCGGTCGGTCCCCGCCCTGGTCGCGCCCCGAGACGCGAGTGCGCGTCGGCCAGCCCCTCGCGCAGCGCGAACTCGCGCAGCCGCGGCGCGAGCAGCGGCTGGAATGGGTGGGCCAGCGGCCCGCCGAGCAGTTCCACGGCGCCGGCGTCGAGCAGGCCGCGCAGCAGCGGGCTGCCGCCGTGCCGCCACAGGGTGGCGAAGTCGTCCAGCGCCTGCTGCGCTTCGGCGCACTCGCGGACACCGAACGCGCGCAATGCGTCCGGTGTGCACGATTCGTAGTCCGCCGACTTCGACGTGGGCGCCCATCGCACGCTAGCGGCCTCCTCGGCCCGCAGCCGCCAGTTGGCCAGCCAGTGGTGCATGCCGTCCAGGCAGTACGGATCGTCGAGCTGGGCGTTGACGACCGGGGTGACGCCCAGCGTGATCAGGCCCCGACGATCCTCGTCGGCCAGCGTGCGCAGCACTCGCAGCAGCGGCAGGTAGGACGCCGCCCAGGACTGGTAGAGCCATTCCTCGCCGACCGGCCAGCGGCCGTGATGGGCCAGCCACGGCAGGTGCGTGTGCAACACCAGGGTGAACATGCCCGGCACCCGGTCCCCGCCCGGACTCCCCGTGTTCACGGCGCCGTCGCGATCGCGATCAGGTCCAGGCTTGTGTCCGGGTCGCGGTCCTCCGCCGGCACCAGCTCGAAGTCGTCGACGGTGACGGCGGCGACGTCGGCCGCCAGCGCCGGCGGCCACGGCGCGTCGGCCAGCGCACGGGCGATCTGCGCGTCGATGATCGAGCCGCCGTGGCGGGCGTCCTTCTCGCGCAGCCGGGGGCCGTGGAACAGCCCACTGACCGACACCGCGCCGAACCCGCCGTCGACCAGCAGTGCGGTCAGTTCGCTCGTGTTCAGCTCGCGGGTGTGAAAGGGGTTGATGGGGGTGTCGCGGCCCGGGGAGAAGGTGATGCGGTTGGGGGTTGACACGATGAGCACGCCCGACGGACGCAGCACCCGGGCGCACTCGGTCACGAACCGGGCCTGATCCCACAGGTGCTCGATGACTTGCAGGTTCACCACCACGTCCACCGAGTCGTCAGGCAGCGGCAGCTCGGTGAGGTTGGCCCGGACGACCTCCACCGCTGGGTAGCGGGAGCGGACGTGGGCCACCGCGGCCTCGTCGTAGTCGACCGCGATGACGTGGCGGGCGCACCGGGCGATCAGATTGGCGCCGTACCCCTCGCCGCAGCCGGCCTCGAGCACGTCGCGGCCCGCGCAGTGCGGCGCCAGCCGCTGGTAGACCACCTCGTGGCGCCGAAACCAGTAATTCTCGATGTCCACGTCGGGGATGGTGCGCTCGCCCGTCAGCGTCAACACCGGGTCGGCCGCCGGCGGGGCGTTGCCGGGGCGTGGAACCTCGGGCACGAATGGGCTCATGGCATAGGCAGGCTAACGCGACGCGCCCGACTCCCGAACCGCGCGGTAGGCATCTGACGTCACCCGCGCTGCCACCCGCTAGTGTGATTTCGCAGACAGGGCGCGTCTCCGTGCGGGTAGCGAGGATGCCCGGCGGTATAACTGTTACGTAGGCCGCAGAGGTAGCGCGGCCCCGCGGTCGAGGGTCTTTGAAGGAAGGCGAACCACACTCATGACAAACATCGTGGTCCTGATCAAGCAGGTCCCAGACACCTGGTCGGAGCGCAAGCTGACCGACGGCGATTACACGCTGGACCGCGAGGCCGCCGATGCGGTCCTCGACGAGATCAACGAGAAGGCCGTCGAGGAGGCGCTGCAGATCCGCGAGCGGGAGGCCGCCAACGGTGTCGAGGGATCGGTGACGTTGTTGACCGCTGGTCCTGAGAAAGCCGCCGACGCGATCCGCAAGGCGCTGTCGATGGGCGCCGACAAGGCCGTCCACCTCAATGACCCCGGTATGAAGGGCTCCTGCGTCGTGCAGACGGGGTGGGCGTTGGCGCGCGCGTTGGGCGCTATCGAAGGCACCGAGTTGGTGATCGCGGGCAACGAATCCACCGACGGGGGCGGCGGCGCGGTGCCGGCGATCATTGCCGAATACCTCGGCCTGCCGCAGCTCACCCACGTGCGCAATCTGACGCTCGCAGACGGCAAGATCACCGGCGAGCGCGAGACCGACGAGGGCGTGTTCGCCCTCGAGGCGACCCTGCCCGCGGTGGTGAGCGTGGCCGAGAAGATCAACGAGCCGCGGTTCCCGTCCTTCAAGGGCATCATGGCCGCGAAGAAGAAAGAGGTGACGGTGCTGACGCTGGCCGAGATCGGGGTCGAGCCCGGCGAGGTCGGGCTGGCGAATGCCGGCTCGACGGTACTGTCGTCGACACCGAAGCCGGCCAAGACCGCCGGCGAAAAACTCTCCGACGATGGTGAGGGCGGCACGCACGTCGCGCAGTACCTCGTCGCGCAGAAGATCATCTAGGAAGAGCGGAGCACACCATGGCTGAAGTACTGATTCTCGTCGAGCACTCCGAAGGCGCGCTGAAGAAGGTCACATCCGAACTGATCACCGCCGCCCGCGCGCTGGGCGAACCGTCCGCCGTCGTGATCGGCAAGCCTGGCACTGCGGCACCGCTGATCGCCGGACTGAAGGAGGCGGGCGCCGAGAAGATTTACGTCGCGGAGTCCGACGACGCCGAAAACTACCTGGTGACGCCCTTCGTTGACGTGCTGGCCGCGCTGGTCGAGGCGCACGCGCCCGCCGCGGTGCTGGTGGCCGCCAACATCGATGGCAAGGAGATCGGCGGCCGGCTCGCGGCGCGGACCGGAGCGGGGCTGTTGGTCAACGTGGTCGGAGTCAAGGAGGGCAACACGGCGGTGCACTCCATCTTCGGTGGCGCGTTCACCGTCGAGGCGCACGCCAACGGCGCCACCCCCGTCATCAGCGTGCGGGCCGGCGCCGTCGAGCCCGAGCCGCGGGCAGGCGCGGGGGAGCAGATCAGCGTGGAAGTTCCCACGCCCGCCGCGAATGCCACCAAGATCACCTCCCGCCAGCCCGCCGTCGCCGGCGATCGCCCGGAACTCGCCGAGGCCGCAGTCGTGGTGTCCGGCGGCCGCGGCGTGGGCAGCGCGGAGAATTTCGTCGTGGTCGAGGCGCTCGCCGACTCGCTGGGTGCCGCCGTCGGCGCGTCGCGCGCGGCTGTCGACTCCGGCTACTACCCGGGCCAGTTCCAGGTGGGTCAGACCGGCAAGACGGTGTCGCCGCAGCTGTATATCGCGCTGGGCATCTCCGGGGCGATACAGCACCGCGCAGGCATGCAGACGTCCAAGACCATCGTCGCGATCAACAAGGACGAAGAGGCGCCCATCTTCGAGATCGCCGACTACGGAGTTGTCGGTGACCTGTTCAAAGTCGCCCCGCAGCTCACCGATGCGGTGAAGGCCCGCAAGGGCTGACGCCGGCGGCCGGCGCCGCGTACCGCCCTACCCGGTCAGCATCGCCTCGATGCGCCGCAGGGCGATCGAGCACACCGCCGCGTAGGGTGCCGACCACCACGGAACGGCCATGCCGATCCGCACGCCGTCACCCTGCGGCTCGACCCAGTGCCGGGTCGCGGGAACGCCGGCCACCGTCCAGGACCACAGCCGCCCCGGCTCGAATTCGGTGATGACGAACGGCAGCGAGACACCCAGCGACGTCCGCACCTCCCCGGTCGCGCCCAACGCCAGATCGGTGTGCGGCCGGTCAAGCCGGGCGCCCCGCACCGATGGACCCCACGTCGGCCACGCGTCGAGATCGACCAGCAGCCGCCAGGCCGCCGACGGCGGCGCCGCGATGTCGCGTTCGACGGTGAACATGACGCCTCCCGGGGGTGCTTCTAGGGTGCGGACTGACCCAGCCGGCGCTGCTGATCGACGACCGCCTCGAGATCGGAGAGCCGTCGCAGCCCCGCCAGCGGTTGGGCCATGCGGTGGTTGCCTGCCAGGTTTTCGGCGTTGCGGCTCAAAAACCACCAGTAGCCACCGGTGAACGGGCAGGCCCGCTCGCCCACCCGCTCGCCGGGGCGATATCGGCAGGACCCGCAGTAGTCGCTCATGCGGTTGATGTACGCCCCGCCCGAGGCGTACGGCTTGGTCGCCATCAGCCCGCCGTCGGCGTGCTGGGACATGCCGACCACATTGGCGACCATCACCCAGTCGTAGCCGTCGACGAAGCAGCGGTGGAACCAGTCGGTGACAGCGGCCGGATCCCACCCGCGTTGCAGCGCATAGTTGGACAACACCATCAATCTCGGGATGTGGTGCACCCAGCCGTGGTCGCGGACCTGCGCCAGCACATCGCGCAGGCAGTGCGCGTCGACCGCATCGGCATCGAGATCGGCGAACCAGCCGGGAAGGGGGGTATGCGCCTCGAGCGCGTTGCGCCCGCGGTAGTCCGGCCCGAAGTGCCAGTAGACGTGCCAGACGTAGTCGCGCCAGCCGATCAGTTGCCGGATGTAGCCCTCGACGCCGGCCAGCGGGGCACGCCCCGCCCGGTAGGCGTCCTCGGCGGCGTGCGCGCATTCCAGGGGATCCAGCAGGCCCAGATTCATCGGCGCCGACAACAGGCTGTGTGCCATCACGCGATCGCCCGCGAGCATGGCGTCCTCGTGAGGTCCGAAGTGCGGCAGGCGATCCCGCACGAACACCGCGAGGGCGGCCCGGGCTTCGGCTGCCGTGACAGGGAATTCGCGGGGCCCGTCGCGGCCCACGAAGGAGACCTGCCCGTCGCGCTCCCAGCGGTCGAGGTCGGCGCGCACCTGCTCGTCGATCTCGTCCTCTGTGGGTTTCCACGGCGGGGCGACGTCGAGGGTGTCGGCGAGGGTGTCAGCGTTCTTCGGCGCCGGTTCGCGGTTGTCGGCGTCGAAATTCCAGCGGCCTCCGGCGGGCTCGTCACCGTCCATCAGCAGGCCGAAGCGGCGTCGCGCGTCGCGGTAGAAATTTTCCATCTTCAGGGTCCGCTGCCGCTGCGCCCACTCGCCGAACTCCTCCCGGCTGGTGCAGAACCCGCGGGCGGGCAACACCTCGATGTCGAAAATCGGTGCGACCGCCCGCACGAACCGGTCGGAGGCCCACGATGTGGGCTGACTCACACTGATCCGGTCGGGGACCGCCTCGAGGGCCTCACGGTAGGTGCGGGTCTGTAGAAACGTGCATTGATCGCCGAGTTCGGCGGCGCGATGGCGCAGCGCCGATAGCACCAAATGCGCCTTGCGGCGGTGGAATTGACGGCGTTCGAACACCGCGCGTGACTCGATCAGCAGTACCGGCTGCTCGGGATGGTCCAGGAAATGGGGGCCGAGTTGGTCGCCGAAACACCACCGACGGACTTCAGAACACGTCACTGAACACCACATTTCGTCATCTACCGTGCACCGACACGTCACAGCGCCGATGCCGATTAGCTCATCGGTTGCGCCACGTTGACCTTATGAGCATTGCCTCTGTTCTGATAGCCAGCGACACACCGGACAACCCCGCGGCCGACTCCCCGGCCGGAGCACGCTACTCCTTACTGCTGTCGACCGACCCCGCCATGATCGATGCAGCGCAGCGGCTGCGCTACGACGTGTTCACCAGCACCCCGGGCTTCACCTTGCCGGCGGCCAACGGCGAACGACGCGACGGAGCACGACGCGACGTTGACCGGTTCGACGAGTATTGCGACCACCTGCTGGTCCGCGATGACAACTCCGGTGATCTGGTGGGCTGTTACCGCATGCTGGCGCCAGCGGGGGCCATCGCGGCGGGCGGGCTGTACACCGAGACCGAATTCGATCTACGTGCGTTCGACCCGCTGCGGCCGTCACTGGTGGAAATGGGGCGCGCGGTGGTGCGCGACGGCCACCGCAACGGCAGCGTGGTGCTGCTGATGTGGGCGGGCATCCTGGCCTACCTGGACCACTGCGGCTACGACTACGTGACCGGGTGCGTGTCGGTGCCGATCGACGGCGAGCCCGGCGCTGACCCCCCAGGCAGCCTGTTGCGCGGCGTCCGTGACATCGTCCTGGCCCGCCACGGCGCCGCTGATGAGTTGCGGGTGCGGCCCTACAGGCCCGTGTGCATCGACGGGCGGGCCCTCGACGACTTCGCCGCTCCGACGCGGACCGTCCTCCCCCCGCTGATGCGCGGCTACCTGCGCCTAGGTGCGCAGGTGTGCGGTGAACCCGCGCACGACCCGGACTTCGGCGTCGGCGACTTCTGCGCGCTCCTGGACAAGCGGCGCGCCGATACCCGGTATCTGCGGCGGCTGCGGTCGGTCGCCGCCGCCGCCGAAATGGTCGGCGGCGCCCCGTGAGCGCCTCTGCCGTCGGCCACGCCTGGCTGCCCCGTGCGACCTGCGACGCCCTCTGTGTCAGCGCCGGCATTCCCCCGCGGTCGCGCCGGCAGATGGTGCTGCGGGTGACGGTGCGTCTTGTGCTGGCGCTGCTGTTGGCGCCCGGGCTGCCGTTGATCGCCATGCCGGTGCCCGGTCGCACCAGGGTGCAGCGCGTCTACTGCCGACTGGTGCTGCGCTGCTTCGGTGTGCGGATCACCGAGTCGGGTAACCCCATTCGGAACCTGAGCGGTGTCCTGGTGGTCAGCGGGCACGTGTCGTGGCTGGACGTTTTCGTCATCGGTGCGGTTTTGCCGGGGTCGTTCGTCGCGCGCGCCGACATGTTCAGCGGCGGCCCGGCGATCGGCATCGTCGCGCGGATCCTGAAGGTCATCCCCATCGAGCGCGCCAGCCTGCGCCGGCTACCCGGGGTGGTCGATGCCGTCGCCCGACGGCTGCGCGCCGGGCAGACCGTCGTGGCGTTCCCCGAGGGCACCACCTGGTGCGGCGCCCCCGGAGGCGACTCCGGGGAGGCCCACCGGGGGCGTGGCTCCTTCTACCCCGCGATGTTCCAGGCTGCGATCGACGCCGGCCGGCCGGTGCAGCCGGTTCGGCTCAGCTACCACCACGCCGACGGCAGCGTGTCCACCGTCCCGGCCTTCGTTGGCGAGGACACGCTCGCCCAGTCGGTCTGCCGGTTGCTCTCCGTCCGCCGCACGGTGGCCGCGGTGCGCGTCGAATCCCTGCAACTACCCGGCACCGACCGTCGCGACCTGGCCCGCAGATGCGAGTCCGCGGTGCTCGGGGACCCCGCTGCGGCTCCCGCGGGGCACCCGCAGACGGATCCGGATCGCGGCCCCGCTCTCGTGGCCTCCTAAGTCCGGGGCCGCCCGACCTGCGGGTATCCTGGGCTGCGTCATGGCATACCTGGATCACGCCGCCACCACCCCGATGCACCCCGCCGCCATCGAGGCGATGACGGACGTGCTCGGCACCGTCGGGAACGCCTCCTCGCTGCACACCAGCGGCCGGGCGGCGCGGCGACGAATGGAGGAATCCCGCGAGCTGATCGCCGAGAAACTGGGCGCGCGCCCCTCGGAGGTGATCTTCACCGCCGGCGGCACCGAGAGTGACAACGCCGCCGTCAAAGGCATCTACTGGGCCCGTCGCGGCGCCGACCCGGGCCTGCGCCGCATCGTCACCAGCGAGGTCGAACACCACGCCGTGCTGGACGCGGTGACCTGGATCGCCGACCACGACGGCGCCGAGGTGACCTGGCTGCCGACCGCGCCGGACGGCTCGGTGTCGGCGGCCGCGCTGCGCGAGGCCCTGGACCGCCACGACGACGTGGCACTGGTCTCGGTGATGTGGGCCAACAACGAGGTCGGCACCGTCCAGCCGGTCGACGAACTGGCCTCGGTGGCGGCCGACTTCCGCGTCCCCATGCACAGCGACGCCGTCCAGGCGGTGGGGCAGTTGCCAGTCGACTTCGCCGCCAGCGGCCTGTCGGCGGTGAGCCTGGCTGCACACAAATTCGGTGGCCCCCCGGGCGTGGGGGCGCTGCTGCTGCGCCGGGACGTCGACTGCGTGCCGCTGTCGCACGGCGGCGGACAGGAGCGTGACATCCGCTCCGGCACGCCCGATGTCGCCGGCGCGGTCGGGATGGCGGCCGCGATCCGCATCGCCGTCGACGGGCTCGAGGTGAAAGCTGCCCGGCTGAGGGCGCTGCGCGACCGCCTGGTGGCCGGGGTGCTGGCCGGTATCGACGACGTCACGCTCAACGGCGCCGGCGACCCGCGGCGGCTTCCCGGCAACGCGCACTTCACCTTCCGCGGCTGCGAAGGCGACGCCCTGTTGATGTTGCTGGACGCCAACGGGATCGAGTGTTCGACCGGGTCGGCCTGCACCGCCGGCGTCGCCCAGCCGTCGCACGTGTTGATCGCGATGGGCGCCGACGCGGCCAGCGCGCGCGGCTCGCTGCGTCTGTCGTTGGGGTACACGAGCGTGGACGCCGATGTCGAAGCGGTGCTGCGCGTGCTACCCGGGGCGGTGGCCCGCGCCCGCGGAGATC
>CAIYOH010000164.1 GCA_903927745.1 uncultured Mycobacteriaceae bacterium
CGCTGGACCCGCGCTCCGCCACCGCTGTTGTCGGTGACGCCCAGGCCGAGGAAGGCCGTCGGCCCGATGTGGGTGGTCCGCGATGCGGTGCCGGACCTGATCTGGTTGGCGACTCCCATCGCGAAGCCGATCGGAATGGCGAATCCCTGTCCGCCGGAGAACTTGTAGCTGTCGCTGGCGGCGGTGTTCATGCCGATCACCTGGCCGCCGCTGTTGACCATGGGTCCACCGGAGTCGCCCGGCCTGATCGGGGCGTCGGCTTGGATCAGCCCGCCCAGCTCCTCATTAGCACCGGTCAGGGTGTCGGTCGCCGAGACGCTCTGGTTGACCGCGACCACACGGCCGGCCACCGCGCTGGGCATCCCGCCCTGGCCACCGGCGTTGCCCAGCGCGATGACGGGTTCGCCGACGGCGATCCCGCCACCGATGACGGCGGTCGGGAGTCCCGACGCGCCCCGCAACTGCACCACGGCGACGTCCTGCGTCCGGTCGTAGCCGACCACGTCGACGGGGTAGGTCTGGCCGTCGCTGACGGAGAACGCGTTGATCTCCGTAGCGCCCGCGATCACGTGGTTGTTGGTCAGGATGACGCCGCTGGGGTCGAGGACGATGCCGGTGCCCGCCCCGACCGCGTTGTTGTAGCCGAACCTGGTGTTGATGTTGACGATCTGCGAGGCCACCTGGCCGATCATCGCCGACGGGTCGAGCGGCGCCAGGGGACGGGCCGGGGCGGAAAACCCCGGAGGTGCAGCGAGTGCGGGCGCCGTGCCGGATGCAAGCCCCAGCCCGGACCCCAGCCCGACCACGGTCAGCGCGCTGACGGATCTCAAACCCCAGCGACGGTGCGATCTGCTCATGCCTCACCTTTCTTCACCCATAACCGTAATGCAGACCGCTGCAGATGGCCCTCGCACACCGCGTGTCAGCCCCTGATTGTGTGGGCTTGTGCAGCCAGTGCCGCCGGAACTTCTCTGCGAGCGTAACCACAACCGGCACGGCCCGAAGCCGACGGCGACCCTAAGCTGACCCGGTGGGCGCTGACCGCATGGCAGGCTTCGACTCCAGGGCCAGCTTCACCCGCTCACCAGTGGCTCGTCTGGCCACCGCCTCGCCCGACGGCACACCCCATCTGGTTCCGGTGGTGTTCGCCTTCGACGATGGCCCGGACGCGGACGGCGACCCGGATGGCGGCGTGATCTACACCGCCGTCGACGCGAAGCCCAAAACCACCCGGCGGTTGCGCCGCCTGGCCAACATTCACGACAACCCGCAGGTCTGTCTGCTGGTCGATCACTACAGCGACGACTGGACACGATTGTGGTGGGTGCGGGTCGACGGCGTCGCCGCGGTTCACCACGATGGCGACCCGATGGCGGCGGGCCAGCGGCTGCTGCGGGCGAAGTATCCCCAGTACCAATCGGTCCCGATCGACGGCCCGGTGATCGCGGTCACGGTACGCCGTTGGTCAAGCTGGCACGCCTGAGCCGCACGACGGGAGCGGTATCGTCATCCCATGATTCGTCCCATGATCGAGGTACTCGCCCTGTCGACGGTCAACGGGCTTCCCGCGCACATCCTGCTCAATCACGTCGTCGTGGTCCTGGGACCCCTGGCGGCCATTCTCGCGGTGCTGTGCGCGGTGTGGCCCGCGGCGCGGCGGCGGCTCATCTGGCAGGTTCTGCTGCTGGCCGCGGGGACGCTGGTGGCGGTTCCGCTGACCACCGATTCAGGTGGATGGCTGGCCGCCCGGGTCGGTGACTCGCCCGCGCTCAATCTGCATGCCGGCTACGGCGACACCCTCATCTACTTCGTGGGGGCGTTGGTGGCGGCCGTCGCGCTGCTGGCCGCGGTGCACGTCAGGCAGCGGCGCGGAGCACGAATCCCCGTCGCCGTCCACGTCGTGGTCGGGGTGCTGGTGCTCGCCACGGCGGGCGGCACCCTGTACCGGACCTATCTGGTCGGCGATTCCGGGGCGCGGGCCGCGTGGGGTGACGTGCCGTCAACCGTGAAATCATCGGCCCCATAACGTACCGTGGTGTCGTTTGCGGCGTTCCCGGCATCTCGCCGGGTCCCGAAAGGTCTGGGAATGTTAGGAATGTCTCGAAGGGTCTCGAAGGTCGGAGGGTCTCGAAGGTGAAACCCATGCGTGGAGCCGTCCATCGTCTTCTCGCTGCGGTGGCGATCACGGCGCTCGGCCTGTTCGGCACCGCGGCCCCCGGCCGGGCAGCCGTCGGGGTTGCCGTCCCGGCAATCGCCTCGGTGTCGCCGGCGACCGGCGCGGTAGTGGGAGTCGCCCACCCGATCGTGGTGACGTTCGCCGCGCCCGTCACCGATCGGGCCGGCGCCGAACGGTCGATTCGCGTCACCTCGCCGAGCGGCATGCCCGGCCACTTCGAGTGGGTCGCCGACACCGTTGTGCAATGGGTTCCGGCGCGGTACTGGCCCGCCCACTCCCACGTATCGGTCGGTGTTCAGGCGTTGACAACCGGGTTCGGGACCGGTGACGCGCTACTCGGCGTGGCGAGCATCTCCGCGCACACCTTCACCGTCAGCCGCAACGGCGAGGTGCTGCGCACCATGCCGGCGTCCATGGGTAAGCCCACCCGGCCGACGCCGATCGGCAACTTCTCCGCCCTGGAAAAGCAGCGCAGCGTGGTGATGGACTCGCGCACCATCGGCATCCCCCTGAGTTCGCCGGAGGGGTACAAGATCACCGCCCAGTACGCGGTGCGCGTCACGTGGGGCGGGGTCTACGTGCACTCGGCGCCGTGGTCGATCGACTCACAGGGCAACTCCAACGTCAGCCACGGGTGCATCAACCTGAGCCCCGACAACGCCGCCTGGTATTTCAACGAGGTCAACGTCGGTGACCCCATCAACGTCGTGGGCTGACAGAGCGCACCGTCAGGCGTGCTCGTCCAGCGATAACGCGAGCACCGCGGTGGGCATCCTCGAGGCGTAGAGGCCGGCCCGCTCCTGCGGCGTCAACGCCCAGGCCTCGGCGAGCATCGTGGCCAAACGCCGCAGCAGCGCAAGCATCCCCATGCTGCGTGACAGTACTCCGGCATCGTCAATCCTGGTGACGAAAACACAGCGTTGTCACCGCAGGGATTCCTCGAGCCACGGGGTCAGCCACGTCACGCCTTCCGGGGTGAGGTGGACGCCGTCGCTGCGGACCCGGACGCCGTCGACCTTGGCGGTGTACACACCATCCGGGCAGAGCTTCTTGTTCAGGTCCAGGATCGAGACGCCGCGGTGATGACCAACCGTGGTGCGCAGCATGGTGTTCCACTGGTTGACCCGGTCGGGCTGGTCCTCGGGGTACAGGCGCCCGTCCGGCGTCTCGCCGCCGCGGCTGTAGGGCACGGTGGCGACCACGACGCGCACCCCGGCGCCGGTGAGGATGTCCAGAGCCCGTTCCAGCTCGCCGTTGAGGTATGCGTCGAAGGCCGGGGAGCCGATGTGGGTCCACCGCCCCTCGTTGACGCGGTCGACGGTCTCCCAGCGGCCGATCACCAACAGGGTGACGTCCGGCTGGTCCCGGTTGACCTGCTTCGACCATCGGATGGGCCAGCTGTCGCATTCCGGTTTCTGCTCCAGGGTTTCCCCGATGTAGCGGTAGGGCGAGCCGCGCACCAGGCTGCAGCCGACGACGGTGTGGTCGAGGAATGCGAACCCCGGCGTCGGCGGCAGGTAGTGCATCCAGGTCCAGCCGATCGAATCGCCGAACACCGACACGGTGAAGGGCCGGTTGGGATCCCGGGGTCTCGGGTGGGTCCAGTCCGGTGGTGACGGGGAGACAGCCGCCACCGCCGCGACGCCTGGCGGCAGGCCCGGCTCGCGCAGAGCGGAGCCGGCGCCAACCGGCACCAGCAGCAGGATCACCGCGGCGGCGGTGACCATGCTCGCGGCCGCCAACGGCAGCAACGGCACCGCCACCGGGCGCCAGCGCCGGACGGGCTGCTCGACAAGCCACCATGATCCGGCCGCCACAGCGACCGTTGCGACGCACCGGGCGGCGAACAGCGGCAGTCCGGTCCAGCCGGTGCGTTCGCCGTTGAGGGCCATGAAGATCGGCCAGTGCCACAGATACACGCCGTAGGAGATGGTGCCCAGCCAGGTCAGCGGGCCCCAGGCGAGGATGCGGGCGGCCGCCCCGCGCTGCTCCACCGCGATCGGCGCGACGACGAGGACGGCGGCGAGAGCGACGCCGGTCAGCAGTCCGTGGCGGAACTCGCCGGCGCTGCCCGTCGCGTAGTGCGCGGCGGCGGCCAGGCCGGCCAGGCCGATCAGCGGCAGCACGCGGGCCGCCCGCCGCCCCCACCGGGTTCGGATCAGGCACCAGCCGCGGTTGAGCGCCGGCCAGTCCCCAACCAGCAGGGCCGCCGCCGCAGAACCGATCAGCAATGCCTGCGCCCGGGTGTCGGTGCCGAAATAGACCCGGTCGCGGGTGTCGTCGGAGGCGAGGACGGTGGCGACCACGGCGGAGCCCAGCGCGCCCGCGGCGGCGATCGCGAACATCGCCAACCGCACCTCACCCACGGTCGCCCGGGCGAAGCGGCGCCTGGCCCACTGCGCCAGCAGCAGGGTCGCCCCGATCAGCAGCATCGGCCAGAGCACGTAGTACTGCTCCTCGACCCCCAGCGACCAGGTGTGCTGCAGCGGTGACGGTGCGCCCCGGGTGAAGTAGTCGGTCCTGGTGGCCACGAACCGCCAGTTGGCAACCCACAGGAACGCCGCAACGGCGTCGCCGCGCAGACCGTCCAGGGACTGGTCGGGAAGCAGCCCGCGGGCGGCGACGACAGTGAGCACCATCAGCACCAGGGCCGGCAACAACCGGCGCGCCCGCCGAATCCAGAAGGCCGCCACGCCGATGCGGCCGGCGCGTCCCAGCTCGTCCAGCAGCAGCGCCGTGATGAGGAAACCGCTGAGGACGAAAAAGACGTCGACGCCGATGAATCCGCCGGTCAACCCGGTCACGCCGCCGTGCCCGACGAGCACCAGGGCAACGGCTATGCCGCGCAGCCCGTCCAGCGCCGGGATGCCGCCGCGCCGTTCGGGCCGATCCCGGACCGCTAGCCGGCCCTTGCGGCGCACCGGAGCGATCCACCGGGGCCGCCCAGCAGCGTCCGCCGGTGCAGGGTCTACCCCGCCCGGCTCAACGCTTGCTGTCGGCGGACCCTGACCACCGTCTTGCCCGGCGCCGTGATTGATGCCGATACGTCGCTGCCCCTCGTCTCGATCGGCACAATCGTAGTTGCGGGACAGCGGGATTCGGGGGACGACACGCGAGGGGCCGGCAACTGCTTCGCTACACCCCGGATGTCTCGAAGTGACGGCGAATGCCCGCCAGCATCTCGACGTGCGCCTTGACCCCTTCGCGGATCGTCACCCCGGCCAGGGGCCGCGGGGCGGAAAATCGGACCCGCTCGGTGACGCGGGTGCCGGTGGGAATCGGCTCGAAGCTGACCACCCCCCGCAGGTGAATGCCGGGTGGCTGGTCGGCCTCGGTGATCACGTCACCGTCGGCGGCCACGCACAGCCGCGCGCGATAGGTGATCGTCATCGTGAACGGGCCCACGGGGACGCGGTCGACAACCCGGTAGATCCGCTCGAATCCGCCACCGGTCTGGCCACTGGACACCAACTCCACCGACACGATCAGCGGATGGACTGCCCTGATGTTGTTCAGATCCACATAGAAGTCGCGGACCTGCTCGGGCGGGGCGGGCACGTCGTCGCTCATCGTGCGCTCGGTGTGGACGTACCACCAGCTCATGGGGACAGCTCCGCGAGCAGACCGGCCGTGCGCCACCCCACCAGCGCGGCCAACACGACGAACACGCCGATCGTGACCGCCACTCCGACCACTGTGCGACGGGCCTCGGGCGGGTAGACGTACGCGGCGGCGACCAGCGCGCCCGTCACCAGGCCGCCGATATGCGCCTGCCAGCTGATCTGCTGCCCACTGATCGCCGGGAAGACGAAGGTGAAGACCAAGTTGAGCACGATGACCCAGGCCACCCCGCGGACGTCCAGCGACAAGCGCTTGCCCACCACGAACATCGCCCCGAACAGCCCGTAGATGGCGCCCGAGGCGCCCGCGGTGGGCACCTCGAGCGGCGACAGCAGGTAAACCAGTACGGAGCCACCCAGCCCGCTCAGCGCATACAGCGCCCCGAATCGCGTTCGGCCCAGCCACCTTTCGAGCGGAGGCCCGACGAAGTACAACGCCACCATGTTGAACATCAGGTGCGTGAGGCCGAAGTGCAGGAACGCCGACGTCACCAGGCGGTCGAACTGTCCGTGGGCGACGGCCGGCGGCCACAGGACGTACCGCCGTTCGACGTCCTTCGACGCTGTCTCGGCGACGAAGGCCGCCAGGTTGACCGCGATCAGCGCGTAGGTGACCACCGGCAGGCCGGATCCCCGCGCCCCGACACCCGGCTGGCGAACGGTCCTAGCCCCCGCCTCGACGCACTCCACGCACTGATGCCCCACGGCGGCCTCGCGCATGCAGTCCGAGCAAATGGGGCGCTCGCATCGGTTGCAGCGGACGTGCGCCGGGTGCGCCGGGTGCCGATAGCAACTCGGCGCCACGATCGGCGATGGCGGCGCGCTCTCCTGACTCACCGCACTATTGTCCCGCACCCGTGGTCGGCCACGTTTTGTAGACTCGTCACTGCACCCGGCATCACGGGCGTGATCGAAGGGTGACACAGGGTGACTGAGTGAAAATTCCGGGCCTGACCGGCGTCGTCGCTGGTGTGGCGGGCGCCGTGCAGGCGCTGACCAGCCCGGTTAACGAGTTGGTCGGCCCGATGGTGCAGTCGATGGCCGACACGACGGGTCGGGCGCTGGGGGTCAGCGCTTTGACCCACGGCGCGTCGGGTGGCATCACACCGCCCGTCCGCTGGCAGAGCGGGCGGCGAGTCCACCTGGACCTGGACCCCCTGCGGCCGTTTCCCGACTGGCACGAGCATGCGGCGTCGGTGGAGGAGCCGGTGCGCAGGATCGCGGGAGTCGCCTCCGCCCATGTCGAGGGGTCGCTCGGGCGCCTCGTCGTCGAACTCGAGGACGACGCCGACGGCGACCTGGATGAGAACGCCGTCCTCGATGAGATCAAGCGAACGGTGTGTGAAGTTGCGGCCGACCTGACGCTGGTGGCGCCCAGGTCGGTGCCGCGGACCGCTCCTTTCGCGGACCCGGGTAACCCGCTGGCGATCCTGGTGCCGTTGTCCGCGGCGGCCATGGACGCGGCCGCGATCGGTGTCGCGGTGGCCGGCTGGATGGGCCGGTTCCCGGCCGCCCCCCGAGGCGCTCAGGCCGCGGCCGCGCTGGTGAAACATCAGCCCAGGATCGTCAGCGCGCTGGAGTCGCGGCTGGGCCGGGCGGGCGCCGACATCGCGCTCAGCGCGTCCACCGCGCTGGCCAACGGGCTCGCTCAGTCGGTCGGCACCCCGCTGCTGGATCTGGCGCAACGCAGCCTGCAGGCCTCCGAGGCGGCGGCCCACCGCCAGCGATGGCGGGAGCGTGAGCCCGGATTGGCTTCCCCCACAAGGCCGCAGGCCCCGGTGGTCCCCGTCATCTCGTCGGCCGGAACCACGGCCCAGGATCCCCGGCACAGTTGGGCCGCCGGGGAGGCGCCGTACGCGGTGGTCGGCGGAACCGTCGACGCCGCGATCGACGCCGCGAAGGGATCGATGTCCGGGCCGGTGGAGGAGTACACCGACCAGTCCGCGGCCGCGTCGCTGGTCGCCGCGGCGGGCGCGCTGCTGGCCGGCGGTGGCACAGAAGAAGCCGCGGGCGCGCTGCTGGCCGGCGTGCCGCGGGCGGCCGAGATGGGTCATCAGGCGTTTGCCGCCGTCCTGGGCCGCGGGCTGGCCAACGCCGGGGAGTTGATCCTCGATCCCGGCGCCCTGCGTCGGCTGGACAGGGTCGAGGTGATCGTCGTCGACGGGGCGGCGCTGCGCGGCGACCACCGCGCCGTGTTGCAGGCTCGCGGTGACGTCCCGGGCTGGGATGAGGACCGCGTCTATGAGGTCGCCGACGCGCTGCTGCACGGCGAGGAGGCGCCCGAACCCGACTCCGACGAGCTGCCGGCCACCGGGGCGCACCTGCGGTGGATCCGTGCGGTGGAACCGTCGGCGACGCCCGTTCAGGGCCTCGAGCGCGCCGACCTGGTGGTCGACGGCGAGCGCGTCGGGGGCGTCGACGTGGGCTGGGAGGTCGACCCGTTCGCGATTCCGCTGCTGCAGATCGCGCACCGCACCGGGGCACGGGTGGTGCTGCGCCACGTCGCGGGCACCGAGGAACTGACCGCCAGCGTGGCCGCGAGCCACCCCCCGGGCACGCCGCTGCTGTCCTTGGTGCGCAGCCTGCGGGCCGACCGTGGACCCGTGTTGCTGATCACCGCGCTGCACAAGGATCTCGCGTCGACGGACACGCTGGCCGCGCTGGCCATCGCCGACGTCGCCGTGGCATTGGACGACCCCCGGGCCGCGACGGCGTGGACCGCCGACATCATCACCGGCACCGACCTGGCCGCAGCGGTGCGAATCCTGTCGGCGCTGCCGGTCGCCCGCGCAGCGGCGGAATCGGCAGTGCGTCTGGCCAAGGGCGGCAGCACGCTGGCCGGGCTGCTCCTGGTCACCGGCGACCCGCGCACCGTCAACCAGTTCACCGTGCAGCGCTGGCTCAACCCCGTCAACGCGGCCGCCGCGGCCGCGTTGCTGCGGGGCAGCTTCGCGGCCAACAGGGTGCTCCACCGGCCCGATCCCACTCCGCAGCCGCTGACCGCCTGGCACGCCCTGGATGTCGAGATCGTCTACGCCCGCCTCGCCGGCCGCACCCGGCCCCTGGAGGTCGAGCCCGGGACCGCCCCGTGGCGCCAGCTCCTCGACGACCTGTCCTACAAACCACTCATCGCCCCGCTGCGAGACCCGGCTGTCCAGGTGGTGCGGCTGCTCTCCGCGACACGGGCCGAGTTGTCCGACCCGCTGACCCCCATCCTGGCCGTGGGCGCGGCGGCGTCGGCGATCGTCGGCAGCAACGTCGACGCCCTGCTGGTCGCGGGCGTCATGGCCGCCAACGCGCTGGTGGGCGGGGCGCAACGGTTGCGGGCCGAGGCGGCGATCGCCGAGTTGTTCGCCGACCAGGACCAGCCCGCGCGCCGGGTCGTCCTGCCGGCGGTCGCCACGGCACGCCGGCGGCTGGAGGCCGCCCGCACCACCGAGCGCACGGTCACGGTGAGCGCGAAGTCGCTGCGGCCGGGCGACATCATCGACCTGGCCGCCCCGGAGGTGGTGCCGGCGGATGCCCGCCTGCTGGTCGCCGAAGACCTCGAGGTCGACGAATCCCTGCTCACCGGCGAGTCGTTGCCGGTGGACAAGCAGGTTGACCCCGTCGCCGTCGCCGATTCCGACCGGGCCAGCATGCTGTTCGAGGGCAGCACGATCGTCGCCGGGCGCGCCCGGGCGATCGTGGTGGCGACCGGAGCCGGCACGGCCGCGCGGCGGGCGATGTCAGCAGTGGCCGATGTCGACCTGGCGGCCGGCGTGCAAGCGCGGCTGCGGGAACTCACCAGCCGGGTGCTTCCGCTGACGCTGGCGGGCGGGGCGACGGTCACCGGTCTGGCGTTGGCACACCAGGCGCCGCTGCGCCAGGCCGTCGCCGACGGGGTCGCGATCGCCGTGGCCGCCGTGCCCGAGGGGCTGCCACTGGTCGCCACCCTGGCCCAGTTGACCGCGGCGCAACGATTGTCGCGGCGCGGAGCGCTCGTCCGCACTCCGCGCGCGGTCGAGGCCCTGGGCCGCGTCCAGACGGTGTGCTTCGACAAGACCGGCACGCTGACCGAGAACCGTCTTCGCGTGGTGTGCGGCGTGCCGCAATCCAGCAATCCCAAGGATCCCCTCCCCGAGATGACCGACCCACTCGCCTCCGACGTGCTGCGCGTCGCCGCCCTCAGCAGCACCCGGCCCCAGAACGGGCAGGGACACGCGCACGCCACCGACGAGGCGATCCTGACCGCCGCGAAAAACCTGGACGGCCACAGTGGTTCGGTGTGGACAGTGCTCGCTGAGGTCCCCTTCGAATCCAGTCGCGGCTACTCCGCCGCGGTCGGCCTGGGCGATGCCGAGCCCGAACCCGTGCTGATGATCAAAGGTGCACCCGAGGTGATCCTGCCCCGGTGCCGGTTCGTCGGCCAGAACGGCGCCACTGCCAACGGGGCACCCCAGCGTCGCGCGGAGGCCCATGTGCTGCGCCTCGCCGAGCAGGGCCTGCGGGTGTTGGCGGTGGCGCGGCGTCGCTGGGACCTCCCCACCGGCGAGGAGGACACCGACGCCGCTACCGTCGACGCCGCTGCCCACGACCTCGAGCTCCTCGGGTTTGTCGGACTGGCGGACACCGCGCGCGCATCGGCGCGGCCGCTGATCGAGGCGCTCGTCGAAGCCAACCGCAGGGTGGTTCTGATCACCGGCGACCACCCGGTGACCGCGCGGGCGATCGCACGCCAGCTGGGCCTGCCGTCGGATGCGCGGGAGATCAGCGGCGCGGAGCTGGCGGACCTCGACGAGGAGGCCCGCGCCAAGGTGGCCGCGGAGGTCCAGGTGTTCGCCCGCGTCAGCCCGGAGCAGAAGGTGCAGATCGTCGCGGCGCTGCAGGCGTGCGGGCAGGTGACCGCGATGGTCGGCGACGGGGCCAACGACGCCGCCGCCATCCGGATGGCCGACGTGGGCATCGGGGTCAGCGGCCGGGGCTCGTCGGCCGCGCGCGGGGCCGCCGACATCGTCTTGACCGAGGACGACCTAGGTGTGCTGCTCGACGCGTTGGTCGAGGGTCGCGGCATGTGGGGCGGCGTGCGGGACGCGGTGAGCATCCTGGTCGGCGGCAACGTCGGCGAGGTCATCTTCACCATCATCGGGACGGCGCTGGGCAGCGGCCGCGCCCCGGTGGGCACCCGCCAACTGCTGCTGGTCAACCTCCTCACCGACATGTTTCCCGCGCTCGCGGTCGCCGTCACCCCCCAATTCCAGCCGCCGGACGAGACCGGGGAGGAGACCGATCGCGACGCCGAGGAACTGCACCGCGCCTTCCAGCTCGCGGCACTGGCCGGCCCGGCGCCCTCGCTCGATGCCCAGCTCATGCGCCAGATTGTCACCCGCGGCGCCGTCACCGCCGCCGGCGCGACGGCGGCCTGGGCGATCGGACGGTGGACCCCGGGAACCGAACGCCGCACGGCCACCATGGGATTGGCGGCGTTGGTGAGCACCCAGCTGGCCCAGACGCTGCTCGCGCGGCAGCACAGCCCGCTGGTGCTGGGCACGGCGCTGGGCAGCGCCGGAGTCCTGGTCGCGATCGTCCAGACCCCCGTGGTCAGCCAGTTCTTCGGGTGCACCCCGCTCGGGCCCGTCGCCTGGGGCGGTGTCCTCAGCGCGACTGCGGGCGCCACCGCCGTCTCGATGCTGGCGCCCAACTGGCTGGCCAAACGGGTCGCCGCACTGGAACCCCCCGACGAGCAGGCCGAGCAGGCCGCACACGCCGAACCGGAACCCGTCGACGCGCTGTAGACCCGGGATCACATCCCGTCAGGCCCTGGCAAAACCCTTGGTGCGCATCAGAACGTCGGCAAGGAACCCGTCGTGCGGCATGCCGGGCGCCGAGTACCAGGTGGGGTGATCGCCGCGGTAGACGTTGCCGACCGTCGGCTCGGCCAGCAGGGCATCGACTAATTCCTCGTCTCCGGTGATCGCGGTGACGACCAGCGAGTGACGCAGCGGCGCGATGCCGGCGTCGCGCGACCACCCCGACACCCACACGCACGGGAAAGGCAACTCCGTGTTGAGTGTGTCGGGATCGGGAGAGGTCATCACATGCACGGCCGGACGCAGGGCGGCGCATCCGTCGCCCAGGTCGGCCACCACCTGATCGGCCCCGAGCAGCGCGGTGGTACCGGCGGCCTTGGCCGCCAGATAGGCCGCCAATGCCTGTGCGTTGTTGAGGGGTTGGGTGGGCAGCAGCGCTCGCTCGTCGTCGGCGGGCAGTGGGGTGATCGTCGCCAACCGCTCGGCGATCGCCCGGGCGAGCGGGAGGGGATCCCCCTCGCACAGAACGGCTGTGGCGTTGACGCACGCCGTCCCGCCGAGACCCGCGACCGACTCGACGACGACGTCGACGTGGTCGTGCCAGTCCCGGTCGCCGGTGATGACGATCTTGGCGCGCCCCGGTCCGTTGACCGTCACCGTGTGGTCGCCTGCGTACTTGTCGACGGTCTCGTGACCGCCGTAGACCATCGCGACGTCGCTCGCGCGGATGATCTCGTCGGCGCCGCCGTGGTCGGTCGGCAGGTACACGGCGTCCTCGGCGCGAAAACCGGCGCTGCGCAGAGCGTGTACCAGTCGGTGCGCGGTCAGCGGTTCGCGGCGCGAGGGACGCACGGCCACCCGGTATCCCAACGCCAGCGCCTCGGGCCACAGGCCGTGCGCGCCGGGGCCGTTTCCCGCCGCATGCACCGCGAACACCTCGCCCCGCCGCACCCATACCGCGCCGCCACCGCGGGTTCGCTCCTCGCGCCAATCCAGCGCCGCGCTCACCGGCCGGGCCGCCAGGGCCACGTCGAATGCATGCCCCACGGCGTCGGCCACGGCGCGCGCCCCAGCCCGGGTCACCGCGATCGGGAGACCCGAAATCCGGCTGGCGATGGCCACATAGGACTCGAAGTCAAGGCCGGCGATGACGTCGTTGACGAAGATCCCGGCCGCCTTCGCCAGCGCAGCGTCGCGCTGCGCGGCCGGCAGCGGGGCGACCTTGCGTTGCGCGTCGAGAGTCCGTGAAATATAGAGCGGTGGAACGATACTCAGTTCCGCGACCGCGGCGCCCGCCATGGTGGTAATGACTTCCCGCCTGCGCGTCCGGTACTCACCGCCCGCGCCGAGCGCATCCACGACCAGCACGCCTAGTACACGCCCTCGATCACGGCTTCGCCCTCGAAGATGTCCACCGGCCCCACGGCGCTGACGGAGTCGCTGAGTTCACCTGTCGGGCCCGCCACCCTGGTCGCCATGTCGCGCTCCAGGTTGTTTGGGATGAACATCCCCTTGCTGACGTGGTTCATCACCACCTGACCCCGCTGGCCGTACGGCACCGGGTCGCCGGTCTCGGGATCGACAACCCGGAACACCACGTAGGGGGTGCGCGGGTCGAAGATGAACTCGCCGTCGTCGCCCGTGCGGGTGACCGCCTGGGACAACACCATGGTGCTGCCGAAGGCCATGGTGATTGTCGTGTCCGGGAAGACGTCGCGCAGCACGTCGAGCGTGTCGGCGTCGACGTGGGCGCCGCTGAGCAACAGGTATCGGATCTTCTCGTTGATCAGGTCGACGACCTTTCCGCGCCGCGCGATCGCCTCGAGCATCGGTGGGGTGGCGTGCATGTTCGCCACGTTCTGGGTCGCCAGGACGAAGACGGCCTGCTCGACGACATGGTCGACGTAGGCCGCCACCTCGGCAGCGGCCTGGGAGGTGTTGCGGGCGGCGATCTTCTTCACCCAGCGCGGATCGATGTCGATCGCGTGGAACACCGCACCCAGGCGATCGGCGACCAGGCGGGAGAAGTAGCCGACGCCGTGCGGGCCGCTCGGCATCAGGCACACAAAGCCGTGGCCGGGCACGAAGCCCCCCGTGGCGAAGTCCTCGGTCTGCCACTCGACGACCTGCGCGCACCAATCCGGCATCTGCACCGTGCGTTTGGGAGCTCCTGTGGTGCCGCCGGATTCGAATATCCGGGGCGGCGGGGAGGCGGATCCGTAGCCGCGGGGGATCAGGTCCTCCACCGGTGCGTTGCGCAGCTCGTTGACGAGGTTGGGGAAGCGCCGCAGGTCGGAGAACGTGGTGACGTCGGTGAGCGGAGTGAAGTCCAGGGTTTGCGCGGTCCGCAGCCAGAACGCCGACCCGGTGTCGGCGCCGAAGTGCCAGGCGATCGCCGCGCGCAGGTAAGCGTCGGCGTCGTCGACGGGTGTGGGCCTCGGCACGTCCAACAACGAGAAATCGACTTCGGCCATACAGACGATCCTGTCCCATCCCGGGCGGGCCCGCCAACTACCGGGACGCTTCGACGCCGCGCGTCGGCCCCGCTATCGCGTGAATTCACAGGCCGTTTCACCGTGGTGCACGCGACGTTCAGCGCGACGCCAGCACCTCGAAGTGTTCCCTCAGCATGGCGGGCTCGCGACCGCGGATCGCCCGCAGCACCACGGAGTTACCGCCGGCAGCCCGGCGTACGCTGGATGTTGCCCGCTTGACGTGCATTTCGATCTGAGGGGTACCCATGACCGATGTGCAGGACAAGCTTCCGCCGGCTCTGCGGCGCGCACTGGAACTGTTGGCCGACCCGCCCGCACATCCGGACGTGAGCAAGGGGTATCTCGATCTGCTGGGCACCCACAGCGGTACTGACCAAGACCCCGTCCCGAAGAACACGGGCGCGATCCAGGCGGCGTGGGCGTCGCCGCTGGGGTCGATGCTCTACGACAACGCCCAGGCCCTCTCGCGGCGCCTCGTCAGCGCGTGGCGACTCCCCCTCGAGTGGTTGCGCATCCCCGCCGGCGGCACCGCGCTCGACGTCGGCTCGGGCCCGGGCAACATCACCGCGTCGCTGGCGCGGGCCGCCGGTCCCGACGGGTTGGCGCTGGGCGTCGACATCTCCGAACCGATGCTGGACCGTGCCGTGCGCAACGAAGCCGGGCCGCGGGTCGGATTCATCAAGGCTGACGCGCAGCATCTCCCACTGCGCGACGCCACCGTCGACGCGGTGGTCTCGAGCGCCGTGCTACAGCTGGTTCCGCACCCCGCGGCCGCGCTCGCTGAGATGGCGCGGGTGCTGCGCCCGGGCGGGCGGCTCGCCGTCATGGTGCCCACCGCGGGGGCTCTGGCCCGTTACTGGCAGCGGCTGCCCAACGGCGGTGCGCATGCGTTCGACGACGACGAGATCGGCGACATCCTGGAAGAGAACGGGTTTTCCGGAGTGCGGGTCAAGAACCTCGGCACCATTCAGTGGGTGCGCGGCACGAAAGCCTGAGGCGAGTCGCCGCGTAGATGCTCATAAGGCGGCGGACGCCCGTTCGACATCCAGCAACTGCTCACCCCGGCGCTCCTCGTCGTAGGCCTTGCGGCCACCCCGCAGACCGAAAAGGCGCTTCGAGTAGAGCAGGTAGAGCACGGCCGCCACATTGACGGCGAACGTCGCCGCGCGGGTCATCGTGATGCCCTTGGCCAGGTCGTGGATCTCCAGCGGCAGGAAGATCGAGGTGGCCACCACGGCGAAGTACTCACCCCAGCGTTTCAGCAGCCACAGCCCCACCCCCTCGAGGATTTCCACCGCCGCGTAGGCGACCAGCGCCACGGTCAGCAGGGTCAGCGTGGACGGCCGGGCCGCCAGCGCCTTCTCCAACTCCTGCACCGCGGTCATCTGATCGACCTGGAATCCGCTGGCGCGCAACAGCGGAAGGTCGCGGTCGAGGGTAGCCTGGATCGATCCCCGCGCCCCCCGGAACTTCCACACCGCATACGCCGCAAGGCCGATCACCAGCGCGCGGAACAGCCGCTCGACGGCGAGGAGGCGGATGATGACGGCCTGCCGCAAGGCCTTGCCGCGCGCAACCAGCGGGGCGTCCTCGGTGCGGCCCCGCCCGGACGGCGGGCCCAGGGTGAACTCCCCGCAGCGCAGGCAGCGCCAGGCCTCACCGAGCGCGGTGCTGGCCCGCAACCGGTCGGCCAGCGCGCTGTCGTCGGGTGCGTAGGTCACATGTCCCCGCATTCCGCAGGTGACCAGCTCCCAGCTGCGAAGAGTGCGCATGGATTCCGATCTTTCCAGTGCCGAACGGCGCCCGGGGAGTCGGTAGGCTGCCGGGGTGGAGTTCGCGCAGAGGTACGGACCGTGGGCGCTCGTCGCGGGAGCCTCCGATGGCGTGGGTGCCGCCTTCGCCGAGGGACTCGCCGAGCGCGGCGTCAACGTCGTGTTGCTCGCTCGCCGCCGCGCGGTGCTCGAGCAGGTGGCGGCCGGCATCCGGTCGCGGACGTCGTCGCACACCCGCACGCTGGCGATCGATCTCACCGACCCCGGCGCCGCTGCCGCGGTCGCCGCGGCCACCAGCGACCTGGAGATCGGGTGTCTGGTGTACTGCGCGGGCGCCGACCCGGATTTCCGTCCTTTCCTTGCTAATTCGATGCAGGCGGCCGAGGTCATGGTGCACCGCAACTGCCTGGTGCCGATGCAGCTGTGTCATCACTTCGCGCAGCCGATGGTGGCGCGAGGCCGCGGCTGCATCGTCGTCTTCGGCTCCGTGGCCGGGCTGGCCGGCGGACCCAACATGGTCGCGTACGGCGCGTCCAAAGCGTTCGACATGGTCTTCGCCGAAGCGCTGTGGGCCGAACTGCACGGCAAGGGCGTAGACGTCCTCGGTCTCATCCTGGGCAAGACCGACACACCCGCGCTGCGGCGACTCGAGCACAGCCGCGGCCAGATCAGTTCGCCGGATGAGGCGCCGCCGGGCGCCGTCGCGGTCGAGGATGTCATCGCGGAGGCCTTCGACAACCTGGCCAACGGCCCGACGCGGATAGTGGGCGACGGCATGCGGGCCTTCACTCAGATGCTGTCGTCGCTGCCCCGCAAGCAGGCGGTCGAGCTTCTCGCCAAGGCCGTCGCCACGGCGATGGGCGAGGGATGACGGGAACCGCGCCCCCACACGTCGCGTCGTAATGCGGTTAGGTCGCAGGAGCACGTTCGCTCCGGCGCCGTGATCCTGACGAAGGGTGACCATGATCGCCGCCGAGAAGTTTGCGGCACCGGTTTCGGTGCCGCACCACGTTTGGCGGCGCACCCTGATTCGGTCGGCGCTCATCACTGCGGTGTTCATCGCCCCGGCGTTGGTGGTCCGGCTGGCCGGCACCCACCCGGACCCGGTCGCCGCGATCGCGGTCTTCGGGGCCGCGGTGGTCTCGGTCAGTTTCCTGCTCGCGTGGGCCGCCGAAGCCGCGCAGATCGATGTCTCGGGCGGGCTGGCCATCGCGGTACTGGCCTTGGTCGCGGTGCTGCCGGAATACGCTGTCGACCTGTACTACGCCTATGCGTCCGGCCGCAACGCCGACTACAGCCAATACGCCGCGGCCAACATGACCGGCTCCAACCGACTGCTGCTGGGTCTGGGCTGGCCGATCGTGGTCCTGGTCGGATTCGTGGCCGGGCGCAGGTCCGGCGGCGGCACACCCGGGGCCCTGGCCCTGGCGCCCGCCAATCGGATCGAACTCGGCTTCCTGGTGATTGCGGGCGTGATCGCCTTCGCCATCCCGGCCAGCGGACAGATTCACCTGGCATTGGGGTTGGCGCTCCTGGCCTGGTTCGCGTTCTACATGATCAAGGTCAGCCGCGGCGACGTGGTGGAACCCGACCTGATCGGCACCGCCGCGGCCCTCGGAGGGCTACCGGCGCGGTGGCGGCGCAGCGCCGTCGTCGGCCTCGTCGCGACCGCCGGGACGGTCATGGTTCTGTGCGCCAAACCCTTTGCCGACAACCTCGTCGACGCGGGGACTGAGCTGGGCATCGACAGGTTCCTGCTGGTCCAGTGGCTCGCCCCGCTGGCCTCCGAGGCGCCGGAGTTCATCATCGCGACCATCTTCGCCGCCCGCGGCAAGGGCGGCTTGGCCATTGCCACGCTGATCTCCTCCAAGGTCAACCAGTGGACGTTGCTGGTCGGATCACTGCCGGTGGCCCACCTGCTCGGCGGCGGCGGTGTCGCCCTGGCGCTGGACTCGCGCCAGGTCGTGGAGGTGCTGCTCACCGCCACGCAGACCATGATGGGGGTGGCGCTGATCCTGGACCTGCGCTTCCGCCGACCGGCGGCGTGGGCTCTTCTGGGGTTGTTCATCGGGCAGTTCGCGATCGTCTCGACCCACGGGCGGCTGGTGCTCTGCGGGATCTACGCCGCGGTGGCCCTCGCCGGGCTGGTGGTCAATCGCCGGCACCTCGCCGCGACCGTCCGGGCACCGTTCGGGGGGCGGGCGATCCGCCGCGGTGGTCACCCGCAGCTACCGCCGGCGGACCGCCCGGGGACCCTTCGAGACGACTAGGAATACCGACATGCGCTTGTCAGGCTGTGAGGCCCGCGACTCGTGCTGCGTAAGCCGCTGCCCCCGACCCGCGACGCCCAGGTGGTACGACGCGTGGATCGCATGGAAGCCTGACCCTTCCGATGACCCTCAGGGCCCCGCGTAGCGGTCGCGCAACCCGGCCAGTGTCGCCTCGATGCCCGCAGCGTTGTTCTTGGGCGCGCCGATCCGTTCGAAGTAGTTGAGCCTGTTCTTGAGCTCGCCGGCGTCGCGGTAGTCGAAGGTCTCCGTGACCCGGGTCAGCGTCGGCGAGAGGGCCACGAACTCCCACCGCCATCGGTGCCCCGCCGGGTGACGCCACTCCACGAGTTCTCCCGGCGTGAGGGCGGTCACCGTCGAGGTGATCCGGTACGGGAGCCCGTACATCTTCATGCTCGTCGAAAACTTGTCGCCCACTGCGAGTTTCACGGGCGCCTTGACGTTGCCGCGAACCGTGCCGGACCCGTCCAGTTCCTGATGACGCCGCGGATCGGCAGCCATCGCGTACAGCTCCGCCGCCGGCGCGGCGATATCCACCGAGCGGCTGACCTGTCGGGGCCCGGCGTCGATCACGGTGACGGTCACGGTGTGTCCTTCCGGTTGTCCGGCGTCCTGAGGACGACGCTACGCTTCGCCCGATGAGCCAGTCGATGTCGGGGAAGGTGGCGCTGGTGACCGGCGCCGCCCGCGGACAGGGCCGGGCGCATGCCGTGCGGCTGAGCGCCGAGGGCGCCGACATCATCGCGCTCGACATCGCCGGTCCCCTGCCGTCGAGCGTCCCCTACGACTCGGCCACCCCCGATGACCTGGACGAGACGGCGCGACTGGTGGGCGCCATGGGGCGCCGCGTCGTCACCGCGGCCGTCGACATTCGCGATCTCGACGCGCTGCGGGGCGCGGTCGACGACGCGGTCGCCGATCTCGGCCGCTTGGACGTGGTGGTGGCGAACGCCGGGATTTGCAGCCCCGCGGCCTGGGACCAGGTCACGCCCGAAGCATTCCGCGACACCATCGACACCAACGTCACCGGCACCTGGAACACCGTGATGGCCAGCGCCCGTCACATCATCGACGGCGGCCGCGGCGGCTCGATCATCCTGATCGGATCTGCGGCCGGGGTTCGGATGGAGCCGTTCATGGTCCACTACGTGGCGAGCAAACACGCCGTGACCGGGATGGCGCGGGCGTTCGCCGCCGAGCTCGGCCGCCACAACATCCGCGTCAACAGTGTGCATCCGGGAGCGGTCGCCACGCCGATGGGCGGCGGGCGGATGCGCGAGGCCATCCGTGCGGCCGGCGACACGTACCCCGAGCTCCGCGGCAGGAACACGTCGTTGCTGCCCGAAGGGACCGCCCAGCCCGAGGACATCGCGGACGCGGTGGCGTGGCTGGCCTCCGAGGGGTCCCGATTCGTCACCGGTACCCAGATTTCAGTGGACATGGGCATTTCGTACTGCTGAGGTAGCGGCGCTGCCGTGGGATGATCGAGGGGACCTACGAGATAGCGAAGGCCGCGACGTTTGCACCAGTTCTTCGGGCAGTTGTCCCTGCTGCGCGGCTGGCTGCCGCCGACGCTGCAGGCCCTTGCGCTGGTCGTGCTGGTCGCCGCGATCCGATGGCGTGACCGGCGCTGGCACCGGTGGGTGCTGCCCGCGGCGCTCGCCGCCGCCGCCGCGCTGACGGCCGTCTCGTATTCCTACATCGGGTCACTCGGCGTGGCGGGAGACCCAGCCCCGACGTCGCTGTGGCTCTGGACGGCCATGACCAGCCTGGCCGCCGCCGTGCTGGTGCTCGGCTGGCCGGGCACCCGGTGGCGGCGGCGCGGCCTGGCGGTGCTGGCCGTCCCGTTGTGCGCCGCGTGCGCCGGCCTCGCGCTGAACGCCTGGGTCGGCTATTTTCCGACGGCGCTCGCCGCGTGGAACCAGCTCACCTCGGCGCCACTGCCGAACCAGATCGACCGGCTGCAGGTCACCAAGATGCAGATCGCTGGCACACGGCCCACCAAGGGCGTCGTGGTGCCGGTGACCATCAGCGACGATGCGTCCCACTTCCCGCACCGCCGGGAGCTGGTGTACCTGCCCCCGGCATGGTTCAACAGCAACCCGCCGCCCCGGCTGCCGGCCGTCATGATGATCAGCTCGGCCTACAACACCCCCGCCGACTGGTTGGGTCCCGGCGGCGCCTTCACCGCCATCGACAACTTCGCCGCCGCGCATCACGGCTTTTCCCCGGTGCTGGTGTTCGTCGACCCCACCGGGTCGTTCGACAACGACACCGAATGCGTCAACGGCACCCGCGGCAACGCCGCCGATCACCTCGCCAAGGACGTGGTGCCGTTCATGGTGTCGAACTTCGGGGTCAGCGCCGACCGCACGAACTGGGGCGTCGCCGGATGGTCCATGGGCGGCACCTGCGCCGTCGACGTCGCGGTCATGCATCCCGAGATGTTCAGCGCCTTCGTCGACATCGCCGGCGACCGCAGCCCGAATGTCGGTTCCAAAGAACTGACCATCGCCAGGTTGTACGGCGGCAACGCCGCCGCCTGGGAGGAGTTCGATCCGATCACCGTGATGTCGCGTCACGGCCGCTACTCCGGGCTGTCGGGCTGGTTCGACATACCGGGCTCGGCGGCTCCCGGCGCCGAGGAGGCCGGTCCGGACCCCGCGAACGCCAATCCGGAGGGGCAGGACGCGGCGGCCCACGCCCTGTGCGCCGCGGCCGACGCCAACGGCATCCCCTGCACAGTGGTCTCCCAGGAGGGCAAGCACGACTGGCCGTTCGCGGCCCAGGCGTTCGCGGCGTCACTGCCGTGGCTGGCCAGCACGCTGGGCACCCCCGGTGTCGAGCCCGTGCCGCTGCCCCGGCACGACGGCGGGCAGCCGCACTGAACTCGACCCCCGCCACCGGGAATCCCCGGGACGAAATCGTTGCCGTACCGACGCCCAATCAACACCTGACCCTCCCGAACCACATCGGCCACGACGGCCCGGCAGTGGTAGGTTCAGGGCTGTGACGTCGGAGTTCAGCTACGCGTACGTGCCCCGATCGGGGTCGCGGGTTCCCACGTCGCACCGCAAACGGGCGGTGCGCACACGCACCCGAACCGTCGCGTCCCCGGAACTCAACCGGCGGCGTTTTCTCGCCTCACTGGCCGTCGCCACGGTCGCAGGCGTGGGCGCGGCTCGCCTGGTGGTCGATCCCCAGCGCCAGTCGCTCGCCCAGGCATCCCCGCCCGGACCGCCGACCCCCGGGCCCGTGACACCGGCGGGCCTGTTGGGGCCGCCGGCGCGTAGCAACCGCGTCGCGCTCCCCGGCGGGGGCGCGTTGATGAAGCTCCCCGGCGACGGCGACCTGATGGCCCTGACGGTCGACGACGGCGCCAGCAGCGAAGTGGTGCGCGCCTACACCCAGTTCGCCAAAGACACCGGTATGCGGCTGACCTTCTTCATCAACGGGATGTACAACTCGTGGATCGAGAACCGCGATCTGATCGCGCCGTTGGTGGACAGCGGGCAGATCCAACTCGGCAACCACACCTTCTCGCACCCGGACCTGACCACCCTGTCCAAGGACGAAGTCGCCCAGCAATTACGCCACAACGACGAGTTCCTCAAGACGACGTACGGGATCGGCGCGAAACCGTATTGGCGGCCGCCCTACGGCAAGCACGACGCCGCTGTCGACGCCGTCGCCGCCGACCTCGGCTACACCGTCCCGGTCCTGTGGTCGGGTTCGCTGTCGGACTCCACGGTGATCACCGAGGACTACATCGTGCAGATGGCCGACCAGTACTTCACGCCGCAGAACATCGTCATCGGTCACCTGAACCACCTGCCCGTCACGCACGTCTACCCGCAACTCGTCGACATCATCCGCTCGCGCAACCTCCGCAGCGTCACGCTCAACGACGTGTTCGAGAAAACCCCCTAGCGCCCCGCGCTGGCCGCCGCCGAAAACTGCAGCAGCAGAGTCGATTGCGACACAGCGCACACCACTGAGATGACGTCCGCGCATTCGCTTCGCGGAACTCACCTGTCCCTGCTACGTTTTCGTGATGAACCGGTTCGGAGTTTTCCTCACGGTTCTTCTCCTGATCGGATTCGCGGCCCCCGCGCCGGCGCTGGCCGATGGCGGCGACGAACCCCAATATGCGCAGTTCTACACCCCGCCGGATCCGTTACCGGCCGGCCAGCCGGGTGATCTGATCCGCACCGAACCGTCGCGGCTGGTGCTCGAGCCGTCGGGCCAGTTGGGGGCGATCATGGCCACCGGCACCCGGATCATGTACCGCAGCGCGGACGCCCGCGGCAATCCCGTCGCCGTCACCGGCACCTACTTCGAACCCGAGAATCCCTGGCCGGGAAAGGGACCGCGCCCGCTGCTCAGCTTCGCGCCCGGCACGCAAGGCCAGGGCAATCAGTGCGCCCCGTCGCGAATGTTCAACCAAGGCATCCACTATTCGGGTGGCTGGGACATCATGGTCAACTACGAGGAGGTGTTCGTGGCCACGCTGGTGGCTCGCGGCTTCGCCATCGTGATGACCGATTACGAGGGCCTGGGCACACCCCCGATGCACACCTATGTGAACCGGCTCGCCGAGGGTCAGGCGGTGCTCGATGCAGCCCGGGCGGCCATGCGCCTGCCCGGCACGTCCTTGGACCCACACGGACCCGTGGCGCTGTGGGGCTACTCCCAGGGCGGCGGGGCGACGGCGTCGGCGGCCGAACTGGCGTCGTCGTACGCCCCGGAGCTGAACATGGTGGGCACCTATGCCGGCGCGCCGCCGGCCAACCTCAAGGAACTATTTCCCTACGCCGACGGCAGCGCTCTGGTCGGGCTCGTCGGGTATGCGATCAACAGCCTCATGGCCGCCTATCCGGAAGCCGCCGACACCATCAGATCGACGATGACACCGCGGGGGCTGGCGATGCTGGAATCGGTGTCCCGGCAGTGCGTCGGCCAGACCGCGCTCGACTTCGCGTTCCGCCACCTGCAGCCCTACTTCACCGAGGAGGTCGCCCAGCTGATCAACACCGAGCCGCTCAGCGGCTTGATGGATGCGCAGCGGATCGGCCGCTACAAACCGAACGCGCCCGTGCTGATCGACAGCAATCGCTACGACCCCGTGGTTCCCTGGACCGGGGCCAACCAACTCGGCCGCGACTGGTGCGCCCAGGGCGCAGACGTCGACTTCCGCACCAACGAGGAGCCGCCGTTCCTCAACAAGGTTGGCGTCAATCACGCCCTGACGGCATTGGTCGACGGCGAATCGGCCATGCAGTGGATCGCCGGGCGCTTCAACGGAGAACCCACCACACCCGATTGCGGCCAGTTCTGAGCTGACCGCGAACGTCGACTTGGTGCGCCCAATCCGGCTGTCTGCCCGCATCACGTCGACGTTCGAGGGCGATAGGGTGGAGCGCGATGACTGACGACACGATCCAGGCGCTCCTGCGCAGCCGCATGTCGGACTCGGCGGTGGCCGTGAGATACGGCGACGTGCAATGGACCTGGGCGCAGTACCTCGAGCAGTCTGCGGCGCGGGCCGCCGCATTGATCGCCGCCGCCGATCCGCAGCGGCCCCTGCACATCGGCGCCCTGCTGGGCAACACCCCCGAGATGGTCGCCCAGATGGCGGCGGCCGGCCTCGGCGGTTACGTACTGTGCGGGCTGAATACGACCCGGCGCGGCGAGGCGCTGGCCGCCGACATCCGACGCGCCCACTGCCAGTTCGTCGTCACCGACGCCGAACACCGTTGCCTGCTCGAGAATCTCAACCTCGACGGAACACCGGTCCTGGACACCTCGGCGGCCTCGTGGGCGGAGTTCTTTTCCGGGTTCCTCGCCGGGGCAGGCGAATTGGTCCCGCACCGCCAGGTCACCGCGATGGACCCGTTCATGATGATCTTCACCTCGGGAACGAGCGGGAATCCGAAGCCGGTCCAGGTGTCGCACCTGATGGCCGCGTTCGCGGGGATGAACCTGGTGAATCGCTTCGCGCTCACCGCGCACGACATCTGCTACGTGTCGATGCCGCTGTTCCACTCCAACGCCGTCGTCGCCGGGTGGGCGCCCGCGGTGGTCTCCGGCGCCGCGATGATCCCCGCGAAGTTCTCGGCCACCGGCCTCCTCGATGACGTGCGCCGCTACGGCGCCACCTACATGAATTACGTCGGTAAGCCGCTCGCCTACATCCTGGCCACACCCGAACGCCACGACGACGCCGACAACCCGCTGCGGGTGGCGTTCGGCAACGAGGCCACCGACAAGGACATCGAGGAGTTCGCGCGCCGCTTCGCCGTTCAGGTGGAGGATGGCTTCGGTTCGACCGAGAACGCCATTATCGTGATCCGCGAACCCGGCACGCCGAAAGGCTCGATCGGAAAGGGTTTCGACGGAGTCGCGATCTTCAACAGCGACACCGTGACCGAATGCGCGGTGGCCCGCTTCGATGCTGCCGGAGCCCTGATCAATGCCGACGAGGCGGTGGGCGAGCTGGTGAACACCCTGGGTTCGGGTTTCTTCACCGGCTACTACAACGATGCGGCCGCCAACGCCGAACGTATGCGGCACGGCATGTACTGGTCGGGGGACCTGGCCTACCGGGACGCCGACGGCTGGATCTACCTGGCCGGTCGTACCACCGACTGGATGCGGGTGGACGGCGAGAATCTGGCTGCGGCGCCGATCGAGCGGATTCTGTTGCGCCATAGCGCGATCAACCGGGTCGCGGTGTACGCCGTGCCGGACGAACACGTCGGCGACCAGGTGATGGCGGCCGTCGTCCTCAACCAGGGCCACACCCTCGATCCCCAATCGTTCGAGGCTTTCCTGGACGCGCAGCCCGACCTGTCGCCCAAGGCGCGCCCGCGCTACGTCCGCATCGCGGCCGACCTGCCCAGCACCGCCACCCACAAGGTGCTCAAGCGTCACCTGATCGCCGAGGGAACAACACCCCGCGCCGGCGAGGTTCTGTGGGTGCGCGATCCGCGCGGCACCGCGTACCGCGTCTAGGCCGGGGAGGAGCAGGGGTGGAGGAGGATTGCCGCAAGCTGAGCGTATTCCTGGCGGAGCGCCGGCGCATTGGCGGCCGCTTCGTCTCCGATGTCCTGCTCGACCTGTACGAACGGCACGGCGTCGCCGCCAGCACAGTGTTGCGCGGCATCGGAGGCTTCGGGACAGGCAGGCGCCTGCGAACCGATCAGTCGCTGAGCTTGTCGTTTGACCTACCGGTGGAGGTTGTGGCGGTCGACACCCGGTCCAGGATCGAGGAGCTGATCGAGCCCGTCCTGGCCGTCAAGCAGCGCGGCCTGGTCACTCTGGAGCGGGCGCGACTCCTGCGCGGGCACCTCGGGCCGGTGGAGCTGCCGGCGCAGTTGCCGGCGGCGTTGCCCGAAGAGTTACGCGAGGCCGTCAAGCTGACGGTGTACTTCGGCCGTAAGGACCGCGTCGGCGGGGCGCCCGCGCACATCGCCCTCTGTGATCTGATGTATCGGCGCCGGCTCGCGGGCGCGTCGGTGTTCCTGGGGGTGGACGGGATGCTGCACGGACACCGTGAGCGCGCCCGGTTCGTGGGCCGCAACGCCAACGTGCCGATGACGGTCGTCGCCGTGGGTTCCGGCGAGAGCATCCGCCAGATGCTGCCCGAACTGAGCGGGCTGCTCCCGCGGCCGATGTTCACGCTCGAACGGGTCCGCATCTGCAAGCGCGACGGCGAGCTCTTCGATCGCCCGCACGCGCTGCCGGCGGTCGACGAGCGCGGCGTGCCGCTGTGGCAGAAGCTGACCGTCTACACCCGCGAGTCCGCCCTGATCGACGACGTGCCGATTCATCGAGCGGTTATGCAGCAGCTCCTGCGGCGCACGGCCGCCGACGGAGCCACCGCCGTGCGCGGAATCTGGGGTTTTCACGGCGATCATCGGCCCCACGGCGACGCCTGGTGGTCGGTGGCCCGGCGGGTGCCCGTCGTCACCGTCATCATCGACACCCCGGGCAACATCGCCGAATCTTTCGGCGTGATCGATGAGCTGACCCGCGACGAGGGTCTGGTGACCAGCGAGATGGTGCCCGCGCTAGTGTCCGACGACGGCGATGCCGACCAACGACTGCACGTGGCGCGCCACGACTACTGACAAGCTCAGCCAGGCTCAGCCGGCGACCGACGCGTCGTAGATCGATTGGATCGTCCTGTCGAGGGTGGCGTTGAACTGCTCATCGGACTGGCCGGCCGACAGCCCCTCCGTCAGCGCGCGGCTGAAGCTGGCGATCACGCCGGAGTTCTTGGCCAGCAGCGCGTCGGCCTCGTCGCGGGAGTAGCCGCCGGACAGCGCCAGTACCCGCATCACCTTCGGGTGGTCCACCAGGGCCCGGTAGTGATTAGTCTCGGCGGGCAGGGTCAGCTTCAGCATCACGCGCTGCCCGTCGGGCACGCTCTCGAGGTGCCGGGTGATCTCGTCGCGCAATATGTGTTCGGCCTGCGCCTGGTCGGGGATCGAAATGGTGACCTCAGGTTCGATGATCGGCACCAGGCCGTGCGACAGCACCTGGTGGGCCACCTCGAACTGCTGGGCGACCACCGCGGCGATGCCCTCGGCGTTCGCGCCGCCGATCACCGAGCGCTCCTTGGTGCCGAACACGCCCTTGGCCGCGGCCCGCTCCAACAACGCGTCGAGTCCCGGCATCGGCTTCAACAGCTGCACGTCGTCGGCCGCCCCGATCAGACCCTTGTCGATCTTGAGCAGTGGTACCACACCCTTGGTCTCCCACAGGTAGGTGGTCGTCGGCTGGCCCTCGATGTCGCGGTCCATCGTCTGTTCGAAGAGGATCGCCGCCAGGACGCGCTCACCGGTGAACGCCGGTGACGTAATGATCCGCGCGCGCATCTGGTGAATGAGGTCGAACATCTGCTCCTCGGAGGAGTAGGCGTCGTCCTCGATGCCGTACAGGCTCAGCGCCTTGGGCGTCGAGCCGCCGCTCTGGTCCAGGGCCGCGACGAATCCCCGGCCCGATGTCATCCGTTCGGCCTGCTGTTGGTTGGGCATCTCGGAGATCATACCTATCGCCGGGACAGCCGCAGGAGTTACGCTACGTCGCGAAGCGGACTGCCGGCGCCGGCGCCGAGACGACGAGGAGACATTGCCATGTTCGACCTGAAAATCGTCGGGGGCACCGTGGTCGACGGCACGGGCGCCGAACGTTATCGCGCCGACATCGGCATCAAGGACGGAATGATCGTCGATGTCGTGCGCCGCGGCGCCGACGACCCCGCCATGGGCGGTGAGGCTGCCGAAACCATCGATGCGACGGGGCGATTCGTGGCGCCTGGCTTCGTCGACATCCACACCCACTACGACGGCCAGGTGAGCTGGGACGGCCTGCTCGAGCCGTCGAGCGGTCACGGCGTCACCACTGTGGTTACCGGCAACTGCGGCGTCGGCTTCGCCCCGGTCCGGCCGGGCTCGGAGCAGTGGCTGATCGAGTTGATGGAGGGGGTCGAGGACATCCCCGGCACCGCGCTGACCGAGGGCATCCGGTGGAACTGGGAGAGCTTCCCCGAGTACCTCGACGCCATCGGCGGGCAGAAGTACGCGATCGACGTGGGCAGCCAGGTCGCTCACGGTCCGATCCGGGCGTACGCGATGGGGGACCGGGGTGCCCGCAACGAGCCGGCCACCCCCGACGACATCGCGGCGATGGGCCGGCTGGTCACCGAGGCGATCGAGGCCGGTGCACTGGGCTTTTCGACGTCGCGCACGCTGGGCCACCGCGCGATGGACGGCGAGCCCGTGCCCGGCACGTTCGCCGCCGAAGACGAGCTGTTCGGCCTCGGCCGCGCCATGGCGGCCGGCGGGCAGGCGGTGTTCGAGTTGGCCCCGCAGGGGTCTGCCGGCGAGGACATCGTTGCCCCCCGTAAAGAACTGGAGTGGATGCGCCGTCTGAGCCGCGACATCGACAGGCCGGTGTCGTTCGCCATGATCCAGGTTGACGCCGACCCGCAACTCTGGCGCGCACAGCTGGACCTCTCCGCCGAGGCGCACGCGGCCGGCAGCCGCCTGCACCCCCAGATCGCGGCGCGGCCGTTCGGCATGATGATCGGCTTCCAGGGCCATCACGGTTTCACCCACCGGCCCACCTACCGCCGCCTGGCGGCGCAGTGCAGCCGCGAGGAGCTCGCGCAGCGCCTCGCCGAGCCCGCGGTGAAGGCCGCGATCCTGTCCGAAGACGACCTGCCCCCGGACCCGACCAAGCTGTTCGACGGGATGTTCGCCCTGGTGCAGTACTCGCTGGGCCGCCTGTACGCGCTCGGCGATCCCCCCGACTACGAGCCCACCGCGGACCGATCCGTCGCCGCGATCGCCCAGGCGCGCGGCGAGGACCCGCTCTCGACGCTGTACGACCTCATGCTCGAGTCGGACGCGACCGCGATGTTGATGCTGCCATTGTTCAACTATTCCGACGGCAACCACGACGCAATCCGGGAGATGCTGCTGCATCCCGCCGGGGTGATGGGGCTGTCGGACGGCGGCGCCCACTGCGGGATGATCTGCGACGCCTCCTATCCCACGTTCCTGCTGACCCATTGGGCGCGCGACCGCCACCGTGGCCAAGGGCTGTCGCTGGAATACGTGATCCGTAAACAGGCGCGCGACACCGCCCATCTATTCGGGCTGACCGACCGCGGCACGATCGAGCCGGGCAAGAAAGCCGATATCAACGTCATCGACATGAACGCGCTGACGTTGCACCCGGCGGCGATGGCCTGGGATCTGCCGGCCGGCGGCAACCGGATCCTGCAGCGGGCGAGCGGGTATGCGGCGACGATCGTCAGCGGCACGGTGACCCGGCGCAACGACGTCGACACCGGGGCCCGGCCCGGACGCCTGGTGCGCGGGGCGCGTTGAGCACGCCGTCAAACGCCTGGGGCGACGAACGGCGGCACCTGTCGCATCAACTGCGGATGCGGTACCCGGCGCTCGGCCGGATGCGGGCGCGGCGCCTGTGCAACCGGTTCGAGCGGCTGGGTGTGCGAACTGAGCCCGCGCGCCTGCGCGCGATGGTGGCGGGTGCACCGGCCGCGGACTCCGAAGTCGTGGACGTGAATTTCGCGTTGATCGCGCTGCACCTGGACCGTGAGGCGCGCCTGGGGCGCTACCGGCGTCTCAAACGGCGCAGCACCCGTTCGCTGATGTTCGCCGGCCTGGTGCTGGTGGTGCTGAACTTCCTCTTCTGCATGGCCTACGTTCTGCTGAACCTGGTTGCGGCGGCCACGCCGTTCTGACGCGCCGTTCTAACTCGCTGAGCCATCTGACAGCGGGAACCGGCGCACCAGCGCAAGGCCGCCCATGGCAACGAATCCCGACAGCATGATGCTTCGACTGCAGCCGATGTGCTGGGCGATCACGCCAAAGAGGAAGCTGCCGACGGCCAACGACCCCTGGACGGTGATGACGTAGAAGGACGTGATGAGCCCCCGCATGCCGTCCGGGGCCGCTGTCAGCACCGCAACCTGATGGCTGATAGCCAGGACGCTCCACGCGAAGCCGGCGACGAAGAGGAACCCCGCATCCGCCAGCATGCTGTTCCATTGGCTCACTCCCAGCACGGCGAGAGAAAAGACAGCCAGCGCCGCGGTCGACAGCGGGCCCACAGGGAAACGTTTCCTCAGCCAGGGCATCAGGGATAACGCAACGAAGCTGCCCATACCCAGAGAGGTCAGCAATTCGCCGAAGCCGATGAGCTGGGTCTGAATATTCTCCCGAGCGTCGAGAGGCAGCAGCGCAACCATACCCGCATTCGGAACGATGAAGGCGGCGCACCGAATCAGCGGCCCGTACATCTCACGCGAGCTGCGCAGAGCAGTCCATCCCTCGCGCAACGATCGCCGCGATCCCAACGATGACGCGGGCGTGCCGGATTCGGGAACGGCGCGCTCCGGTACCCGGAGCAGGGCGATAATCATGGTGATATTCGACAATGCTCTGGTGGCGAAAACCGTTGCCGGCCCAGCAAACTGCATCAGGTTACTGCCCAACACCGGCCCGGCAGCCTGGCCGATTTTATTGCTCATGGAGTTGAGCGAGATCGCCGCCACCGTGCGATCGCGCTGTGCCAGATCAAGAAGTAAGGGCTTCCACGAGGACGCTTCGATCGCCGCCCCCACTCCCATCGCGCCCAGCAGCGCGAGCAACAGCCACGGGGTCAACTGGTCGCGCCACGTGGTCAACGCGAAGGCGACCGCGGACGCCAGCATCCACACATGTGCGATCACAAGGATTCTTCGGTGACCGATACGGTCGCCGACTATTCCGAAGGGGATGCTGAAGAAGAAGAACGGAAGGCTACCCACTGTTTGAATAGAGGTCACCATCAGCGGACTTCGGGTCATGGACGTCATCAGCCACGCGGAGGCAAGCAGGAGCATGACCGAGCTGAGACTGGAGAGGAGATTAGCGGTCCAGAGTTCCCTGAATGGCTTGTGCCCCAGCAGTTCGTATCCCTCAGGGGGGCGAAGGCTCGTCACGGACGAGAGGTTATCATCGACGACATTTGAGTCCTTCTAGGACACCGGGCCGCGGCCGTCGCCGGCGAGCCGGAGTAGGAGGCGGGTGCCGCCCAGCGGGCTGGTGTGCAAAGTTGCTGTGCCGCCGTGCAATTCGGCCTGTTGGGCCACGAGCGCCAAACCCAGCCCGGAACCCGAACGAGATGCCGTCGAACCACGGGAGAAGCGTGTGAAAACCGAGGCGCGTTCCGATTCGGGAATCCCGGTGCCGTCGTCGTCGATCGCGATCTCGACTCCCGCACCGGAACTGGCTACGCGGAGCTGGATTTCGGTCGCACCGCCGTGCTTGACGGCGTTGGCGATCGCATTGTCGATCACCAGCCGCAAGCCGGTGGGCAACCCCACCATCAGAACCGTCGGCGACGGCACCAGCCGCACCTGCACCTCGGGGTAGACACGGAGCGCGTCGTGTGCGGCCCGATCCAACAGCTCGGTGATGTCGAACGGGACGAAGTCGTCGACCGTCGTCAGCTCCCCTTGAGCGAGTCGTTCGAGCGCCGTCAGGGTCGCCTCGATGCGAGTCTGGGTGCCCACCACGTCGTCGATCACCTCGTCGCGCTGCTCGGGACCCAACTGCAGAGTCGTCAACACCTCGAGGTTGGTCTTCATCGCGGTCAGCGGGGTGCGCAGCTCATGGGAGGCGACCGCGGCGAAGTCGCGGGCCGATTCGAGGGCGGCCTTGGTGCGCAGCTGTTCCTGGCCGATGCGGTCCAGCATGCCCTCGACAGCGTCGGCGATCTCCACGGCCTCCCGCACACCGCGGACATGCACCTCGTCGGGGCTGGACTGGGCGTTGATGGCGCGGGCCTGCTGGGCGAGAAGCAGGAACGGCTTGACCATGATCAGCGAGAACAACCAGCCGACCAGGATCGTTCCGCCGATCACGCTCGCACAGATCAGCAGCACGCGCAGGTGCAGTTCGTTGATCCGGTGCTGCGCCTCGGCCAGCGGGGCGGCAAGGGCGATCGAGGCCGGGCCCGCGGTGAAGGTGCGCTCCCGGTATTGCACGCCGCCTATCTCGATGTTGGCGTATCCGTTCGGGAGCTTGGGCAGCACGATGGTGCGGGGCACCGACACCGTGACGTCGCCGATGCGCGCCGTGCGCACCAGGCTGCCGTCCGGCATCGGCTGATCGGTGCTGGCGAAACCGGCGGTATTGATCAGCGAGTTGATGTCACCGAGGCTGGTCACCGAGTCGAGCCGGCGGTCCAGCTGGCTGTACTGGTCGTTGGTGACGCCGATCCACACCCACGCCCCCAGCGCGAGGACGAGGGCGATCACCGCGAGCGCGGCGACGATGACGATGGTGCGCAGTGACAGCACCCGCATCGGCAGCCGCACGCGCCGGAGGATGCGAATCGTGGCTCCAGTCCATGTGGTCTACGGGGCGACCGCCACCCCATATGCGTAGCTGCCGACGGTGATGGTGGTCAGAATAGTGCTACCGGGGGTGATCACCGACACTGAGCCGGGGGGGGAATTGTAATTTCCGGTGGCGTAGATGTAGCCGTTGGTGGGGTTGACCGCCACGCCGTGCGGGTACGGGGAGGTGCCGATGGTGATGTTGGCGACGACGGCGTTGGTGGGGCTGATCACCGACATCGTGTTGTTCAGCCCGAAGAGTCCAGTGGTGACGTAGCCGTAGCCGGCGTTCGCGCCGACGGGGCTGAACGCCACCCCGGTGGGGCCGCTGCCGACGTTGATGGTGGTGATCACGGTGCCGCCGGGGGTGATCACCGACACCACGCCGGAGCTGTCGGAGTTGCTGGTGACGTAGAGGTCGCCGGCGTAGGGGCCGACGGGGCTGACTGCCACCTCGCTCGGGGGGCTGCTCACCGCGATGGTGCCGACGATGGTGTTGACGGCGTTGATCGCCGACACCGAGTTGGAGGCGAAGTTGGTGACGTAGATGTTGCTGTTGATGGGGTTGAACGCCAGGCCTTGCGGGCTGGTGCCGACCGTGAGGGTGGTGAGCAGGGCGTTGGAGTTGCTGATCACCGACACGGTGCCGCTGTTGTAGTTGCCGACGTAGACGTCGCCGTTGTTGTTGTTGACCGCTACCCCGGTGGGGCCGCTGCCGACGGTGATGGTGGCGATCACCGTATTGCCGGTGCCGATCACCGACACCGTGCCCGGGCCGCTGTTGCTGTTGTTGGCGACGTAGACGTCGCCGTTGGTGGGGTTGACCGCCACGCCGGACGGGAAGCTGCCGACATCGATGGTGGCGATCACCGTGTTGCCGGGGCCGATCACCGACACTGTGCCGACGCCGCCGACGCTATTGGTGACGTAGGCGTAGCCGGCGTTGGGCAGGGCGGTGGCGGGACCGCCGGCCCCGCCCGCACCCCCGGCGCCCCCGACCGGACCATTGTGGAGACCGCCGGCGGTGCCCCCGCCGCCGCCGCCCGCTACGCTGCTGCCGCCTCCGCCGCCCGCGCCACCGTTTCCACCGCACCCGAACGGGCGTGAGGATCCACCGGCCCCGCCGGCGCCCCCGACACCCCCGGCGGGGTACTGGGCCAAACTGGCCCCCCCTGGGCCTCCGGACCCACCGGCACCGCCGTTCCCGAACCACCCCCCGATCCCGCCGGCGCCCCCGGCGCCCCCGAACCCTCCGGTCTGGTCGGCGTAGCCGGCCCCGCCGGCCCCGCCGGCCCCGCCGTTGCCCAACGAGCCAGACGCCCCGCCGGCCCCGCCGGCGCCGCCGTTCGGGCTGGCCGCGGTGCCCGCCGCCCCCGATCCGCCATTGCCGCCGTAGCCGATGATCCAGCCGCCCGCCCCGCCGGCCTGCCCTGTGCCCGCCGCCGCGTCCGCACCCACCCCGAACAGCGGGCGCCCCGTGTAGTTCAGCCACGGCGAAAACCACGGAAACTGCTGCACATTGGAGATCAGCGTCTTCAACAGCGGTGTGTACGCCGCCTCAGCGGCCGCGTACGTCTCCCCACCCGCCCCCAGTGCCGTCGCGAACTGGCCGTGAAACGCCGCACCCTGGGCGCCAAGGGCGTGGAAATCGCGGCCGAACCCACCGAACAATGCCGCCACCGCCACCGACACTTCGTCGCCGGCCGCCGCCGCCACCTGCGTGGTCACCGGCGCTGCCGCCGCGTGCGCCTGGCTGATCGCGGACCCGATCCGGCCCACCTCGGCCGCCGTAGAACTCAACTCACTGACGTCAACCGACAACACCATCGCAAGACCCCCGATCACGACGCCCGTGGTGACAGTCCGGATAACTCGGCACCGTGGGTAATCACCCAGATGCCGCACATGCCTGCCGAAGTTAGTAGATAAATGGTGATTAATCAAGGAACCTGGGCCTTCCCGCGAGTCGTGTCGCCTGCGAAAAACGTTGGCACGTCAACGACACCCGTCCACGGCATCAGCGATGATGGCGGGGTGACTTCCGAGATCCGTGTCCTCGACGGCGAGCGCGACCTGATGGCGGCGGCGAACGTGTTTCGCACGGCCATGGTCGGATTCCCGCCCCTGTCGAACCTGCCGCCCGGCGGAATCGCCGCGCTGCTCGAACCGGGCCGCACGCTCGGAGCGTTCGTCGACGACGCGCTCGTCGGCACCGCGGACGCCGCGACGAGCCTCCTCACCCTCCCGGGTGGGGCGACCGTCGGCCACGCAGCGGTGACGCACGTCGGGGTCCTGCCGTCGTTCACCCGGACAGGCATCCTCACCGAGTTGATGCGCCATCAGTTGCATGACGTCGCCGCCCGCGGCGAGGCGGTGGCGACGTTGCGGGCGTCGGAGGCGACGATCTACGAGCGCTTCGGCTACGGGGTGGCCAGTTCGTCGCAGACGGTAGAGGTCCTGACGTCGCGTGCGGCGTTTCGCCCCGGCGCCGGCGCCGGCGGTGCGGTACGGCTGGTGGGGGCGGCCGAGGGGTGGGACATCCTGCCGCGGATCTGCGCGGCGAACCACCCGTCCCGTCCCGGGACCGTTGCCCGCCAGGCCGTGTGGTGGGAGAGCGTGCGGTTGCGCACCGAAGCGTCACCCGGCCCGCACTATGTCGCCGTGCACGGCGAACCGGGTCGCGAGTCCGGTTTCGCCCGCTACCACCCGATCGACACCGGGGCCTGGTTCGTCTCGGATCAGCGCTCGATCGTGGTCGAGGATTTCTTCGCACCCACCGCAGAGGCCTACCAGGGGTTGATGCGTTTCCTGCTCGGGCTGGATCTCGTTGATCGCGTGGTCTTGCCGATGATGCCCGTCGACGATCCGCTGCCATGGCTGTTGGTCGACCGGCGCGCCGTGCGGGTGACCTCGGTGCGCGACGAGACGTGGCTGCGCATCGTCGACGTTCACCCGGTGCTGGCGAAGCGCAGCTACGCGCCGGGTGGCGAGGTGACCATCGCGGTGAGTGACCCGCTGTTCCAGAAGAATTCAGCAGTTTTCACCCTCTCGGCCGACGGCGCCGAATCCACGGACCGACACCCACAACTGCGCGTCGGCATCGGGGGACTGGCCGCGGTCCTACTCGGCGGCACGACGTGGCGCGGTCTTGACGGCGCCGGGCTGGTGCAAGCCGACGACCCCGTGGCGCTTGCCATAGCCGACCAGTTGTTCGCGGTGCCCGACGCGCCGCATGCCGGGTTCTTCTTCTGAGCCTGCGGCTGCCGGCCGCTCAGTTCACGTGATCGAGTAGCGAATCGGCAGGTGCTTGAGGCCCCCGACGAAGGTGGTCGCCATCAGTTCCGGCTCGCCGGCCAGTTCGACCGACGTCAGCCGCGGCACCAGCTCGGTGAAGAAGCTGTTGATCTCCATCCGCGCCAGCGCGGCGCCCAGGCAGAAGTGCACGCCGTAGCCGAAGGACAGGTGCTTGTTGGGATCCCGGCCGACGTCGAAGCGGAACGGGTCGTCGAACACCTCGTCGTCACGGTTGGCCGACACATAGGACAGCAGAACCGATTCCCCTTTGGCGATCGGCACCCCGCGGACCTCGGTGTCGGCCTGCGCGGTGCGCATGAATTCCTTGACCGGCACCACCCAGCGGATCATCTCCTCCACGGCGGTGCCCATCAGGCCCGGGTTCTTCTGCAACCGGGCCAGCTCGCCGGGGTTCTCCAGCAGCGCCAGCAAGCCGCCGGCGATCCCGGCGCTGGTGGTGTCGTGGCCCGCGCTGGCGACGATCACGTAGTACGACGCGGTGTCCATGTCCGACAACGGTTCTCCGTTGATCGTGGCGTTGGCGATCGCCGAGGACAGGTCCTCGGTCGGGTGCTCGCGCCGCGACGCCGTCAGCGCCCCGAAGTAGTTGAAGAAGTCCAGCAGCACGGCGAGCATGTCCTCGGGGGAGCCGCCGCGCTGGAACTCCGTGTCGTCGCCGCCGAACATCTCCTGGGTGAGCTTGAGCATCCGCGGGAAGTCCGACTCCGGCAGACCAAGCAGCGACAGGATCACATACAGCGGGTAGTTGACCGCGATCTCCTGCGCGAAGTCACATTCCGGGCCCATCTCGGCCATCTTGTCGACGTAGATCTTGGCCAGCTCGTCACAGCGGGCCTTCAAGTTCCGCATCGCCTTGGGCCGGAACCAGTCGGCGCCGATCTTGCGCATGTCGCGGTGGTGCGGGTCGTCCATGTGGATCAGCGTGCGCAGCCCGATGCCCGCCTCCATCTGCTGCATCAGCATGTCCTCGCCCTCAGTGATCATGAGCAGCGGACGCGGGTGGTTGGTGAACAGGTCGTTCTGCCGCTCGATGTCCATCACGTCGGCATGCTTGGTGATCGCCCAGAACGGCCGGTAGCCCTTGCTGTCGACCCAGGACACCGGAGCGTGGGCCCGCAGATGGGTCAAGGCCTCGTGGAGGCGCTTCTCGTCGGCGTAGGCGTCGGGCTGGGCCAGCACCCGAGCGGCGTTATCCATGATCCGGCTGTTCATCGCGCAGAGATTACCCTCCCGTGGCCGCGCCTACACGCAGGGCCGTCGGGCGCTGGCGGCCCCGGTGGCGGCTCCAGCGTCGGCCCCGGGGGCGGCCCCTGTGGCGTCGGGTTCGCCGTTCCACCGCAACGACACCAGCACGAAGCGCGGTCGATAGATGCTCACCTGGCGGTAGAGGTCCCCGCCCACAGACGTGTCGAGGCTGTTGACGTCGTAGGAGATGACGAGGCTGGTCGGCGTCGAGAACTCCGGGTGCACGTGGGCGTTGTAGGTATAGACGTCGGCGTCGCGGTACGAGCCCGCGCGGCCGCTCTCCGGGGTCCGGTAGAGCGTGACAGGCGGGCCGAAGGGTCCCGTCGGTGCCGGGCCGAACCGGCCGATGAGGCGGTCGGTGGACAACGCCCCGCCCTGCATCGTGGTCAGCATGTACACGCCGGCGCGCACCCTGTGCACCGACAACTCGGCGGAGACGCCGTCGGCGACACGGCGCGATTCCGACTCCGCCGCCGACCATGCCCGGCCGGTCCAATAGGAGTACGCCCGGCGCAGGTCAGCCCCCTGGACACGCGCCACATGCAGATACTTGCCGCCGCCGGCGCTCTCGACGCCGTAGACGTAGGTCCACGCGCCGTCGGGCTGCACCCACTGACCCCACTGGATGTGGCGCGACCGCGGGAGCGGGGTGATCGAGGGCGGTGCCCGCAGGTCGGACCCGTCGAACCGCGCGAGCGACGACCCGACGAAGCCGAAGTCCAGTGGCCCCGGCCCGGTGCTCGTCCACTCGCTCAGCGGGACCTGCAGCGCGCCATCCGCGTCGGTGACGGCGCCCAGCCAGAACCAGTGCGCGGGATCGGCGGGGGCGAGCAGCGCCGCCGGGTGGCCGGGCGTCCCTCCGACGACGGTCGACCAGTGTCCCCCGGCGTCGCGAACGACGAACGAGTTGTGCACGAACGCCGCGTCGCTCGGCCGGCTGGGCGGGGTGATGGGTCCGAGGAAGCTATCGGAGAAGGCGAACAGTTGCCGGTCGCCGGGCAGCGGCGCCGACCAGGCAGAGTCCCCGCCCGTCCACCCCGCACCGGAGTTCGCGTACCCCGTCAGGGAAGTGTCCAGACACACAAGCGGCGCCGCGCCGGTCACCTCCGGGGCCGTGTGCCATGTGGCGTGCGTCGCACCGAACAGCCCCAGCCCCAAGGCGATGAGGACGGCGACGGCGCAGATCAGCAGGAATCGGCCCGCCCGGCGCATCACCACACGATAGGCCAGGCCGGAGCACTGCCAGACGGGTCGCCTGCGACGACGGGAGGGCTTATGCTGACAAGGTCGAGTCACCGGTTCCGCCGGCGTCCCCTGGAGAGGTAATTCATGACCGCTGAAGCTCCGCCCCGCAGTGATGTGGAGGCCCGCCGGCCCTTTCCCGCGCGGACGGGCCCGACGGGGAACCTCGTCTACAAGATGATCAGCACCACCGACCACAAGGTGATCGGCATCATGTACATGGTCGCCTGCTTCATCTTCTTCTTCATCGGCGGCCTGATGGCGCTTCTGCTCCGCCTGGAGTTGGCGAAGCCGGGGCTGCAGTTCCTGTCCAACGAGCAGTACAACCAGCTGTTCACCATGCACGGCACGGCCATGTTGCTGTTCTACGCGACGCCCGTCGTGTTCGGGTTTGCCAACCTGGTGCTGCCGCTGCAGATCGGCGCCCCCGACGTGGCCTTCCCGCGCCTGAACGCCCTGTCATTCTGGCTCTTCGTCTTCGGCGCTCTCATCGCGCTGAGCGGCTTCATCATGCCTGGCGGTGCCGCCGACTTCGGCTGGACCGCCTATACGCCACTGTCGAACTCGGTCCACACTCCCGGCGCCGGCGGCGACCTGTGGATCGTCGGCGTCGCGGTCGGCGGCCTCGGCACCATCCTCGGGGCGGTCAACATGATCACCACCGTGGTCTGCCTGCGGGCTCCCGGCATGACCATGTTCCGCATGCCGATCTTCACCTGGAACATCCTGGTCACCAGCGTGCTCGTGCTGATCGCCTTCCCGCTGCTGACCGCCGCGCTGTTCGGCTTGGAAGCCGACCGCCGCTTCGGCGCACACGTCTACGACGCCGCCAACGGCGGGGTGATCCTGTATCAGCACCTGTTCTGGTTCTTCGGGCATCCCGAGGTGTACATCATCGCGTTGCCGTTCTTCGGCATCGTGAGCGAAATCTTCCCGGTGTTCTCCCGCAAGCCGATCTTCGGCTACACCACCCTGATTTACGCGACGCTGGCGATCGCCGCGCTGTCGGTGGCGGTGTGGGCGCACCACATGTACGCGACCGGCGCCGTGCTGCTGCCGTTCTTCTCGTTCATGACGTTCCTGATCGCGGTGCCGACCGGGATCAAGTTCTTCAACTGGATCGGCACCATGTGGCGGGGCCAGTTGTCGTTCGAATCGCCGATGCTGTTCTCTGTCGGCTTCCTGGTGACCTTCCTGCTCGGTGGCCTCACCGGCGTGCTGCTAGCCAGCCCGCCCTTGGACTTCCACGTCAGCGACAGCTACTTCGTCGTGGCGCACTTCCACTACGTGCTGTTCGGCACGATCGTGTTCGCCACCTACGCCGGCGTCTACTTCTGGTTCCCGAAGATGACCGGACGCCTGCTCGACGAGCGTCTCGGCAAGCTGCACTTCTGGCTGACCTTCATCGGCTTCCACACCACGTTCCTGGTCCAGCACTGGCTGGGCGCGTCGGGGATGCCGCGCCGCTACGCCGACTACCTGCCCACCGATGGGTTCACCACCCTCAACTTCATCTCCACCGTCGGCGCTTTCATCCTCGGTGTGTCGGTTCTGCCGTTCATCTGGAACGTGTTCAAGAGCTGGCGCTACGGCGAGCCGGTGCTGGTCGACGACCCGTGGGGCCACGGGAACTCGCTGGAGTGGGCCACCAGCTGCCCGCCGCCGCGGCACAACTTCACCGAGCTGCCCCGGATCCGTTCGGAGCGGCCCGCGTTCGAGTTGCATTACCCGCACATGGTGGAACGGATGCGCGCCGAATCTCACGTCGGTCAGCGCCACCACGTCGAAGCCAAGTCGGCGGATGAGCTGACGACCTCATCTCGAGGGTAACCTCGCCGCACGGGCAAGAAATGCGGGACTGTGAAGCCAGCGGGTCAGTCCGCTGGCCCGGCGGCATCGGCGCCGAGTAATTCCGCCAGTTGCGCCACGGAATACCCACCCGGGCCGAGGCCGGCGCGCAGCGCCATCCGCGCGGCGCTCGCCACAGCGGCGTTGAGTGGCGCCGCGATGCCGTGCCGGTGCGCGATCCGGACGATCTCCCCGTTGAGAAAGTCCGTTTCGATGTTGCCGGTGTTGCGGCTCAACGACTGCCCGGTGGAGTTGCTCGGTCCGCCCTGCCACCCGGGGACTTCTCGGATGCTCGGACCGGTGGCCCGTGCCGCCTTGGAGTCCTCGAACGACACGAACTCGATTCCGGCGTTGCGCAGCACGCGCTCACCCTCGTCGCGGACCATGGCGATCAGCGCGCCTGCGCCCGCGGCATCGCCGGTCAGGGCGGCCACGGCGTTGCCGAGGTTGGTCAGCAGCTTGTTGTACTTCCACGGCGCGACGTCGACGGGAAGGGACACGAGGACCCCTGCCGGGGTCCAACTCTGGGCGAGGCCCGCCAGGAGGGTGGCGTCCTCGGCCGTGGCGAGCGACGCGGGCCAGCGTGCGATGTGAAACTGGCCGGTCACCGGCCACGCCCGCACCACCACCTCGCCCGGCTCGAGATGCACGGCGGGCATCCAGACGCAGATGCCGAACACCCGACGGAAGTAGCGCAGCGACTTCTCCTCGGCGGCAACGCCGTTGAGGGCGGTCATCACCGGAAGTCGTTCACCGGCGCTCCCCTCGAGACCGCCCGGACCGTGCACCGGACGATCCGCCCACTCCTGCAACGCGGCGTCGAGTTGCTGGGTTTTCGTCGCAAACACCAACACGTCCCTGGCCGTCAGCTGTACATCCTCGGGTCGCGACACCGTCGTCACTGGGGTGCGGAAGGCGCCGTCGGGTGTCCTCAGCGTCAGCCCGTCCGCCGCCAAGACCTCGGCGTGGCGGCCGCGGGCCACCAGGACCGCGGGAATCCCCGCCCTGGCGAGCAGCCCGCCCACGGTTCCGCCGATGGCTCCGGCGCCGATGATCACGTAACGGTTCACGCGTTTCCCTGGTGGTTTCGGCAGAGCCGAGAGGCTCAGGACTGTTGCAGCGTAAGCCCGAGCCGGAGGACACCCTCACCGCACAGCGCAGCGCCGTACGGGCGCACTAGGCTCTCTTGCTGTGGAACTGCTCTACGGGACGATCATTCGGCTGGTCATACTGAGCTGGCGCATCATGGGCCTGAAACTCACCGTGATCGATGCCGAGAATATGCCGAAGACCGGCGGCTTGGTGACCGCAATCAACCACACCGGCTATCTCGATTTCACCTTTGGCGGCTACCCCGCCTACCAACGCAGTAGGCGCAAGACGCGGTTCATGGCCAAGCAGGACGTATTCGACCACAAGATCTCGGGGCCGCTGGTGCGACGCATGCGCCACATCCCGGTGAACCGCCGGGATGGGGCGCCCTCCTACGAGGAGGCGGTTCGGAAACTCAAGGACGGCGAGGCCGTCGGCGTCTACCCCGAGGGCACGATCAGCCGCAGCTTCGAGATCAAGGAGTTCAAGTCCGGGGCCGCTCGCATGGCGATCGAAGCGGGGGTGCCGATCGTCCCGGTGATCGTCTGGGGCGCGCAGCGGATCTGGACGAAGGGCCAACCGAAGAAGCTGTTTCGCCCCAAGGTGCCGATCGTGGTGATCGTCGGCGAGCCGATCCAGCCGTCGCTGGGTTCGGCGGAACTCACCGCGCTCCTGCACTCCCGCATGCTGCAGCTGCTGACACGTGCGCAGGAGCTTTACGGCCCCCATCCCGCGGGCGAATTCTGGGTGCCGCACCGACTGGGCGGCGGCGCCCCATCGGTGGCCGAAGCAGCCCGCCTGGACGCCCAGGAGGCCGCCGAGCGGGCTGCCCGCCGCGGGACCGCGTAGCCGGCGATGGCGGAGCCGACTTTCTGCACCCCCTCCCGAACCCCCGGGGCGCCACCGGCGCTCATCGCCTGCGACGTCGACGGCACGCTGTTCAGCGACGACGACACCATCACCCCGCGCACGCGCGACGCGATCCTGGCCGCCGTTGCCGGCGGTGCCCAGTTCATCCTGGCGACAGGCCGCCCGCCCCGGTGGATACGCCCGGTGGTCGAGGCGCTCGGTTTCGCTCCGATGGCGGTGTGCGCCAACGGCGCCGTCATCTACGACGCCGCCGCCGACAAGGTGGTGTCGGCCCGCATGCTGCCCGTCGACATCCTCGCCGAGTTGGCCGAACTCGCGGGCCGCGTGCTCCCGGGAGCGGGGCTGGCCGTCGAGCGGATCGGCGAACGCGCCCACGACACGGCCACACCCCAATTCATCAGCTCACCGGGCTACGAACACGCGTGGTTGAACCCGGACAACACCGAGGTGTCGATCGCCGACCTGCTCAGCGCACCGGCGATCAAGCTGCTGATCCGCCAGGCCGGTGCGCGCAGTGCAGACATGGCGGCGGTGCTGGCCAAGCACATCGGCATCGAGGGCGACATCACCTACTCCACCGACAACGGGCTGATAGAGATCACGCCACTGGGCACCAGCAAGGCGACCGGTATCGATGAGGTCGCTCGGCCGCTCGGGATCGCCAGCGACGCGGTGGTGGCGTTCGGCGACATGCCCAACGACATCCCCATGCTGCGGTGGGCCGGTCACGGCGTGGCGATGGGCAACGCCCACCACGAGGTGATCGCCGCCGCCAACGAGGTCACTACTCCCAACGGCGACGACGGGGTGGGGCGGGTGCTGGAGCGGTGGTGGCCGTGACGCGCGAGGCGGCACTAGACGGCACTGAACGGCACTGAAACGCTAAGCGCCGGGTTGCGCCGGCCGCGAGAACCGTTCGACCCCGGCGGCGCGGACCTCCGGCTGCTGGGCCGACGGCGGCGTCGTGACCCCGGCGATGACCGTGGTGACGGTGCCAGTGAGCCGATCGAAGTTCAGGGTCCCGTGCTGGAAGTTCTGCGTGACCCGCAGCGGCTCTTGGATTTCCGCGCTGGTCGGCAGCCCCAGCGGGCCACGTTCGTAGTCCTGCGCGGCCCATGCGTCGTAGAGCGCGCCACCGATCGGTTGGGCCCCGGTGTCGGGCGACCAGTACATCGCGCCCCGGATGAAGGTGACGTAGCGGGCGTCGCCCTCGCCGGTGCCCTCGGGGGTGGTGGGCGCGCCCAGGGGGCTGTTCATGCCGCCGATCGACTCCCAGTGATCGTAAATTGCCCCGCCCTGCAGGGCCCTGAGCAGCTCCTCCGGGGGATCGTTGGTGTGCGCTGCGATGTCGCGTATCTCGTCCAGGAGCGCGTAGGCGGCGTTGCCTGGGCAGTCGGTGTTGCTGACATCGCGGTGGGTGAAGATGGTCGGCAGCGTCGCGACCGTTCCGGCCGCGACAGTCGTGTAGCGTCCGCCGGCCGACTGCAGTTGCACCACGCCCTTGGGGTCCACGCCGTCCAGGCCCAGCCGCCAGCCGATCAGCCGGGCCACGGTGCGCAACTGGATCGGCGTCGGCGGCACGTCCTGGAAGTCGCCGATCATCGAAACTCCCCAGGTGTTGCGGTTGAAGCCGCCGGTGTGGGTGCCCTGCACCGGTTTATTGAGCCCGCCCGCGGCGCCCTCGAATACCTGTCCGTACTTGTCGACCAGCGCGTTGTAGGCGATGTCGCACCAGCCGAGGGTTCTGGTGTGGTAGCTGTAGATGCCCCTGACGATGCTGGCCGACTCGAGCGGCGAGTAGTCGTTGCTGCCAGCGGTGTGGTGAATCACCGCGGCACGAACACTGTTGTTGTACCGCAGGTTAGGGCAGCGCTGCGACTCGTCGGCGCCCCAGTCCGCCCGGCTGATGATCGTGGGCGGCTGCCCGGGCAGCACGATCTCGGTGGGCGGGGTCCACTCACGATGGGGCGGGGCCTGCGGCGGCGAGATGAGCACCGCGGAGAGGTTCTGCGCCATCGGCTGATCCCTGGACGCGGGGCGGTAGCCGAGGCCGCCCCGTGACGCCGGGAGCGCCTGGGGGGTCTGCGGTGCCTGGGGTGCCGCCGCGTTGAGTGGTCGGGTGACCGCGATCTGCACCGTCGTGGTGGTCCCGACGAACACCGGGGCCGTGCCGCGGGGCGCCTCGGCCTGCGCTTGGCCACGCGCTGGCGACGTCGGGTCGGGGGAGGCCGTCTCGTACTCGGTCTGATACCACGGCCCCCATGAGCCATCGGGGCGCTTGGCACGCACCCGGGTGGAGGTATCGGTCAGGTCGCCGGTGACGGCGACGAGCGAGAACGGGGTGCCCTGGGCTACTTCCCGGACGGTCACGCCGGCCCCGAGTCCGACTAGCGGCTGCTCGGTCAGCTTGGTGTCGCGGGGCTGTGACTGATCGGCGGCGCGGGAGTCGCTGGACGCGTCCACGAGCCACGAGCCCACGAGGATGGTCGCCGCGACGGCGGTGAGCAACGTCGTGGGCCTGCGACTGCGGGGCACGATCTGATGTTACTGATGTTTCTATAGTTATCAGTGGGGCGACACGGCACAATGGCCATCGGAAAGGCCAGCGGAAAGGCCAGCGGAAAGGCCAGCGGAAAGGCC
>CAIYOH010000165.1 GCA_903927745.1 uncultured Mycobacteriaceae bacterium
AGTTGGGTCGCAACTTCCAGGTGATCTACGAGCAGGCCAACTCCCACGGCCAGAACGTGCAGTCCGCTGGCAACAACATGGCCAGCACCGACAGCGCCGTCGGCTCCAGCTGGGGCTGATCTTCCAACAGCAGGCGCGGCAGTACACCTCGGATTAGGTGTGCTGCCGCGCTCTGCGGTTCAGTCAATGATGACCCCGCGCTTATAACGACCTTTTGAGGTAGTGATGGATCAGCAGAGCACCCGCACCGACATCACCGTGAACGTCGACGGATTCTGGATGTTGCAGGCACTCATGGACATTCGACACGTTGCGCCCGAGTTGCGGTGCCGTCCCTATGTCTCGACCGAATCCAGCGACTGGCTCAACCAGCATCCCGGTATGGCGGTGATGCGCGAACAAGGCATCGTCGTCGGTGACGAGGTGCAGGAGCAGGTTGCCGCACGGCTGCGCGTTCTCGCCGCCCCCGACGTCGAGATCGTCGCCCTGTTGTCGCGGGGCAAGCTGCTCTACGGCGTCGTCGAAGACAAGGATCAGGCGCCCGGTTCGCGGGACATCCCCGATAACGAGTTCCGTGTCGTGCTGGCCCGACGGGGCGATCACTGGGTATCGGCCGTGCGGGTCGGCAGCGATATCACGATCGACGACGTCGCCATCGGGGACAGCGGCACGGTCGCGGCCCTCGTCATGGACGGCTTGGAATCGATTCACCACGCGGAACCGGCGGCGATCAACGCGGTCAACGTGCCACTCGAGGAAATGCTGGAAGCCACGAAGTCGTGGCAGGACTCCGGGTTCAACGTCTTCTCCGGCGGCGACCTGAGGCGGATGGGAATCAGCGCCGCCACCGTGGCCGCGTTGGGCCAGGCACTGTCAGACCCGGCGGCCGAGGTCGCGGTGTACGCGCGTCAATACCGCGACGACGCGAAGGGGCCTAGCGCCTCGGTGTTGTCACTGAAGGACGGTTCGGGCGGCCGTATCGCGCTCTACCAGCAGGCACGCACTGCCGGTTCGGGGGAGGCGTGGCTGGCGGTCTGCCCGGCGACACCCCAGCTGGTGCAGGTGGGCGTCAAGACGGTGCTGGATACGCTGCCCTATGGCGACTGGAAAACGCATCGTAGGGTTTGACAAGGGTCTGACAAGGGTCTGACAAGGGCCGGATAGGGGCCGATGAAACGCAATGTTTACGCGATCTTTCGCGTACGAGCGATCATCGGGATGCAATCGGTATTTTTTTCTCTAGAATCAAGCTCACCAACCACGGCGCTAACCCGGCTCCTGAACGCGAGGCGAAGCAAATGAAAACCCAGTCAGTCGAGTTGCTCTCGGGCTCCACCAGCGCCCTGGGCCTGGCGGGAGGTTCCGGACGATGACTGCCGTAGTCGAGGTGCTCCAGCCGGATGTGGAGGGCGTCGCACAGCCCCGATCGGTGGTGGTCGGCCTGATGGCCGGCGAGGGCGTCCAGATCGGTGTCCTGCTGGATTCCAACGCACCCGTATCGGTGATGACCGAACCCCTACTGAAGGTCGTCAACAGCAGGCTGCGGGAACTGGGCGAAGCCCCACCGGAGGCCGCGGGGCGCGGCAGGTGGGCCCTGTGCCTCGTCGATGGCACGCCGCTGCGGGCCACCCAGTCGCTGACCGAGCAGGACGTCTATGACGGCGATCGGCTGTGGATCCGCTTCATTCCCGACACCGAGCACCGCTCGCAGGTCATCGAACACATCTCCACCGCTGTCGCGGCCAACCTCAGCAAGCGATACGCCGCGATCGATCCGGTGGTCGCGGTTCAGGTCGGTACGTCAATGGTGGCCGCCGGCGTGACATTGGCCTCGGCTGTGCTCGGCTGGTGGCGCTGGCACCACAACTCGTGGCTGCCAACCGTCTTCGCCGCGGTGATCGCCGCCGCGATGTTCACCGTGTCCCTGCTCCTGCTGATGCGCGCCCGCACCGATCAAGACCGGCGCATCGGCGACATCATGCTGCTCAGCACCCTCGCACCCCTGTCGGTGTTCGCGGCGTCTGCACCGCCCGGGGGCGTGGGCTCGCCGCAGGCGGTGCTGGGCTTCGGCGTGCTCACCATCGCCGCGGCCATTGCCCTTCGTTTCACCGGACGCCAGCTGGGCATCTATGCGGCGATCATCGCGATCGGCGCGGTGGCCATGACCGCGGCTCTCTCCAGGATGATCGCGGGCACCAGTCCAGTGACGCTGTACAGCTGCGCCGTGCTGCTGTGCGTTCTGATGTATCACTGCGCACCCGCGGTGGCGCGGCGGTTGTCCGGTATTCGGCTGCCGGTATTCCCCTCGGCGACCGGTCGCTGGGTGTTCGAGGCACGCCCGGATCTGCCCACCACCGTGGTGCGGTCCGAGGGCGGCCCGTTGGTGCTCGAAGGGCCCGCGTCGGTAAGCGATGTGGTGCTGCAGGCTGAGCGGGCCCGGTCGTTCCTCAGCGGGGGGCTGGTGGGGCTGGGCGTGGTGATGGTCGTCTCGCTGGCCGCGCTGGCGGATCCGCACGGAGGCAAGCAATGGTTGCCGATAGTGCTGGCCGTGTGCTGCGCGGGATTCCTGCTGCTCCGCGGCCGCTCGTATGTGGACCGCTGGCAGGCCATCACGCTGGCCGCGACCGCCGTGCTGATCATCGGCGCGGTCCTGACGCGGTATTCGCTGGAGACGCAGTCTCCGTTGGTGGTGTCGATCTGCGTCGCGATCCTGGTCCTGCTGCCTGCCGCGGGTCTCACGGCGGCGGCCGTGGTGCCCAACAGCATCTATAGCCCGTTGTTCCGCAAGCTCGTGGAATGGGTGGAATACCTCTGCCTCATGCCGGTATTCCCGCTGGCATTGTGGTTGATGAACGTCTATGCAGCGATCCGGTACCGCTAGCGCCGCAGCGCCGTGGAGTAGTCGCGCTGCGCGCACGGCTGTCGCGGTCGTGGTGCTTGCGGCGGGGTCGCTGGCCGGATTGCCGCCCGCCTATGCAATTTCGCCGCCGACGATCGATCCGGCGGCAGTGCCGCCCGACGGCACGCCCGGGCCGCCGGCGCCCATGAAGCAGAACTCGTACTGCACCGAGGTCGGGGTGCTCCCCGGGAGCGACTTCCGCTCGCCGCCGAAATACATGGAACTCCTGAACATGCAGGAGGCGTGGCAATTCGGCCGCGGCGCCGGACAGAAGGTCGCCGTCATCGACACGGGCGTGACGCCGCATCCCAGGTTTCAGCACCTCATCGCCGGTGGCGACTACGTCATGGGTGGCGACGGCCTGTCGGACTGTGACGCCCACGGCACCCTCGTCGCGTCGATGATCGGCGCGGCACCAGCCAATGGCGCGGTGGCACCGCCCGCCGCGCCGCGCAAACCCGTCAGCATTCCCACCACCGAACCTCCTCCCCGGGTGCCGCCGCCGCAGACGGTGACGCTGTCCCCTCTGCCACAGACCATCACGATGGTGCCGGCTCCTCCGCCGGGGGCCGACCAGAACGGCGCGCCGGGAACGGCGGGCGCGCCGGATCAGTCGGGGCCGCCACCGGGACCGGCCCCGGCAGTTCCGGCGGCCCCGGGGGCCGCCCCGGGGGCCGCCAGCCACGGCGACGGCACGGTGACGATTCCGAGCTACTCCGGTGGCGGGCGCGTCGCCGGGGTCGACCACACGCGTGGCCCCCGCCCGCAGGATCCGCCCAAGCCGCCACCGCCGCCGCCGCCGCCGGGCCCCGACGCCTACAGCGGGATCGCGCCCGAGGTGGAGATCATCGCGATCCGACAGTCGAGCCAGGCATTCGGGCTCAAAGATCCCTATACCGGCGACGAGGATCCTCAGACACGGGAAAAGATCGACAACGTCGAAACCATGGCCCGGGCGATCGTGCACGCTGCCAACATGGGCGCCACGGTGATCAATATCTCCGACGTGAGTTGCATGAGTGCGCGCAACATCGTCGACCAACGCGCGCTCGGGGCGGCGGTACGGTACGCGGCCGTCGACAAGAACGCCGTCATCGTGGCCGCCGCCGGGGACACCGGCAAGAAGGACTGCAAGCAGAACCCGACGTTCGATCCGATGCAGCCCCAGGATCCCCGCGACTGGGCCGGAGTGTCCACCGTGGTGACGCCCTCGTGGTTCAGCGACTACGTCCTGACCGTGGGGGCGGTCGACGCACAGGGTCGCCCGCTCACGCAGTCCGGCCAGGGTCAGGGTTCGTCCAGTGTCGCGGGGCCCTGGGTGGGGATCGCCGCTCCCGGGGACGATGTGATCGGGCTATCACCCCGGGATGACGGGCTGATCAATGCAATCGACGGCCCGGACAACACGCTTCTGGTGCCATCGGGCACCAGTTTCGCGACGGCGATCGTGTCCGGCGTGGCGGCTCTGGTCCGCGCCAAGTACCCACAGCTGTCGGCGCTCAAAGTCATCGACCGGCTGGAACGTACCGCCAGGGCTCCGGCGCGCGGCGTGGATAACCAGCTCGGTCATGGCCTCGTCGACCCGGTCGCGGCGCTGACCTGGGACGTGCCGGACACGCCGGGTAAGTCGCCGCAACAGGTGTCGACGCCGCTGAACCTTCCCAAACCCTCCCCGCCGCGGGATATGGTGCCGGTGTGGGTGGCGTCGGGCGGGTTGATCGGGGCACTCCTGATCGCCGGCGCGACGTTCGGGACGACTACGCTCATGAAGCGATCGCGGAAGCAACAATAAGGGCGGAGCGGCACTGGCGATGAAGGGAGCTATGAAGGCTCAGCGCGGATTTGGGCTGTCCCTGACGTGGCCGCGGGTCACTGCGGTGTTTCTGGTCGACATCGTGATCCTGGTGGTCGCCAGTCACTGCCCGGAGTCCTGGCAGGGCGACTACCGGATCGCCTTCTGGGTGGGCGTCGGCCTCGCGGTGATCGTCACGCTGCTGTCGTTGATCTCCCATCAGGGCATCACGGTGACGTCGGGCCTGGCCTCGTGGCTTTGGGACTGGTCCGCCGATCCGGGGTCCACACTGGCCGCGGGGTGCACGCCGGCTGTCGACTATCAGCGTCGATTCGGACGCGACAAGGTGGGTGTGCGCGGTTACCAGGGACGTCTGGTGACCGTCGTCGCCGTGAGCGGCGGTGAGGACGACCCGTCGGGGCGCCACCGTCAGCGGTCCCTACCCGGGATTCTGGACCTGCGGTCGGTCGCCGCCCGGCTCCGCCAGTTCGACGTCCACCTCGACGGCGTCGACATCGTCTCGGTCAAGGTTCGCCGCGGGGGGCGCGAGGGCAGTTCCGCCGAGCTGTCCAAGCTGGAGAACTGGGGTCCCGAGGAGTGGGGGCTGGTGGGCGACCAGCCGGCCTCGTATGTGCGCCGCACCTGGCTGGTGTTACGGATGAACCCGCAACGCAACGTTGCCGCGGTGGCGGCTCGCGATTCGCTCGCGTCGACGCTGGTGGCGGCGACCGAACGCCTCGCTCACGATCTCGACGGTCAGCAGTGTTCGGCCCGGGCGTTGACAGCCGACGAACTGGCTGAGGTCGACGCCGCCGTCCTGGCCGGCCTTGAGCCGACGTGGAGCCGCCCGGGCTGGCGCCATCTCAAGCACTTCAACGGGTTTGCCACCAGCTTCTGGGTGACACCGTCGGACATCAGCACCGAGACGCTGGACGAGGTGCTGCGCCCGGAGACCGACGCCGCCGTGCTCACGATCCGACTCGTCACCCAGGGTCGGCGGCCGTACCTGTCGTCGTGGGTGCGCTACCACAGCGAGGATCGACTGTCCAAGGACGTGTCCGCCGGGCTCAACCGGCTCACCGGGCGCCAACTGGCCGCTATCCGAGCCAGCCTGCCCGTCCCCGCAATCCAGCCGCTGCTGACCGTGCCGGGCCGCAGATTGCACGACGACGAAGAGCTGGTCTTGTCCGTATCCTCGGGGGCCTCGACGGCGTCGGGAGCCCCTGTGGGCTCTGCGACCTCCGGGGCCACCGGGGCCGCTGGAGCCCCTGTGGGCTCTGCGACCTCTGGAGCCTCTGGAGCCCCTGTGGGCTCTGCGACCTCTGGAGCCCCCGTCGCCGCCGATGACTCCGGGGCCCAGGCACCCGAAGGCACCACTGCTCCGAGCGTGACGCTGTGACCCGGTCGCAATCCGTCGCCGAAGACGCCCGCAACGCACTTCTCGCCGGGCTGCTCGCATCGGGTATTTCCGTCAACGGGCTTCAGCCGAGCCGCAACCCCCAGGTCGCGTCGCAGATGTTCACCACCGCGACCAACCTCGATCCCGACGTCTGCGACGCGTGGCTGGCTCGTCTTCTGGCGGGCGACCAGACCATGGAGGTGCTGGCCGGGGCCTGGGCGGCGCGCCGGACATTGGGCTGGGAGACCCGCCGACTCGGGGTCACGGATCTCCAGTTTCGGCCGGAGGTCTCCGACGGGCTCTTCCTCCGACTGGCGGTCACCAGCGTGGAGTCGCTGGCGTGCACCTACGCCGCCGCCCTCGCCGAGGCCAAGCGCTACGACGAGGCGGCGGACCTGCTCGGCAGCGTCACGCCGCATCATCCGTTCGAGCAGGAACTGTTCGATTACGTGCGCGGCGTGCTGTGTTTCCGCACGGGGCGCTGGCCGGATGTGCTGAAGCAGTTTCCCGAGGGGAAGCAGTGGCGCCAGCCCGAGTTGAGGGCTGCGGGTGCGGCCATGGCCACCACCGCGCTGGCATCTCTCGGAGTCTTCGAGGAGGCCTACCGTCGCGGACAGGACGCCATCGACGGTGACCGGGTGCCGGCCGCAGCCAATATCGCCCTCTATGCGCAGGGCATGTGCCTGCGACACGTCGGCCGCGAGGAAGAGGGTGTCGAGCTGCTGCGCCGGGTGTATTCGCGGGATCCAAAGTTCGCCCCGGCCCGCGAGGCGTTGGACAACCCCAACTACCGGCTGGTGGTGACCGACCCGGAAACGATCGAGGCCCGCAGCGACCCCTGGGACCCGGACAGCGCGCCGACACGAGCGCAGACTGAGGCCGCCCGCCATGCCGTCGACGCCGCCAAGTACCTGGCGGAGGGTGATGCAGAGCTGAGCGCGATGCTGGGGATGGAACGGGCAAAGCGCGAGATCAAACTGATCAAGTCGACCACCAAGGTCAACCTGGCGCGCGCCAAGATGGGCCTGCCGGTGCCACTGACGTCTCGGCATACTTTGCTGCTCGGCCCGCCGGGTACCGGCAAGACGTCGGTGGCGCGGGCTTTCGCCAAACAGTTGTGTGGGTTGACCGTCTTGAGCAAGCCTCTGGTGGTGGAGACCAGCCGCACCAAACTGCTGGGCCGGTTCATGGCCGATGCCGAGAAGAACACCGAGGAGATGCTCGAGGGGGCATTGGGCGGCGCGGTCTTCTTCGACGAGATGCACACCCTGCACGAGACGGGCTACTCGCAGGGCGATGCCTACGGGAATGGGATCATCAACACGCTGCTGATCTACATGGAGAACCGTCGCGATGAACTGGTGGTCTTCGGGGCCGGATACGCCAGAGCGATGGACAAGATGCTCGAGGTGAATCAGGGTCTGCGACGGCGGTTTTCGACCGTCATCGAGTTCTTCAGCTACACGCCCGAGGAGCTGCTGGCGCTGACCAAGCTGATGGGGAAGGAGAACGAAGACGTCATCACCGACGAAGACGTCGCCGTGCTGGGGCCGTCGTACAACAAGTTCTACTTCGACGAGACCTACTCCGAAGACGGGGACCTGATCCGCGGCATCGACACACTCGGCAACGCCGGATTCGTGCGCAACGTGGTGGAGAAGGCTCGCGACCATCGCAGCTTCCGGCTCGATGACGAGGATCTCGATGATGTGCTGGCCAGCGACGTCAACGACTTCAGCGAATCCCAGCTGCTGCGGTTCAAGCGACTGACCGGCGAAGACCTCGCCGAGGGCCTCAATGCGGCGGTCGCGGAGACCAAACCCGACTAGCGAGCAGGCTGTTGTCGTAGTCTTGGCATTGTGAGCTCCCTGCTGGGTTTCTTGTCCATGCTGCCGCCGCCGATGCGGGATCCGATCCTGTTTGCCGTCCCGTTCTTCGTGCTGGCGTTGACGCTGGAGTGGCGGGCGGCCCGCACGCTGCGCCGCATCGAGAGCGACGAGGGACGGCCCGCACCTGGGGCGTACCTCACCGGCGATGCGCTGGCCGGCATCTGGATGGGGCTGGTCTCGGTGGCCACCACGGCCGCCTGGAAGAGCCTGGCGCTGCTCGCCTACGCGGCTGTCTACGCCTACGTGGCGCCATGGCACCTCCCGTCCAACCGGTGGTACACCTGGGTCATCGCGCTTGTCGGCGTCGACCTGCTCTACTACAGCTACCACCGCATGGCGCATCGCGTACGCCTGTTCTGGGCGACGCACCAGGCCCACCACTCCAGCCAGTACTACAACCTCGCAACCGCGCTCCGCCAGAAGTGGAACAATAGCGGCGAGATTGTGATGTGGCTTCCGTTGCCGCTGTTGGGAATCCCACCCTGGATGGTGTTTTTCAGCTTCTCGCTGAACTTGATCTATCAGTACTGGATACACACCGAGCGCATCCAGCGACTGCCGCGCCTCGTCGAGTTCGTCTTCAACACCCCGTCGCACCATCGGGTGCACCACGGTGTGGACAAAATCTATATCGACAAGAACTATGGGGGCATCCTCATCCTCTGGGACCGGCTGTTCGGCAGCTTCCAGGCCGAGCTGTTCCGGCCGCATTACGGCCTGACCAAGCAGGTGGACACGTTCAACATCTGGAAACTGCAGACCCATGAGTACGTGGCGATCGCCCGTGACTGGCGCTCGGCGAGCCGGCTGCGCGATCGGCTCGGCTACGTCGTCGGACCGCCGGGATGGTCGCCGCGCACACCCGCCTCCGTCGGGTCGGCCGCGCCTGCCGAGACCTCCGGACAACGACCGTGATCCCGACTCGGATCACGACTCGGTAACGCTGGGGCCCTGTGGCGCGAAAGACTCCTACATGAAGACACTGCGCACGCTGGCCGCGTCCACCGCAGCCGTGGCACTGGCGTCCTGCCTGTGCCCCGGGACATCTCGAGCCGAACCGGCAATGTCGGTATTTCCCGGCATGGAGATCATTCAGGGCAGCCACTTGTGCACGTTGGGCTACATCGACCCGGTCCTGCGGATAGCGTTCACGGCCGGCCACTGCCGCGGAGGCGAGGGGGCGGTTAGCGACAAGGAACGCGCCGTCATCGGCCACCTGGCGGTCTACCGGGACAGCACACCGAGCGGGACCATTGTGACCAGCGATCAGCAGATCAGCGACTACGAAGCGATCGTGCTGGACAACAACGTAGCCATCAACAACGTGCTGCCTGACGGACGGCAGCTGACGGCGGCGCCCAACGTGGCGCTGTCTCCGGGTCAGGCGGTCTGCCATTTCGGCGTGAGCACCGGCGAAACCTGCGGGACGGTGGAAAGCGTCAACAACGGGTGGTTCACCATGTCCCACGGCGTGCTCAGCCGCAACGGTGACTCGGGAGGGCCCGTCTACCTGACTCCGCCTACCGGCCCCGCGCAGCTCGTCGGGATCTTCAACAGCATGTGGGGGGACTTCCCCGCAGCCGTCTCGTGGCCCGCCGCCTCGGCGCAGGTCCGCGAGGATCTCCCAGCGCCCAACGCTGCGCCGCCGGGGCCGCTCGGTCCGCAGCCCCCGTCACAGCCGGCCTGACGAGCGGGATGTAGCGCCTCGGATCAGGGAGCTCAGCTATCCTGCGAAACGATGACGGTCTCCCTGCAATCGCCGACGCAGATAGCGTGGGTCACCCCCGACATGACGGCCACCGAAACGGCTCTCACCGGCTTGTTGGGCGTCCGGAAGTGGGTGCGGATCCCCGATGTGCACTTCGCGTCGGATGTGTGCAGCTACCGGGGTAAACCGGCCGACTTCGTCGCCGACATCTCGCTGAGCTATCTCGGAGACATGCAGTTGGAGCTCATCACCCCGGTCCGCGGGGAGAACATCTACAGCGAGTTTTTGCGGGAGTCCGGTCCGGGGTTGCATCACGTCTGCATCGAGGTGCCGACCCCTGACCGATTCGACGCGTCTGTGCTCGAGGCCGGCGCTACCGTGGTTCAGCAGGGCGAGATGCCCGGCGGGCTCCGATTCGCCTACCTGTCGGCGCCCGGAGCAGGAGTGTCGTACGTCGAGATCGCCTACATCCCGCCCGACATCCGGGCCTTCTATGACTACATCAAACAGGAGCAGCGGTGACCATCGAGATCCCGGAGACCCTCAGTGCGGAGGCTGCCACATCCTGGTCGGGCGAGGTCGACGTCCTGGTGATCGGTTTCGGCATCGCCGGTGGCTGCGCGGCGGTCAGCGCCGCCGCCGCGGGCGCGCGGGTGCTGGTACTGGAGCGCTCTGCGGCCGCGGGCGGTACGACCTCTCTTGCGGGGGGGCATTTTTACCTCGGTGGCGGCACCGCTGTCCAGCAGGCGACCGGTCACCCCGATTCGGCCGAGGAGATGTACAAGTATCTGGTCGCCGCCTCGCGCGACCCAGACGACACCAAACTCCAGGCCAAGATTCGCGCCTACTGCGAGGGCAGCGTCGAACATTTCGATTGGCTTGAGGACCTGGGGTTTGAATTCGAGCGCAGCTACTTTCCCGGCAAGGCGGTCATCCAGCCCAATACCGAGGGGTTGATGTTCACCGGCAACGAGAAGGTGTGGCCATTTTGCGAGCAGGCGGTGCCGGCGCCCCGCGGCCACAAGGTGCCTGTGCCCGGAGACACGGGCGGCGCCAGCATGGTGATCGGACTACTGGTGAAGCGCGCCGCCGAACTGGGCGTGGAGATCCGGTACGAGACCGGCGTAACCCAGCTCATCACCGAGGGCTCCGGCCCGGAAACCCGGGTGGCTGGTGTGGCGTGGAAGCGGTTCGAGGAAACCGGTGCGATCACGGCGAATTCGGTGGTCATCGCCGCGGGGGGATTCGTGATGAACTCCGACATGGTGGCGAAGTACACCCCGAAGCTCGCCGAGAAACCGTTCGTGCTCGGCAACACCTACGACGACGGTCTCGGTATCCGACTGGGCGTGTCGGCCGGTGGCGCCACCCAGTACATGGAGGAGATCTTCATCACGGCCCCGCCGTACCCGCCGTCGATCCTGCTCACCGGGATCATCGTCAACAAACTGGGGCGGCGGTTCGTCACCGAGGATTCCTACCATTCGCGGACCGCCGGGTTCATCATGGATCAGCCGGACAGTGCCGCTTATCTCATCGTCGACGAGGCGCACCTGGAACACCCGAAGATGCCGCTGGTCCCGCTGATCGACGGCTGGGAAACCGTCGAGGGGATGGAGGCGGCGCTCGGCATCCCGACAGGCAACCTCGTCGCGACGCTGGACCGGTACAACACCTACGCCGCGCGCGGTGAGGACCCCGACTTCCACAAGCAGCCGGAATTCCTTGCGCCACAGGATAAAGGCCCTTGGGGTGCGTTCGATCTGTCACTGGGCAAGGCGATGTACGCCGGTTTCACCATGGGTGGTTTGGCGACGTCCGTGGACGGTGAGGTGCTGCGTGACGACGGCACCGTGATTCCGGGGCTGTACGCGGCCGGGGCCTGCGCGTCCAACATCGCCCAGGACGGCACGGGCTACGCGAGCGGAACGCAGCTGGGAGAGGGCTCGTTCTTCGGTCGCCGCGCCGGAGCGCACGCCGCCCAACGGGCGGGGGGCGGCTAGCGGCGGCGAGATTGCCGTGGCTGTCGTGATTTCGGTCCGAGCGCGACCAGGGTGGCAATTTCGGCGGAGATTAGACCCCCGCCGGCTCCCTCTCTGCTCCCCGTGGCTCCACCGGGCCGAGCTCCCATGCGCCGCCGCCGAGGAGACGCAGCTCGTGCTCATGCTGCGCCGTCACACTCGGTCGGTGACTGACGCTGACCACGACGCAGTTCGGAAGTTCGGCGCGCAGCAACTGGTAGAGGGCAAATTCCAGTCCCTCGTCGAGAGCGGAGGTGGCTTCATCGAGGAAGACTGCCTTCGGTTTAGTGAGCAGGACCCGCGCGAACGCGACGCGCTGCTGCTCACCGGGCGAGAGCACCTTGGCCCAATCCTGCTCCTCGTCGATGCGGTTGATCAGCGGCACCAGCACCACTTTGGTGAGAACCTCGCGCAGTTCGGTATCGGAGATGCCGTCCGGGGAGTTTGGATAGCACACCACGGTTCGCAGGCTGCCTAACGGCACGTACGGCAGCTGGGAGAGGAACATCGTCTCGTTGTCGCCGTCGGGACGGCACAGGGTGCCCGACGCGTACGGCCACAACTCGGCGAGGCTGCGCAGCAACGTGGTCTTGCCGGAACCGGAGCGCCCGGTGACCACCAGCGACTCGCCGTCGTCCAACCGCACGTCCAAGGGGTCGATCAGGCGATCCCCGCTGGGTGTGCGCACTTCGACGTTGCGGAGCTCGACGGTCGCCTCAGCGCTGGGCTTGACCAGGATGGTAGGCATCTCCCGGCCTCGTTCGTTGGCATCGACCAGCCCGTACAGCCGGACGACCGAGGCACGGAAACCTGCAAACGAGTCGTAGTTGTTACGAAAGAACGACAGCGAGTCCTGGATGTGCCCGAATGAGGCCGCGGTCTGGGTGATGTCGCCGAGTTCAATTCGGCCGGCGAACAGCCGCGGTGCCTGGATGACCCACGGCAACGGCACGATCGCCTGGGACATCGATATGTTCCAGCTGTTGAAGATGATGCTGCGTCGCACCCACCTGCGGTAGTTGCCGATGATCGGGGTGAAGCGCCGCCACAGCTGCGCCCGCTCGACTTTCTCGCCGCGGTAGAAGCCCACCGCCTCGGCGGCATCTCGAAGTCGGACCAGCGCGTAACGAAACGCGGCATTGAGCTTCTCATTGTCGAAGGTGAGCCGGATCAGGGGATGTCCCAACCAGATTGCGACCACCGTCGCGACCGTGACATAGACCAGTACGGTCCAGAACATGGCGCGCGGCAGATCGAAGCCCATCACGTGCAGGTTTCCAGAGAGTCTCCACAGGATCGCCGTAAAGGAGATCACCGAAACCACCGCGTTGACCGCCCCGAACAGCAGGGTGCTGCCCGTACCCACGGACGGGGAGTTGGGGGAGCCGCCGACATTGGCGGTGAAGATGTCGATGTCCTGCTGGATACGCTGGTCGGGGTTGTCGATGGTGTTGTCGATGAACAGGTCTCGGTAGTAGGCCCGGCCGGCGAGCCAGTCGTCGGTCAGGTGGGCGGTGAGCCACATGCGCCAAGAGATGATGAATCGCTGCGTCAGGTAGATGTCGATCATGTATCTGGTGATGTAGATCGCCGCCAGGATGGCGAATGTCGTAATGGACATCCAGAAGCCCTGAACACCCGATGCTTTGAGGCCGGCTTCGCTGGTGGCGATGCCCTGCACCGCGGCCTGCAGGGCGGAGAACATGTCGTTGCTCTGGTAGCTGAGCAGAACGAGCAGGCGCACCGACGTCAGCACCGAGAGCAGCAGCACGCCGAGCATCAGCCAAACGCCGGCGCTACGCGCCCCCACGAAGTACCCGCTGGTGATTCGCCAGAACTGCCGGCCCCACGGTGTGAGGTACCTGCAGAGCACGAGGGCGGCGACGAGGCAGACGGCGCTGATGACCCACGCGATGCCAATCCACCGCAGGGATTCCAGGGGTGCCGTCGACCAGTTGATCGACGGCTTGAACAGCTTCGTGTCCATGGTCGCTGTCTCCTCCGAGTCGGGCGGGACTGCCTCTGCGCGGGAAATCCTTTGGCGAAGGTACCCGACCGCCCCACCGGACCCGTCTAGGCTGCGGATATGAGCACCGACGCCGCCCCGACACAGCCGCTGCACGCCGGCCGGCTGATCGCCCGCCGACTGCGGGCCGGCGGCGTCGACACGCTCTTCACGCTGTCGGGCGGTCACCTGTTCTCCCTCTACGACGGCTGCCGCGACGAGGGCATCCGCCTGGTCGACACGCGACATGAGCAGACGGCCGCGTTCGCCGCGGAGGGCTGGTCGAAGGTGACGCGGGTGCCCGGTGTTGCTGCGCTCACCGCCGGCCCGGGCGTGACCAACGGGATGAGCGCGATGGCGGCCGCGCAGCAGAACCAGTCGCCCCTGGTGGTGCTCGGCGGCCGGGCACCCGCGGGGCGGTGGGGCATGGGCTCTCTGCAGGAGATCGACCATGTGCCGTTCGTGGCGCCCCTGGCTCGCTTCGCGGCCACCGCGGAATCCCCGGACGCGATCGGTCAGCTCGTCGACGACGCCCTGCGCGCGGCCGTCGGCGCGCCGTCGGGGGTGGCGTTCATCGACTTTCCCATGGACCACGTGTTCTCGATGGTGGCGGACGACCCCCGCCCCGGCGCCCTCACCGACATGCCGCCCGCGCCACACGCGAACGGTGCGGCCCTCGAGCGGGCGGTGCAGCTGCTGGCGGGGGCGACCCGGCCGGTGATCATGGCGGGCACAGGAGTCTGGTGGGGACGCGGGGAGACGGCACTACTCGACCTCGCCGAGCAGCGCCACATCCCGGTGCTGATGAACGGGATGGCGCGCGGCACAGTGCCCGCCGATCATCCGTTGGCCTTCTCGCGGGTGCGGGGGAAGGCATTGAAAGAGGCCGACGTCGCAGTGGTGGTGGGCGTACCGATGGACTTCCGTCTCGGTTTCGGCGGGGTATTCGGGCCGCAGACCCAGATTGTGGTCGCCGACCGCGTCGAGCCCGAGCGCACACATCCCCGTGCGGTCGAGGCCGAACTCTACGGCGATCTCACCACGACCCTGTCGGCGCTGGCCGGCGCGTCCGGGGGCGACCACCGCGGCTGGGTGAACGAACTGCGGGCGGCCGAGACCGCGGCGCGCGACCTGGAGAAGGCCGAGCTCGCCGATGACCGCGCCCCGCTGCATCCGATGCGGGTGTACGCCGAGTTGGCGCCGATGCTGGACCGCGACGCCGTCGTCGTCATCGATGCCGGCGACTTCGGGTCCTACGCCGGACGGGTCATCGACAGTTACCTGCCCGGCTGCTGGCTGGACAGCGGCCCGTTCGGCTGCCTGGGTTCGGGCCCCGGGTACGCGCTGGCCGCCAAGCTGGCCCGCCCGGAACGCCAGGTGGTCCTGCTCCAGGGAGACGGCGCATTCGGTTTCAGCGGCATGGAGTGGGACACCCTGATACGGCACAACATCCCTGTCGTGTCGGTGATCGGCAACAACGGAATCTGGGCGCTGGAGAAGCATCCGATGGAGGCGCTCTACGGCTATTCGGTGGTGGCGGAGTTGCGGCCCGGCACCCGCTACGACGAAGTGGTCCGCGTCCTGGGCGGGCACGGCGAGCTGGTGTCCTCTCCGGCCGAACTGCGCCCCGCGCTCGAACGTGCCTTCGCCAGTGGCCTGCCTGCCGTGGTCAACGTGCTGACGGACCCGGACGTCGCGTACCCGCGCCGATCCAATCTGGCGTGATCGCGGCGCGCTCGCGCCCCACTGACGGGGGTCCGCCGGTCGCGTACCGTGGGTCTGTGCTCAATACCGCCCGCGCCCGGCCCGGCCGCCTCAGTAGCCGCTTCTGGCGGTTGCTGGGCGCCAGCACCGAAAAGAACCGCAACCGCTCCCTGGTTGCGGTGACCGCCGCGTCGGAGTTCGACGAGGAAGCCGCGGGCCTCAGTGACGATCAGCTACGCAAGGCGACCGGGCTGCTCAAGCTCGACGATCTCGCCGACTCCGCGGACATCCCGCAATTCCTTGCGATCGCGCGCGAGACGGCGGAACGGACGACCGGGCTCCGGCCGTTCGATGTTCAGCTGCTGGGGGCGCTGCGCATGCTTGCCGGCGACGTGATCGAGATGGCCACGGGCGAGGGCAAGACGCTCTCGGGGGCGATCGCGGCGGCCGGATACGCCCTCGCGGGGCGGCATGTGCATGTGGTGACCATCAACGATTACCTGGCCCACCGTGATGCGGAGTGGGTGGGACCGCTGCTGGAGGGCATGGGCCTGACCGTCGGCTGGATCACCGCGGAGTCCAGTGGCGAGCAACGCAAGGAGGCCTACGGCTGCGACGTCACCTACGCCTCGGTCAACGAGATCGGCTTCGACGTGTTGCGCGACCAGCTGGTGACCGACGTCGCCGACCTGGTGTCGCCCAACCCCGACGTCGCCCTGATCGACGAGGCCGACTCGGTACTGGTCGACGAGGCCCTGGTGCCGCTGGTGCTGGCGGGCACCAGCCACCGCGAGACGCCGCGGTTGGAGATCATCACGCTGGTGGGCGAGTTGGAGGACGGCCTCGACTACGACACCGACTCCGACAGCCGCAACGTCCACCTGACCGAAAGCGGCGCCCGCAAGATCGAACAAGCGCTGGGCGGTATCGACCTGTACTCCGAGGAGCATGTTGTCACCACGCTGACCGAGGTCAATGTCGCTCTGCACGCGCACGTGCTGCTGCAGCGCGACGTGCACTACATCGTGCAGGACAACGCGGTGCACCTGATCAACTCCTCACGCGGGCGCATCGCGCAACTGCAGCGCTGGCCCGACGGCCTGCAGGCGGCCGTCGAGGCGAAGGAGGGCATCGCGACCACCGAAACCGGCGAGGTGCTCGACACGATCACGGTGCAGGCGTTGATCAACCGGTACGCCACCGTGTGCGGCATGACCGGCACCGCGCTGGCCGCCGGCGAGCAGTTGCGCCAGTTCTACAGCCTCGGTGTGTCGCCGATCCCGCCGAACAAGCCCAACATCCGCGAGGACGAGCCAGATCGCGTCTACATCACCGCCGCCGCCAAGAACGACGCGATCGTCGCGCACATCGCCGACGTGCACGAGACCGGACAGCCCGTGCTGGTCGGCACCCGGGACGTGGCCGAGTCCGAGGAGTTGCACGAGCGGCTCGTGCGCCGCGGTGTCCCCGCGGTGGTGCTCAACGCGAAGAACGATGCCGAGGAAGCCACGGTGATCGCGGAGGCCGGCGAGTTCGGCCGGGTCACCGTCTCAACCCAGATGGCCGGGCGCGGCACCGACATCCGGCTCGGCGGATCCGACGAGTCCGACCACGACCGGGTTGCCGAATTGGGCGGTCTGCACGTCGTCGGCACCGGGCGCCATCACACCGAACGGCTCGACAACCAGTTGCGCGGGCGTGCCGGACGCCAGGGCGACCCCGGCTCGTCGGTCTGCTTCTCGAGTTGGGAGGACGCCGTCGTTGCGGCCAACCTCGACGACAACAAGCTGCCGGTCGAGACCGACTTGGAAGAGGGGGATGGGCGGATCGTCAGCCCAAAGGCGGCCGGCATGCTCGACCACGCGCAGCGGGTGGCCGAAGGCCGGATGCTCGACGTGCACGCGAACACCTGGCGCTACAACCAGCTGATCGCCCAGCAGCGCGCCATCATCGTCGAGCGGCGTAATGCATTGCTGCGCACTGCGACCGCTCGCGAGGAACTCGCCGAACTGGCGCCGGACCGGTACGCCGAACTGGCCGAGAACGTCCCGGAATCGCGGCTTGAGGAGATCTGCCGCGTGATCATGCTCTACCACCTCGACCGCGGCTGGGCCGACCACCTGGCGTATCTGGCCGACATCCGCGAGAGCATCCATCTGCGTGCGCTCGGCCGGCAGAACCCGCTGGACGAGTTCCACCGGCTGGCGGTCGACGCGTTCGCGTCGCTGGCCGCCGACGCGATCGAGGCGGCGCAACAGACCTTCGAAACGGCCAACGTCGTCGAGGGGAAACCGGGCCTGGATCTGTCGAAACTTGCCCGGCCGACGTCCACGTGGACCTACATGGTCAACGACAACCCGCTGTCCGACGACACGCTGTCCACTCTCAGCCTGCCCGGGGTGTTCCGGTAGGACCGTCGACCACACTAGTGTCACGGCTCATGGACCCGGTGCCTCCACCCGATCGGGTGTTCACGGTGCCCAATGCGCTCAGTGTGATCCGCCTGGCGCTCATCCCGGTGTTCATCTACGCCCTGCTGGTCGCTCACGCCAACGGATGGGCCGTAGCGATCCTGATGTTCGGCGGCGCCTCGGACTGGGCCGACGGCAAGATTGCACGGCTGCTCGACCAGTCCTCGCGGCTGGGCGCGCTGCTCGACCCGGCGGTCGACCGCCTGTACATGGTCACCGTCCCGGTCGTGCTGGCGCTCGCCGGGGTCGTGCCGTGGTGGTTCGTCGTCGTCCTGCTGGCGCGAGACGGGCTGTTGGCTGCGGCGCTGCCGGTGCTGCGAAGCCGCGGGCTCACCGCTCTGCCGGTCACCTACATCGGCAAGGCCGCGACGTTCGGCCTGATGGCCGGCTTCCCGCTGGTGCTGCTGGGGGACTCGAACGCACTGTGGAGCCGGGTGGCGGGGGCATGTGGCTGGGCGTTCCTGGGGTGGGGAATGTACGCCTACCTGTGGTCGTTCATGCTGTACGCGGTCCAGATGACCCTGGTGGTGCGCCGGATGCCCAAGGTGGGGACGGGCGGGTGAACATGGCTGACAGACCCCTCCCCGTGCACTCCTTGCTGCGCAGCCTGTTGTCGGAGCACCTCGACCCCGGCTACGCGGCAGCCGCCGCCGCTCGCGGCCCCGCTCCGCCGAGTGGGCGGCAGCGGACCTTCAGCTGGCTGTGGCAGGCGCTGGCGGCGCTGCTCGTCGCCGTGGTGTTCGCCGCTGCGGTCGCGCAGGCCCGCTCGGTGGCGCCCGGTGAGCGGACTGCCCAGCAGGTGCTGACACGCACTGTGCGCTCGACGGAGGTCACCGCCACTGAGTTGGCGCGGCGGCGCAGTGCGCTGTCCACCCAGGTCGACGACATCCAGCGGCACGCACTGACCGACAACGCCGCGGGCCAACGGTTGCTGAGTCGGCTCGACATGCTCAGCCTCGCGGCCGCCAGCACACCGATCGTCGGCCCGGGTCTCTCGGTGACAGTGACGGATCCCGGTGCCGGACCAAACCTGTCCGACGTATCCAAGCAGCGTGTCACCGGCAGTCGGCAGATCATCCTGGACCGAGACCTGCAGCTCGTCGTCAACTCGTTGTGGGCCAGCGGCGCCGAGGCCATCGCTCTGGGCGGCGTCCGGCTCGGCCCGAACGTGACCATCCGCCAGGCCGGTGGTGCGATTCTGGTCGATAACACGCCGGCCTCCAGCCCGTTCACGATCGTCGCGATCGGGCCGCCCAACACAATGCGGGAGACGTTCGACCACAGCCCCGGCCTGCAGCGCCTGAGGTTGCTGGAATCGTCCTACAGCGTCGGCGTGACGGTCAATGTCGGCGACGCTCTCGCCCTGCCCGCCGGATCGATCCGCGATCTCAAATTCGCCACACCAATTGCACCGCAATGACAACAGATTGCAATGCGCGGATGCAGACGGGAGACCGCACGTGATCGGGATCGCGGCGCTGGCGCTGGGTATCCTTCTGGGCCTGATCTTTCACCCCGCGGTTCCCGAAGCGGTCCAGCCCTACCTGCCGATCGCGGTGGTCGCAGCTTTGGACGCGGTATTCGGTGGGCTGCGCGCCTACCTCGAGCGGATTTTCGACCCGAAAGTGTTCGTGATCTCGTTCGTCTTCAACGTGCTGGTCGCCGCCCTGATCGTCTACGTCGGCGACCAGCTGGGCGTCGGCACCCAGCTATCGACGGCGATCATCGTCGTCCTGGGCATCCGGATCTTCGGCAACGCTGCCGCACTGCGGCGCAGGCTCTTCGGGGCGTGACGGGAGATGGCGTCGAAATGAGTTCGGGGTGATCGACGAGCCGCCCGACGCCGCCGACAGGGTCCAGCACCATCGTCACGAGCTGCCGAAAGAGCTGCCGAGCCCGGGGCGCTCCAGGCAGGTGTTCGGGGCGCTGGCGATGCTGCTGTGCCTCGTCCTCGGAGTCGCCATCGTCACGCAGGTCCGCCAGACGAAATCGGGCGACGCGTTGGACACCGCCCGCCCCGCGGACCTCTTGGTGCTGCTGGATTCCCTGCGCCAGCGCGAGGCCACGCTCAACACCGAAGTAAGCGAACTACAGAACACGCTGAACTCGCTGCAGGCCTCGGGAAACACCGATCAGGCAGCCGTCCAGGCCGCAGCGGCCCGGCTGGCCGCGCTGTCCATCCTGGTCGGCGCCGTCGGCGCCACCGGGCCGGGCGTCACCGTCACGATCGAGGATCCCGGACCCGGCGTCTCGCCCGAGTCGATGCTGGACGTGATCAACGAATTGCGCGCCGCAGGCGCCGAGGCGATCGAGGTCAACGATGCGCAGCAGTCTGTGCGAGTGGGCGTCGACACCTGGGTGACCGGCGCCCCCGGCTCACTGAACGTCGACACCCGGACGCTCTCGCCCCCGTATTCGATTCTGGCGATTGGCGATCCACCTACCATGGCCGCCGCGATGAACATTCCCGGTGGAGCGGTGGACAGCATCAGGCGGGTCGGCGCACGGATGTCCGTTCAGCAGGCAAACCGGCTGGACGTGACCACCTTGCGGCAACCGAAACCACACCAATACGCTCAGCCCGTCAAGTGAGCGCACGCGAAGCAGAACAGGATTACTTGTGAGCGATATACCGGCCGACCTGCATTACACCGCCGATCACGAGTGGGTTCGCCATGGCGGTGACGACGTCGTACGGGTGGGGATCACCGATTTCGCGCAGTCGGCGCTGGGCGACGTCGTGTTCGTCCAGTTGCCCGACGTGGGCACGGAACTGACCGCGGGCGCATCCTTCGGCGAGGTGGAATCGACGAAGTCGGTGTCGGACCTCTATGCCCCCGTCTCAGGCACCGTGTCCGCGGTGAACAGCGACCTGGAAGGCAGCCCGCAACTGGTCAATTCGGATCCCTACGGGGCCGGCTGGCTGGTGGATGTCCGCGTGGCGGACCCGGGTGACCTCGAGTCGGCCGTCGCATCCCTGCTCGGCCCGCAGGCCTACCGTGAAACGTTGACCGAATGATGATGACCGGCCGCTTCGCGGTACGGTCAGAGCTGAGGCGGGCTGAGATTACGCGGCCAGTGAGGAGTAGCGCGTGACCGACAAGGACTCCGGCATGGGACATGACCAGAATTCCGACGACGTCACCGTCGAGACGACGTCCGTCTTTCGGGCCGACTTCCTCAACGAACTGGACGCCCCCGCGCAGGCCGGCGCCGAGAGCGCGGTATCCGGTGTCGAGGGGCTGCCGGCCGGTTCGGCCCTGCTGGTCGTGAAACGGGGACCGAATGCGGGATCGCGCTTTCTGCTCGACCAGCCCGTCACGTCCGCCGGCCGGCATCCTGACAGCGACATCTTCCTCGACGATGTCACGGTGAGTCGTCGGCATGCCGAATTCCGTGTGGAGAGAGGTGAATTCGACGTCGTTGACGTCGGCAGCCTCAACGGAACGTACGTCAACCGCGAGCCCGTCGATTCGGCCGTGCTCGCGAACGGGGACGAAGTGCAGATCGGCAAGTTCCGGCTGGTCTTCCTCACCGGGCCCAAGCAGGGCGGCGACGGCGGAGGATCTGCGGGCCTGTGAGCGCACCCGATAGCCCGGTGCCAGCCGGGATGTCGATCGGAGCGGTCCTGGAACTGCTCAGGCCCGACTTCCCCGACGTGACGATATCCAAAATCCGCTTCCTCGAGGCCGAGGGCCTGGTGACGCCGCAGCGGGCGGCGTCGGGATATCGCAGGTTCACCGCCTATGACTGCGCGCGGCTGAGGTTCATCCTCGCCGCACAGCGCGATCATTACCTGCCGCTGAAGGTGATCAGGGCGCAGTTGGACGCCCAGCCCGGCGGCGAGCTGCCCCCATTCGGATCCCCGTATGGAGTGCCCCGACTGGTCACCGTGCCGACGGATGGTGAGGCAGGCGCCGGCGGCGGACCCGACTCGGCGGCGGACGCCACCAAGCATGTTCGGCTGAGCCGGCAGGACCTCGTCGAGCGCGCCGGCGTGGACGACGAACTGGTCTCGGCGCTGCTCAAAGCCGGGATCGTCTCCACCAGCCCGGGAGGCTTCTTCGACGAGCACGCTGTCGTGATCCTGCAATGCGCGCGGGCGCTGTCTGACTACGGCGTCGAGCCGCGCCACCTGCGCGCATTCCGATCGGCGGCCGACCGTCAGTCGGATCTGATCGCCCAGATCGCCGGGCCACTGGTCAAAGCCGGCAAGGCCGGCGCCCGTGATCGCGCCGACGATCTGGCCCGCGAGGTCGCGGCGCTCGCGATCACCCTGCACACCTCGTTGGTCAAATCCGCCGTCCGCGACGTCCTCCATCGCTGACGGCTAGACTTTGGTCCAAGGTTCGGGTCGAGGGCTCGGTTTCCGCGCGGAGGGCAGACACAGATGGGTGAAGTTCGTGTTGTCGGCATTCGCGTCGAACAGCCGCAGAACCAACCAGTGCTGTTATTGCGCGAAGCCGACGGTGACCGGTACCTGCCGATCTGGATCGGCCAGTCGGAGGCCACCGCGATCGCTCTCGAGCAGCAGGGTGTCGAGCCGCCAAGGCCGATGACCCACGACCTCATCAGGGATGTCATTGCAGCACTGGGGCATTCGCTCAAGGAAGTGCGGATCGTGGATCTCCAGGAAGGTACGTTCTACGCCGACCTCGTCTTCGATCGCGACATCACCGTGTCCGCGCGCCCCTCGGACTCGGTGGCCATCGCACTGCGGATCGGCGTCCCGATCTACGTCGAGGAGTCCGTGTTGGCCCAAGCGGGCCTGCTGATTCCCGACGAGAGCGACGAAGAGGGCGGCACAGCTCTTCGGGAGGACGAGGTGGAGAAGTTCAAGGAATTCCTCGACAGCGTCTCCCCGGACGACTTCAAAGCCACCTGAAGCCCGGATATCACGGATCCGTCTCAACTGGCTCCGCGATGCCGACACGCCTGGCGGATAGCGCGTCCAACGAGCCCGATCGCGGACATACTTTGAAGACATCCTGAGGGCAACCGCGGCTGCCGATGAGCGTAAGCTCTCAACCACTCGGGCCTGAGCACTGCGATCGGCGAGAGGAACCACCGTGAGCGAGGAGCCACGTCAGGGGCAGCTGGATCTGGCTGTCACCGGCATCACCGCGGCGAGCGCCCCCGTCCAACCCGGATTGTTTCCCGACGACTCGATCCCCGACGAGTTGGTCGGCTACCGCGGTCCCAGCGCATGCCAGGTTGCCGGAATCACCTACCGCCAGCTGGACTACTGGGCGCGGACCTCGCTGGTGGTCCCGTCGATCCGCAGCGCGGCGGGCTCTGGCAGCCAAAGGCTCTACTCCTTTAAGGACATTCTCGTCCTCAAGATCGTCAAGCGGTTGCTCGACACCGGGATATCTCTGCACAACATCCGGGTCGCGGTCGATCACCTGCGCCAGCGCGGAGTGCAGGACCTAGCCAACATCACCCTGTTCTCCGACGGCACCACGGTGTACGAGTGCACGTCGGCCGAGGAGGTCGTCGACCTGCTGCAGGGCGGTCAGGGAGTGTTCGGCATCGCCGTGTCCGGCGCCATGCGTGAGCTGACCGGCATCATCGCCGACTTCCCCGGCGAGCGCGCCGACGGCGGCGAGTCCATCGCAACCCCGGAGGACGAGTTGGCGTCGCGGCGCAAGCACCGCGACCGCAAGACCGGCTGACCTCGACCCAGGGTTTCGGAGCTCACAGACAGAGAATCACGTGGGCGCGCCCGCCGGTATGCGACTTTGTGTCTGCGTGTCGCTAGACTCGGGGTTGCGTCGCACCCGTGCGGGAGAGTTCCGTGGCCGCCAGCCACGGGCGCCGAAGGAGCAATACCTCTCCGTCAACCTCTCAGGCCCCCGGACCGCACGAGTTCACGACGCCTCTGGAAAGTGGTGGCAACACCCGCCGATGGGGAAAGGTGTGCGACGCAGTCGTGCGCCGAATCTCTCAGGCACCCGGCGCACGGGTGAAGACAGAGGGAGAGGGCCGCTCGTCCTCTGCCGTCTTCTCTCGCCCCCTGCCAGGAGTCCCACCGTGACCGACCACTCCGCTTTCGCTTCCCGCCACATCGGGCCGGACCCTCGGGCCCTCGCCACCATGCTCGCCGTCATCGGTGTCGAGACCCTCGACGAGCTCGCGGCCAAGGCCGTCCCGCGCGGAATCCTTGACACACTCACCGACGCCGGCCTCTCGCCCGGCCTCGATCGGCTACCGACGGCCGTGACCGAGGCCGAGGCGCTGTCGGAGTTACGGGCCCTGGCTGACGCGAACACTGTCGCCGTGTCGATGATCGGGCAGGGCTACTACGACACATTCACTCCGCCGGTGTTGTTGCGCAACATCCTGGAAAACCCGGCCTGGTACACCGCCTACACCCCGTATCAGCCGGAGATCAGCCAGGGCCGCCTCGAGGCGCTGC
>CAIYOH010000166.1 GCA_903927745.1 uncultured Mycobacteriaceae bacterium
CCCGGCGGCCAGCACAGCCGCGTCCGGCGTCAATGCGGCCCAAGCCATGCAGACCGCCACGGTCGTTGCCCCCTCTGGGGCAGAGCATGGGGCAGACGGTGAACCAGGGTGTCTCGTCCATCCAGCAGGGGGTCCAGCAGGCGACCCAGCAAGCCAATCAGCATGCGCAGCCGGAGCCTCATGACGACGCCAAGGATGGCCCCACCGCGCAGGGTGCCAGCGCGGGTGCGGACGGTTCCGAACGAGCGCCCCTTCAGGACAGGGCGGCCGAGCCTGTCACGTCTGGGGGGGCCGGCGAGCGCCAAGCCCGCTGAGTGGCGCGGATGCCGATGCGTTCCCGACTCAGTCCAGTAACAGACAGTCCGTCATCAAAGGAGGCGAGCAGTGGCCGGGCAAACAGTGGTAAAAAATCCGCAGGTGTTGGCGGATAAGTCAACTTTTCTCCTGGAGGCGGCGACGTCGGCCGCTGACGGAGCCGTCGTGGACATGAGTCTCACCCTCACCCACGGAGGAATCAGTCAGTATTCCAACCACGAATTCAAGAGTTCCGAAGACGCTCGAAAAAACGCCGTCGCGAGTGTGAAAAATGTGGCCGGTGCGCTCTACGTGAGTCTGCTGGCGGCAGCAAACGCGTACGACCTCGTCGACCAGGAGTTCGCAGACCAATTCAAGACGTGGCTCGGCGACGACGGACCGAACTTGTTTTTTTAGGCACTGATACCGATCAGGCCACGAGGTTATCCAGAAAGAGGGAGCTATGCCGCAGTCCGATGAACACGACCCTCTCGCAGCCTTGCACTTCGACGAGCCCGGCACATCTGCCCCGCCTGCAGGTGGGCAGCGGGCCGCCCTGGATTTCTCGGGCGGCGACGACGATAGTGACGACGACACGGCCACAAGTGCGTTGGCCGATTACGCGCCGGGCGGGGCCCAGGACAGTGGAACCGAACTGGCTGCGATGGTGTCGCAGACCTCGTCCTCCGACGACGAATCGTCCGAGGATGAGGAAGACGCTCAGTACTTCACGGTCGCCAACCCGGCCGACACCGTGGCGGTGTCCGCTCTGATCGACGGCAGAACCCAGCGGGTCGAATTGTCGGAAATGTTGCCCACGATGACCGGATCCGAGCTCTCAGCCGAGCTTCTCACCTTGGCGGGGTTGGCGCAGCAAAAGGGGCTGGCGGGCCAGCGCTCGGCGATTCTGGAAAACCCCACCGCGGTGGAAGTCTTTCGCAATCTGGGTGATGCGGTCGGAATGGACGGTGGCGAGCTGCTCGCAGGCTTCACGGAGTTCGACATGGGTTTGCCGACTACCGAACAGGCCGAGGCGGCCCAAGTGGAGGCCTTCGCCGGCCGGCACGTGGAGAGCTGATAGCGCATGCCTGTCGGCTAAGCGGAGACTCCTCATCACCCCCGGTGCGGACCTGGCGCGTCCACCAGGATCGCGGCCTGGAGTAGGTCGGTGAGGTGTTTCCAGTACAGCCACTCGGCGATGGCGGTTCGTTGGGTGCCCGGGTCCGCCGCGGTGTGGGCCTCTGCGAGCAGGATGGCTTGGGCGTGAGCGGAGTACTCGTGGAAGGCGCGCAGGTGCGCGGTCTCGCGACCCGTCGCGCCGGTGGTCATCGGTTTGATCACTGCGAACCACAACGTCGGACGCCGGTCAGCCGCGTCAGCACCGGCACCTGCTGACAGCTGGGCGTGCAGATCGTCGATGCTGAGCGTGCCCGCGGCGAGCGCCGCTGCGAGTTCGGCCATGGTGTTGTCATCCGGTGACCCCACCGGGGTGGCGGGTCCACGAGCCTGTCGGGCGGCACCCGCGGGAGCGGGTGGCAACAAACTGGTGAGCTGCGGGTCGGGGGTGCGCGCCAACCGGGCGGCCGCTGCCGGGTCCACCACCTCGAGGCGGGAGCGACCCGTCATGTCGCCGCTGGCGGGGATGTCATCGGGTGTCAGCGCCACCGTGGCCACACCGGGATCGGAATGGGCCAGTTGTTCAGTGGTGGCGATGATCGCCCGCAGAGTGGTCCTGTGGAAATCCGCCCAGTTCCGCACGGCCATGATCGGGTACGTAGCCCAGCGGGCCCGATCGGCGATGGGCATGGTGGCGTCGGCGCTGGCCATATGGACGGGCTCCGGCAACCGCACACCGTCGGGGATGTAGGCAAGCCCGTAGCTGTTGGCCACCACGATCGTGCCGTCGGTCGTCACGCCGGTCGCCCAGAAGAATCCGAAGTCGTCCGCACCGGGGTTGTCCGGGGCGTTCAGCGCCGCCGCGATGCGGCGCGCCACCTGGAGCGGATCCGGACCGGTGCGTCGCGCCGCGTCCGCGTTGGTGGCCTCTGCGATGGCATCGCGCTCGGCGCGTGCCGTGGACACGGGGATCACCGCCCCTGCTGCGGCACCGTTCTCGGGTGCCTCCTGGTGCGTTGCCGGGCGTCGTCCCCTCGGGGTGTTTCGAGTCTTCGCCGTCTGTCGGTCGGCCGCCGCTGGCTGTGTCCCGCGTTGTCCGACCGCCGATGCCTGCCCCGGTGCAACCCTCGGCCCGGCGCCCGAGCCGGCCCCGGCGCCCGAGTTCGCAGGTGCGGTCGGCGACATCGGCGCGGGAGGGGGACCGGCCGGTGACGGTGAGGTGTCCGAGGTCGACGCCGGATTCATCCCGCTGCCCTCTCCCAAGTCGGACGGCTGCGTCGCGGCCGCGCGAACCCCGGAATTGGCAGACTCGCCTTGCGCCGTCGCGGCTGTGCGAGCGCCTGGTGTCGCCGACCCGCCGAGCGGCGCCGCGCCGCCGCGCAGCGCCGCGGCGCCAGGCGTCGCTGCGGCACTGGACGAATCAGACGACGCCCTCGGGGCTTCTGACGGCTCGAACGGCACCGCCTCCGCGGTCGGCGCTGGAGTCGCCGCCACCGATGCCGACGGCGCGGATGCCGCCGGTGCGGACGCCGCTCGTGCCGCCGGCGCGGACGCCGCGGATGCAGCTGCCGCATGAGACGCCGGCGCGGATGCCGACAGCGCGGGAGACGCCGGCGCCGACGTCACCGGCGCCCCTGATGGTGACGGGCTCGAGGTCGACAGCATCGACATGCTGGAGAGGCGCGACGTACTCAACGGCGCTCGCTGGTCGAGCAGACGTTGCAGGGCGTCGTGGGGCGGTGTCCAGGGCTGGCTTGCCCGAATCTGGTCCGCGGCGGTGGCGACCCTGCTGACGTTGGCGTGCAGTGTCGCCTCGACGACGCCGCGGATCGCGGTGTTTCGCTCGGATCTGCTCAGCGTGGGGTCGTTTTTCAGGGCCGTGATGTCCCGGTGAGCGCTTTCCACATTGTCATCGACGTCAGACTTCGTCTGGGCGATCGATTCGGCGATGTATTTGTGCCAGGTGACGATGGCGGCAACGTCACGCTGCAGCGTCAGTAGATCGCCGATGTTTGCCGCGAGGTGGTCGTTGGCTGCTGCGGCGCCGCTGCCCAACCAGGTCCCGCTGCCGAATACTTCGGCCTGTTTGTGTCGGCAGACGTCCAACACGTCGGTGACCTGGCGCAGAACCTCCGTGTATTCGCCTGCGCGGTCAAAGAATAGGTCTTCATCGACGTCCGGCCACCCGGCCGGGCCGAGCATCTTGTCGGCATGGGGAAGCGTCGGCTTGGCGATGCCCATCGTCGACCCCTCTCCACCTGTCGGCCGCATCCGTCGAACGCACGGTCGTCACTGATCGTCGTGGCCGCCGGGAGCGTCCTTGGCCCGCCGAAGGCCTACGACTCCCTCGGTCCACGGGCGTTCCTCGGTGTAGAGCGCGTCGTCGCCGTCACCCATGTGTTTGCCCTTGCCGGCGCCTTGTTGACCCTGCCCGCCAGGAGCCATCGGTGCCATGCCGCCCATCCCACCGCCCATGGCGCCCCCCACGCTTGGAAGCCCGCGACCTGATGCGGCGCCGGGACCTGCCCCGCCCGGGGTCGCCGAGCCGGATGCCGTCGACGCCAAGGGCATCGACGGCGCGCCCGCGCCTCCACCGCCCAACGCGGCGGGTTTCAGGCCGCCGGCAGGCACACCCCCGGGCTTCATGTCCTTCAGCGCCGCGGTCAGCGCAGCGTTGTCGGGCGCAGGCGGCACAGCGGGCGTGCTGGGCGTGGTGGGCATGGTGGGCATCATCGGGATCTGCGGGATCGACGGTGTCGTGGGCATGTCCGGAACGCCGGAGGGATACGGGAGCGGGGCGGGGTCCGAGCCGGGAATTGTGGGATCCGGGATGCTGTAGGCCGGCGTTGGCCGCGACGGACTCAACGGAGGCAACGGCAAGGCGGCCTTCGTCTGGTAGTCAGTGAGTATCGAAGCCGACCTGGTTTGCAACGCCGCGTATTGGTTGGTCAGGTCTTGTAGTCGCACGGTGGGATCCCATTGACCGCCCGTCCCTTTGAAGGGCCACCTCGGGTCGTTGGCCAAATTGCTCCACTGTGCCCATTCTTGATCGATTCTCTTGATTTGGGCGCTGGTCGGGTGCTGGGTCATGGCCCACTGATGCGCCGTCGCGACGCCACGTGCCTGGCTCGCTATGGTGCCGCACATCGTGGCCATGCCGTCCAACCACTGCCGGTAGGAGTCGAAGTTCGACTCGACGGCTGCGCTCGCGTCACTCGACCACTGGGTGAAGGGGCGGAACTGGAGGCGGGCTTCCAGCAACGGCCGTTGGTAGGCGTCCCACGCGGCGGCGGAGTGGAGAAACGCCGCGCCGTTATCGCCCGCCTCAAGTGTCTGCGCTGTCTGCAAGAGATCGCGGTAGGGCGGAGATCCGAGTGCCTCCGCTGCGGGTGTGTCGCCGAGCAGGGAGGTGTCCACGGGATCGGCAACGGACACGGGGGTCACCTCCGGAACGGACGTTCCGTCGTCGATCGCCTCCCCGGCGCCTTCGTCGGCTCCCTGGTAAGCCTTCGCGGCGTTGCGCAGCGACGTCGCCAGCTTTGTCCGCTCCCGCTCGCCCGTGGCAAGATAGATACGCATGTTGTCGGCAGACAACTGAATTTGTTGAGCCGCCTGTGTGGCGAATTCCAAGCCACACGGCCCGGAGGGGTTCTCTGCTGGGGGGGTGGGTATCGGCGCCTCGAGTTCCGCGGCTCGCGCCGTCAGCTCCGTCCATTCGACGTCGACTGTCGCCGGTGTTGAGACGTCCGTCTCCTGTGTTGTCATGTCAACACCTCCCCATGGGTTCAGAGCGAAAAGCGACTGTTCGGCGCGTGGCGTCGTGCCCGCTACGAAGGCTCGACTGTTTTCAGAAGCGACTGCGCTATCTCACCTAAGGACGAGCACAGTTGTGCATACTGGGCCACTGCGGCCTCGGTCGCGGCAGCTTGGGCGAGCAACAGCGCCTCGTTGATTCGCTGCTCCAATGTCTTGGGTCCGAGCCGCATCACGCTCTCGTCGATGTACAGGCCGACCATGCAGAGCTTCCCGTTGAGGGTTACATTGATAGTCTCGGTTTCATCTGTGGCACTGAATAACCCGGTTCCCGTCCGCTGCATCTGATCCTCGAGAGCCGACTGGAATCGCTCCAAATGCCCCATCTCAGCGGCAATTTCTGGGTTGATGTTCGCAGTAGTCATGCGGCGAATCCCTTCGTGTCGCGGGGGCGTGTGGAGGGTGGGGCGAGCGAGCGCGGGCTGTTCTAAATGAGCATACGACCGCCGCCTGGCCCCGTCATGTCGAGCGGCGCGCGCGGGGGGTGCATGTATCTGTTTACCTGCCGTCAACCCTCCCGAAACCTTGACTGTAACTTCGGAAACTGCTGGTATGCAGGAAAACTCGACTTCCGGTCGTCGACGGCGCGGTGTTAGCATGGCCCCGACGCGGGGGTACAGCCCCCTACGACAGAGGAAATCAACACGATGGCTTGGTTGGCAGTTTCGGGCAACGTTGCAGGTTCGGTCTCCAGTGGGGTCTCGCGACTTCAAGGCGCCGCCGGCGCCGCGGTTGCCGCGGCGGTCACGGCATATAACGACGCCGACAAAGCCGCAGCCAACAACGTCGGTCAACAAATGCAGAACCCATGATCAACGGAGTGCATGCCGTCGGCCTCGCCGGCGACGTCGTCGCGGTGGAATTGACCATCGACGGGCTGTTGTTGATCGCCGACCGGTTGCAGCTGGTCGATTTCCCGGCGGGCCTCGGTATCCGGCCCAACATCGCAGACGAAGAGCTGCGCGACCGCGTGCGGGATCAGGTGGCCACCGACCTCACCGCGCAGGGAGTGCTCGACGGCGATGGACAACCGCACCCCGCGGTAGCCGAGATGGTCGACACCCTCGCCAGATCGGATCGTGCCTTGGAGGGTCGGTGGTGGAGGCGCGATGTCGGTGGCGTGATGGTGCGCTTCGCCTTGTGCCGCAGGGCTGAGCGGCATGTGATCGCCGCCCGCGACGGCGATCTCCTGGTTCTGCAGCCCGTCGCCCCGCAGGTGGGCCTTGCGGGCATGGTGACCGTCGTACTGGGCACTGCCGAACCCGCCAACGTGGAACCGCTCACGGGCATTCCGTCCGAGCTTTCCCGATGCACCACCGCCGCGCAGCTGGCGCACCACGGGCTCGAGCCGGCCTCGGCCCACAGGTACGCCCAGATCACCGCCAACCCCAAAAGTTGGGCGGAAATCGTCGCCACCCAGCGCCGAC
>CAIYOH010000167.1 GCA_903927745.1 uncultured Mycobacteriaceae bacterium
GGCTTCACCGCGCTCGGCGCCGACGCCGAACTGGATCAGGTCATCTTCGACGGGTCGTCGTTCGGCACGGCCACGCCGGCCGGCAGCGACGAGGAGGCCGACTACCTCGGCATCCCCGGGCTGCTCGACGCCGAGCAGATGCGCGCCCTGCTGCACCGGCGCCAAGACGAGCAGCTGCAGAAGCGGGCAGCCGTGCCGTCGCCGGCGCTGCCCGCGACCACCCACGGACAGCTGCGCGAGCTGCGGCGCGAGCTCAACACCCTCGTCTCGGTTGCCCACCACCGCACCGGCAAACCGCACGGTTGGATCCACGGCGAGCTGCGGCGCCGTTGCGGCGGACCACCGATGGCTGCGGCGACCCGCGATCAGCTCAAGGCCCGCATCGACGCCGTGCGGGACCTCGCGTCGGAGTCGTGACCGGCTAGTGCGGCGACGCCGTCGCGATCCCGAGATCGGCCGCAGCTGAGAGCATTCGGGCGTCATAGGTGATGACCGAACGCAACACGTCACCAGCTCGCTGCGCGGCCACCAGATGTATGGCATCCAGGCTGCGCAGTCGCAGCGGCAGAATAGTGCCGGCGTCGTCGAGCAGCCGCTGCGTCAACGTGACAAAGTCCAGGCCGTTCAGGAGGTCTCGAGCATCGGCGATGGCCTGGGCGCCGTTGGGGGCTACGGCACGTATCAGTTCAGTACGGGCCAGAGCTGCCGAAAACCAGCTGTCGTCGGGCCACGCGCTGAGATATGACCGCAATGGCTCTGATTCATTCTCGACAACAACGAGTTTGACCAAAGCGGAGGTGTCCAGGTAGATCCGCATCGGGGCTAGCGCTCGTCGCTCCGAAGTCGCTCAAGCGTTTCCGAGGCGCTGTGGGGGTACACACTGGGTGTGAGGTCTTCGATCTTCGTCGGCCGAGCAGCCGACACAACCTCGCCACCGCTAATCAGGTTCTGCCATGGATCGGCGGCGATAGGCACCAGTCGCGCGACGGGACGGCCCCGATCCGTGATTTCGATCGATTCCCCGGCGGCCACTGCGTCGAGGTACCTGCTGGCGTGTTGCCGGAGTTCCCGTACCCCGATCGTCTTCATATGCTACATAGTAGCACATTGTCCTTCAGCCGCCGGCGCGTTGCTCGAGCATCTCGACCGCGGGACCGCCGCCCAGCGCGGCCAACAGATGCTGCTCAATCAACGCCCGTGCCGCGTCCTCATCGTTGACCGACGGCACCGTCACGCAGAACACGTCGGCCGCCGTCGACCCAAACGTGTTGACCTTCGCCCACTGGACGTCCGCGTCCGCCCGTTCGAGAGCCGCCGTCAGCAGTGCGAGCAAACCCGGGCGATCCGTGGCGCGGACTTCGACGAGCAACTGCCCGGGTGCGCCGCCGGCGAGCCACAGGATGCGCGGCGGCGCGGTCGAGCGCGTGACGGGAACACCGACCGGGATCTCTCCGACAGGCCGCGCGCTGTCGGCGTCGCTGTCGCGTTTCTCCAGCGCGTCGAGCACGTCGATGTCGCCGCTCAGCGCTCCTGCGAAC
>CAIYOH010000168.1 GCA_903927745.1 uncultured Mycobacteriaceae bacterium
CAGGCCAGGCAGGGTCTTGCGAGTGTCGCGTACCTTGGCCTTGGTGCCGTGCACGGCCTCGACCCAGGCCGCAGTCTGCGTGGCGATGCCCGACAGGTGGCAGATGAGGTTGAGCATCGTGCGCTCGGCCGTCAGCAGGCCGCGGGTAGTCGCCCGCACAGTCAGGACGGGCTCGCCGGGCGCCACCCGGGCGCCGTCGTCGACGCGGTGGGCCACCTCGTAGCCGCCCGCGCCAAGGACCTCGTCGAGCACCAACAGGGCGATGTCGAGCCCCGCGATCACGCCGGGCTCGCGGGGGACCAGCGACGCGGTGGCCACCGCACCGTCGGGAACGGTCGCCAGCGTGGTCACGTCGGGCCCGTAGCGCAGGTCCTCGGCCAAACCGCGGCGGATGGTGTCGAGCGCGGCGCCGAGTTCGGGGTCGGCGAGCACGTCAGCCCACCGCCGCCAGCGCCTGCACGACGACGGTCTGGTGGTCCTCGCCCAGCCGCAGCACACTGCTGCGGGCCTGCTCGGGCGCGGCGTCGGGGTACTCCGCACGGTGGTGGCAGCCCCGGCTCTCGGTGCGGGCCAGGGCGGCCGCGGCGGCCGCCCGGGCGGTGACCGCCAGCGCGACGTCCTCGAAGTCCCGGCGGCCGACGAGCGTGCGTTGCGGGGCCTGCGAGAGCGTGTCGGCTAGGCGGCGCAGCCCAGCGGCGTCGCGCACCACGGCCGCATCCCGGCTCATGGCCCGCTGCAGGTCGGCGCGCTCGGGTGCGGTGTGGGCGATCTGTTCGGGCATCGCGGCGCGCACCGGCCCGGCTGCGGCGGCATGTGCGGCCGCCGACTTGCCGGCGCGCCCGCCGACCACCAGCCCCTCGAGCAGGCTGTTGGAGGCCAGCCTGTTGGCGCCGTGCATGCCCGTGCGGGCCACCTCTCCGGCGGCGAACAGCCCCGGCAGCGACGTCCGGCCGTCGACGTCGGTGACGACACCGCCGCAGCTGTAGTGCGCCCCCGGAACCACCGGAATCGGTTGGCGCACCGGGTCGATCCCGGCGGCGCGGCAGGCGGCGGTGACAGTGGGGAAGCGGACCTCGAAGCCGCCTGCGGGCTCGATGCCGCGCGCGTCGAGAAACACGCAGGGGTCGCCGGTGGCCCGGAGTCGGGCGTCGATCGCCGCGGCGACCACGTCACGCGGGGCCAGGTCCCCCATCGGGTGCACGCCGGCCATGATCGAATCGCCGCGGCCATCGACCAGAATCGCGCCCTCGCCGCGGATCGCCTCGGTGACCAGTGGCCGCCGTGCCACGGCGTCGCCACCGCGGGCAGCGGCGAAGAGCATCGTCGGGTGGAACTGGATGAACTCCAGATCGCTCACGGCGACGCCCGCCCACAGAGCCAGGGCGATGCCGTCGCCGGTGGAACCCGCGGGGTTGGTGGTCGCGGCGTAGAGCTGCCCGAGACCGCCGCAGGCCAGGATCACCGACGGCGCGCTGATCACCCCGTACCCGCGCTCATCGCCCACCAGCACCCCGGTCACCGCACCAACTCCGGCATCGTGCAGCACCCGCAGGGCCACGTGCCCGGTGCGCACATCCAGCATGGCCGAGGCACGGTCGAGTGCGCGCTGCACCTCGGCGCCGGTGGCGTCCCCGCCGGCGTGCACGATGCGGCGCCGGGAGTGCCCGCCCTCGCGGGTCAGCGCCCACCGGCCGGGCGCCGACTCGTCGAACCGCGCCCCATCGCCGACCAGGTCGCAGACCGCGCGGTGGCCGTCGGCGACGATCGAGCGGACCGCGTCGGCGTCGCACAGTCCGGCGCCGGCGGTCAGGGTGTCGGCGACATGGGCCTCGACGGAGTCGTCGTCATCGGCGGCCGGGCCGGCCTGGCCGGGTACGACGACGGCGATCCCGCCTTGGGCATAGTGCGTCGCGGTCGCGCCCATCCGGGCGGCCTTGCTCAGCACGATCACGCGCCGGCCGGCGCGGTGGGCGGCGAGCGCGGCGGCAAGTCCGGCCGCGCCGGTGCCGACGACGACGACGTCGGCGGTGTCGGTCCACGAGGGCTGCAGGGACCGCGCGAGAGAGGGCGTCATTCTCCGCCGCCCGGCTGCCCGATCGCGATCATGCGCTCCACGCTGCGCCGGCCCGCCGCGGCGACGTCCGCGTCGACGTGGACCTCGTCGGCGCCCTCGACCAGACACCGCAGCAGCGCCGCCGGGGTGATCATTTTCATGAACCGGCAGGAGGCGCGGTCGTTGACCGCCTGGAAGTCGACGTTTGGCGCGGCCCGGCGCAACTGGTAGAGCATGCCGACCTCGGTGGCCACCAGCACAGTGCGGGCGCGGGTGGAGCGGGCGGCCTCGAGCATGCCGCCGGTGGACAGGATCTTGACGCGCTCAGCCGGGACGGCGCCCTCGCTGGCGAGGTACAACGCCGATGTGGCGCAACCGCATTCGGGATGCACAAACAGCTCGGCGTCGGGATTGGCGCGGGCCCGCTCGGTGAGCTCGTCGCCGTTGATGCCGGCATGGACGTGGCATTCGCCCGCCCACAGATGCATGTTGCTGCGACCGGTCACCCGGCGGACGTGGGCGCCCAGGAATTGGTCGGGACAGAACAGCACCTCGCGGGCGGGGTCGATCGAGTTGACCACGTCGACGGCGTTGGACGAGGTGCAGCAGATGTCGGTGAGCGCCTTGACAGCCGCGGTGGTGTTGACGTAGGAGACCACGACGGCGCCGGGGTGCTCGTCCTTCCAGGCGCGCAGTTCGTCGGCGGTGATCGAGTCGGCCAGCGAGCAGCCGGCCCGCTGGTCGGGGATGAGGACGGTCTTGTGCGGACTGAGGATCTTGGCGGTCTCGGCCATGAAGTGCACGCCGCAGAACACGATGGTGTCCTCGGGCGCCGCGGCGGCGATGCGGGAGAGCGCCAGCGAGTCGCCGACGTGGTCGGCGACGTCCTGGATGGCGGGCAGCTGGTAGTTGTGCGCCAGCAGGGTGGCGTTGCGCAGCGTGGCCAGGCGCCGGATCTCGGCGGCCCAGCGCTCGTCGCCGTCCACGCCGGCGTAGCCGTCGGCGGAATCGGTGATCGAGGCCGTCATGTCACCGGAGAGCGTGTCCATGCGGTTCGCGACCGTCACGGCGGCTCCTTTCGCAACCGGGGTTTTCGACTTATAATCGAAAACATGCCATATGGTAGCACCGCGCACGAAGTGCTCGCCGTCGTATTCCAGGTTCGCGACCTGACCACCGGCACACGTGCCGGGAAACCGCAGCTCAACGTCCTGTTGTGGCAACGCGCCCAGGATCCGCAACGGGGTTCCTGGTCGCTACCGGGGGGCCGACTGCGCGCAGACGAGGACATGATCACCTCGGTGCGCAGCCAGCTGGCCGAGAAGGTCGACCTCCAGGAAGTGGCGCACCTCGAGCAGCTTGCGGTGTTCTCCGACCCGCGCCGAGTCCCCGGCGCCCGGACGATCGCGTCGACATTCCTGGGGCTGGTGCCCTCCCCCGCCATCCCCGAGCTTCCGCCGGACACCCGCTGGCACCCGGTCACCTCGCTGCCGCCCATGGCGTTCGACCACGGCCTGATGGTGACCAACGCCCAGGCCAGGCTGGCCGCCAAGCTCTCCTACACCAACATCGGGTTCGCCTTGACACCAAAGGATTTCGCGCTGTCCACGCTGCGCAGCATTTACGGCGCAGCGCTGGGCTACCCGGTGGACGCGACGAACCTGCAGCGGGTGCTGGCGCGCCGCGGCGTCATCTCGCAGACCGGAACCTTCGCGCAGTCCGGGCGGAGCGGCGGACGGCCGGCGGCGCTCTACCACTTCACCGATTCGCAGCTGCGGGTCACCGACGAGTTCGCCGCACTGCGGCCACCCGGCCAACCCTGAGGTCCGGCCCTGATTGGCCTCCCGCAAGAGACCTGGGTCACAGTGCCGAAGATTGCCGGTTCGGCCGCCCCGTTACATGCGGGACAATGGTGGGTAGCCACGAAGGGGGCCCACATGGTGGAACTCGGCAATCTCGCGGGCACGGTCGACCCACAATGGATCGGCCAGCCGCAGCACGAGAACCTGCACCGCGGGGAGCATCCGCTGCTGCCCTGCGACGACCCGTTCTACCAGCCGCCGCTGGGCTTCCAGCACGCCGAACCCGGCACGGTGCTGCGCTCCCGCGACGTCGAGCTGGCGTTCCTGGGTCGTATCCCCCAGAGCGTCCGGGCCGTCCAGCTGCTCTACCGGACGATGGACCGCACCGGCGAGCCCGAGGCCGCGGCGACCACGGTGATCGTGCCCGCCGAGCTCGCCCCGGAGCGCCCGTGCCCGCTGCTGTCCTACCAGTGTGCGATCGACGCCCTGTCCTCGCGCTGTTTCCCGTCGTATGCGCTGCGGCGCAACGCCAAAGCGCTCGGGTCGATCGGCCAGTGGGAGCTGCTGCTGATCCTGGCCGCCGTCGCCGAGGGCTGGGCCGTCTCGGTGCCCGACCACGAGGGCCTCGAGGGCCGCTGGGGCGCGCCGTACGAACCCGGCTACCGCGTGCTCGACGGGCTGCGGGCCGCGCTGCGCTTCGGGTCCCTCGGGCTGTCCCCGGCGGCCCCGGTGGGGCTGTGGGGGTACTCCGGCGGCGGGCTGGCCAGCGCGTGGGCCGCCGAGATGTGCAGCTCCTACGCGCCCGAACTCGACATCGTGGGGGCGGTGCTCGGGTCGCCCGTCGGGGACCTGGGCAACACCTTCCACAGGCTCAACGGCGGCGTGTTGTCGGGGCTACCGGCCCTGGTGGTGGCTGCGCTGGCGCATATCTACCCCTATGTCGGCGACGTGATCGAGACACACGTCAACGAGAAGGGGCGCGCCGTCCTCGACTCGCTCGAAACGATGACCACCGTGGAGGCCGTCGTGCGGATGGCCGGCAAGAACATGGGCGACTACCTCGACAAGCCGCTCGAGGAGATCCTGGCCGCCCCCGAGATGATCGCCGTCTTCGACGAGATCAAACTCGGTGCCGCCGTGCCCGCCCCGCCGGTGCTGCTCGTCCAGGCCGTCCACGACTACCTGATCGACGTCAACGACATCGATGTGCTCGCCGAGGCCTATTCGGCGGGCGGCGCGCGAGTCACGTATCACCGTGACGCGTTCAACGAGCACATGCTCCTGCACCCGCTGTCGGCGCCGATGACGCTGCGCTGGCTCACCGACCGGTTCGACCGTCGGCCGCTGCGCGAGCACCTCATCCGGACCACCTGGCCAACGATGTTCCACCCGATGACCTACATCGGGATGGCGCGGCTAGCCCGGATCGTGGGCCGGGTGGTCACCGGCCGCAGAATTCACCGCCGGCCACTCTGACACGTCTGCGACCGGGGCTCCGCCGGCCCCGAGGTCGTCGTGGGCATGCCACGTCGCCAGCACGGCATAGACCAGCGCCGCGACCGCGACGGGCCAGATTACGGTCAGCGCCGCCGGAAAAGGCTTGTCGGAGAAGAACACCGGCGGGCCCTGCATCACGTAGGCCAGCGACG
>CAIYOH010000169.1 GCA_903927745.1 uncultured Mycobacteriaceae bacterium
GCCGCGGTGAGACGACGAACGAATCCGTCGACAGCGCAAGCTGATCCCCGCCGGGCAGGCTCACCACCGCACCGTCGCCCAACGACTCCAGCAGCGGGTTGCGAAACGCCTCCAGGAACACCGCATCCACCAGCGCCGCCGAGGCCTTGCCGCCCGCGCCGTGCGCCAGGGTCACATACTCGTCGACCAGCCGCGGACGGCGCCGGCGAAACGACTCGATCCGTTCGATGACCTCGCCCTCGCCGAAGCGTGGACCCGACGACAGATAGCCCGTGACGTGCTCGCTCATGACACGACGCCGTACTCGCGCATCGTCTCCAGGGTCTGCGCGGCGGTCTCCTCATCGAGCTTGGTCAGCGCGAACCCGGCGTGCACGACCGTGTAGTCGCCGACGGCCAGGTCCGGCAGGAACGCCAGGCACACGGTCATGACCCGATCCGGGAAGGCCACGTCCGCTAAGCGCTCGCCGTCGGGCGAATCCCAGACCTTGACGATCCGGCCCGGAATTCCCAAACACATCTCACCAGCCTACGACGACGAGATCGTACGGCCGACCTGTGCGGTTGTAGGGTCGGTAATCACCAGGAGGTGTGGGTGCACGAGCTGTCGATCTGCAACTCGATTGTGGGCATCGTGCGGCGGCATGCCCAGGGCAGGCCGGTGCAGACGGTTCACGTGCGGGTGGGTGCGATGCGCCAAATCGTGCCCGACACGCTGGTGTACTGCTGGTCTCTGGTGACCGAGTCCTCGGAACTGGCCGGCGCGGAACTGGCCGTGCAGCGCGTTCCGGCCACGATCCGCTGCACCGGTTGCGGCCGCGCGCAGGTACTCGAGGAGCCCATGCTGGGGTGCCCTACCTGCCCCGGGCAGGCCGTCGACCTCATCGAAGGGGACGAATTCCTCATTACCTCACTCGATCTCGCGGAGGTCTGACGTCATGGGCAGGTTTCACCGGCACGACCACGCTCACGACCACGACCACGACCACGACCACGCCCACGCCGATGACGGGGACCATGACCCAGATCCTGCCCATGGCGACCATTCGGGGTACTCGACCGGGGCCGAGCGTGTCGTGGTACTCGAGCGGATCTTCGCGGAAAACGATCACACCGCGGCGGCCAACCGGCGCGACTTCGACGCCGCCGCATCGGTGGCGGTGAACCTGATGTCGTCGCCGGGAGCGGGGAAGACGACGTTGCTGGCCGAGACGTTGCGCCGGCTGCACGACCGGATCCGCATCGGCATCATCGAAGGCGACATCGAGACGTCCATCGACGCCGACCGCCTGTCCGGCTTCGGCGCGGCCATCGCCCTGATCAACACCTCGAACGGGTTCGGTGGCGAGTGCCACCTCGACGCGCCCATGGTGCGTTCGGCTCTGGGCCGACTACCGCTCACCGAGCTCGACCTGGTGATCATCGAGAACGTCGGAAACCTGGTGTGCCCGGCCGAATTCGACGTGGGGGCGCACGCGCGCGCCATGGTTTACTCGGTCACCGAGGGCGAAGAGAAGCCGCTGAAGTATCCGGTGATGTTCCGGGCCGTCGACCTCGTCGTCGTCAACAAAGTGGACCTGATCCCGCACCTGGACTACGACCTGGACGCCTTCTACGCCAACCTGCGCGCCGTCAACCCGGGCGTGCAAGCGATCGAACTGAGCGCGCGCACCGGCGCGGGAATCGATGCGTGGTGTGACTGGCTACTGGGGCTGCGGCCCGAGGCGAACACCGCGGTCTGACCGTGCGGCCATCCGCCACCGCAGCCAGAAGCGCTTGCGGTACGCACTGTTCGGTGCAGGAAGATCGACCCGAATACCGCAGAACCGAGACGCCCCGGCCGTGTTTGGGTGACAATTCGTAGCTGACCTGAGGTTGTTAAGCCACCGGTGAGGGGGTGCCGCCGATGCCGTCGTTCGTCGTCGCAACGCCCGAGGCGTTGGCCCAAGCGGCGGCGGACCTGTCGGGGATCGGGGAGGCGATCCGCGGGGCCACCGCGACGGCGGCGCCGTCGGCGACGGGGATCGTCGCGGCCGCCGACGACGAGGTATCGGCGTCGATCGCGCGCTTTTTCGGCAGCCATGCCGAGGAGTTCCTCGGGTTGACCACGCGGGCGGCGCAGTTCCATGCCGAATTCGCCGGTGCGGTCGGCGGGGCAGGGGCCGCCTATGCCGCGACCGAGGCCGCGAACGTGCCGCCGTTGCTGCAGACGGTGGCGCAGAAGTTCTTCGACCAGGGGATCTTCTCGCCGTTCACCTATCTGACCGGGCAACCGCTCTTCGGAAAGTCAGCCATCGGGCCCGCCGTCGGCAGCGGCGGTGTGTACGCGGGGACGGGGACCCCCGGCGCGGTGACCGCGGTCAAAGAGGGGTACGCCTACCTGGAGATCCCGGTCGGTCCGCACGGCTACAACGCCCCGACGCGCTGGTTCTTCCCGACTCAGGCGAACGGCACGGTCGATGCACGCGGCGTCATCTACCTCCAGCACGGATTCACGGGCACCGGCGGCTGGTACAGCGATCTGGCCATCGCCTTGGCCCGGGGAACCGACTGCATCGTCGTCGTCCCCACCCTGTCGTCGGTCCCGCTGCCGATGGGCGCCTACCTGAGCGGTACCCAGATGCACCAGGCCGTCGCCGGGCTGTTCCTCGGCAATGAGACAGCCCTGAATCTCAGCGCGAGCCAGGCCGGCTTCCACGGCACGCTGCCGCAGGAGTTCGTGCTGACCGGGCACTCGTCCGGCGGCAGCCTCGCCACGCTCGCCGCCGGCGACTACGTCGCCGGCCTCGGCGGCACGGTCGCCGCCAACCACCTGCAGGGGGTGGTGATGTTCGACGGATTCGCCGGCGATGGCTCTGCCTTCGCGAGCGCGATCACCTACCTGAAGTCGATGGGCATTCCCGACTACGTGGTGGCCGCGCCGGGGAAGCTGTTCGACGCTTTCGGCGCCACCACGCAAGAACTCGTCAACCTCTATCCGGGGCAGTTCGTCGGGATCGAGCTCGCCAACGGATCGCACGTCGACTCGATGCTGGGCGGAAATCCCGTCATCGACGTCGTCGCCCAGCTGGTGACGTCGTTCTCCCCGCCCGGTGACACCGCGGCCGTGTACACGCTGTCCACCGGCTGGATCAACGACTTCTTCGCCGGGGGAAGCCCGACCAACCCGATCTACGGCATTTACGGACCCACCGGCGGATACCTGCCCCCCGGCGGCCAGCACATCGGCCTGGGCCAGGCCACCGGGATCGTTCTGCCGGCCTAGCGAACCCAAATTCTTCAGAACCGGGACACCCGGGTGCGACCTGGGTAACAATCGGTAGCTGTCACTTGTCCCACCCGCGGTGATCGGAGCCCCCCCATGTCGTCGTATGTTTTCGCAGCGCCCGAGGCCTTGGCCCAGGCGTCGGGGGATCTGGCCGGGATCGGTGAGGCGATCCACGGGGCCAGTGCCGCGGCGGCGCCGTCGACGATCGGGATCGTCGCCGCGGCCGACGACGAAGTGTCGGCGGCGATCGCAAACTTTTTCGGTGGATTCGCCGAAGACTTCCACGCGCTGACCGCGCAGGCGACGCTCTTCCACGGCCAGTTCGCGGGCTCGCTGAGCGCCGCCGGGGCCACCTACGCCGCGCAAGAGGCCGCCACTGTGCCGTTCCTCCAGGACGCGCAGCTGATCGTCAAAGCCCTGCAGCAACAGTTCTTCGACCAGGGGGCTTTTTCGCCCTTCGCCTACCTGACCGGGCAACCCCTCTTCGGGAAAATGTCCGTCGGGCCCCAAGTAACCGGTGCCAGCGGACCCGGCCTGGTTGGCAGGCTGTTCTTGGACGTGTTCAACGGGAGCTTGGCGTCGAACAGCGGCGGGTGGACGCAGAGCACCGGGACCCCCGGCCCGGTGACCGGGGTTGCGCAGGGGTCTTCCTACCTGCAGATCCCGGTCGGTCCCCACGGCTACAGCGCCCCGGCGCGCTGGTACTACCCCTTGCAGTCGAACGGCACGGTCGACGCCGTCGGTGTCATCTACCTAGCGCACGGATTCCTGGGAACCGGTGGCTGGTATGGCAGCCTGGCCAGCGCCCTGGCGTACGGCACCGATTGCATCGTGGTCACCCC
>CAIYOH010000170.1 GCA_903927745.1 uncultured Mycobacteriaceae bacterium
CCGCCGCAATAGGTCAATTCGTCACTGTGACGTTTTAATAGGACCGATGCGACGGGGAGGCGAGGCGGTGGACCGCCGGCCTCAGAGCCGAGGAAGCCCTGTGGTGGCGTCGGACTCATTTATCACTCGATTCATTCATTAAGTGATTGAACCGTACGACAACCTCGGCCTTGCAACGAATCTACCGAGCCGGCCCGGAACTGGGGCGGACTGAATTGCGTAGCGATCTGGACGAACAGCGGAATGGTCGAGAGGTGCGAACCCTTTCACCTGATGCAACTCGCATCAGTTTTTTGCCGATAAGGAACATTATGTCAAGTTAAAATCCGCAGAGCGCAGCAGACGGATCAGCCGCTCCCCGGCCCGAGCGCCGTCCACCCGGGGATCGCGATCAGGAGATGCCCGCCTACTATCGGCGCATGGCCACCACCATCCGAAGCCTGGACGAGGTCCGCTCGGCCCTGACAGGGTCATTCACCGTCATCGAAGACCTGTGCGCCGGCCTGAGTGAGGCCGACTGGCGGGTGCAGTCACTGTGCCCGGACTGGACCGTGCGCGGCGTGGTCGACCACCTGGCCAGTGTCGAGGCCGCGATGGCCGGATGGCTGCCGCAGGACACCACCACCCCGCCGCCGTTCGCCCAGGCCGGGGAATTCCTCACCGACACCGCCGCACTGCACGGCACGGACTACCTCGACCGGATCCGGACGGTGTTCGCCCGCCGCCGTGCGGACCTGGACGCGCTCACCAACGCGGACTTCGAGCGGCCGTCGTGGATGCCTGTCGGACCGGGCACCTACGGGCGATTCCTGGCCATCCGGGTGTTCGACTTCTGGGTGCATGAGCGCGACATCACCACCGCACTCGGTCGCACGACCGAGGACGCCGGGCCGGCAGCGGAGATAGCGCTTGCCGAGGTGGAGGGGTCGCTGGGCTACATCATCGGCAAGAAGGTGGGGCTCGAGGACGGCCGCAGCCTCGCGATCCACCTCACCGGGCCGCTGGTGCGCCGCTACGACGTCGCCGTCGACGGCCGGGCCCGCCAGGTCGAGCCGCTGGCAAACCCCGACGTGGAATTGCACACCGACTCAACGACATTCGTCCAGCTGGCCTGCGGCCGTATCGACCCTCAGGCCCGCATCGATGCCGGGGTGATCAGCTGGACCGGCGATGCCGAACTCGGCGAGCGCGCCGCCCGCAACCTGCGGTTCACGATGTGAGAAACCAACCCGACTTCGTCGACTTCCACTTCGACGTCATGTGCCCGTACGCCTACCAGACCTCGCTGTGGATCCGGGAGGTCCGCGCCCAGACCGGGTTGACGATCAACTGGCGTTTCTTCAGCCTCGAGGAGATCAACCGCGTCGAGGGCAAGAAACACCCCTGGGAACGGGAATGGTCCTATGGGTGGTCGATGATGCGCATCGGGGCGTTGCTGCGCCGCACGTCCATGGACGACCTGGACGCCTGGTACGCGCGCGCCGGGCGGGCCCTGCATGTCGACGGCCACAAACCGCACGAGAAGTCCGTCGCGCGCCATCTGCTCAACGAACTGGGACTGGATCCCGACCTGGTGGACGCGGCGATCGCGGATCCCACCACCAGTGACGAGGTGCTTGCCGAACACCGGCGGGTGGTCGACGCCGACGGCTACGGGGTGCCCACGCTGTTCTTCCCCGACGGGCAGTGCCTGTTCGGCCCGGTGCTCATCGACCCGCCGACCGGGCCGGCAGCGGTGCGTCTGTGGGAGGCCGTGCTCGCATGGACCGAATTCCCCGACCTGTACGAACTGCAGCGACCCAAGACTCCCGCCGACGCGGCGCGTATCGCCACGACGTTCGCCCCGTATCTGCAAGCCAGGGACTGGGTTTCGATCAACCGCGGCGAAGTGATCAACTTCGATGACGTCGGTGCCGCCGCTGAGAACAATCCCGGGACACCGCACTGACCATGCCGGGATGCGTCAGCGAAGTCGCATGAGCATCCGTAAGGCGGCATCGAGGCGGCGTACCTCGTCGACGCTCAGGTGTCCGACGCTCTTGCCCAGCCGGCTCGGGTCGACAGCGGCCGCCTGCTCCGCCAGCACACGGGTGACGTGACCGGCGATCTCGACCTCGGGCCGAAAGCTCGCGGGGCGGGCCGCCGTCGATGTCGGCGCCACCAACACCGTTGACAGCGGGAGTTCATCGGATTGAACGACGACGCCGTAGCGCGTGCCGGACTGCTCATGACCGCGGCTCCCCAGCGGGGTGCGCAG
>CAIYOH010000171.1 GCA_903927745.1 uncultured Mycobacteriaceae bacterium
AGGCGTAGGAGTGGCATTGCGTCCACACCTGCTGCGCCGGCAGCTGGGTGGGTGTCGACTCGGCGATGTGGGCGAGGTTGCGGTGGGTGACGGCCACGCCCTTGGGGGTGCCGGTGGTGCCCGAGGTGTAGATCAGGTACGCGATGTCGTCGGGGGCGGCGGCGGTGACGGCGGCGGTGACGGCGGCGGCGGACTGCGCGCTCACAGCGGGATCCCCGAGATCGATCACCGCCAGGTCGCGCCCGCCCAGCCGCTCGGCCAGCCCCGCCTCGGTGACGGCGGCGACGGGCGCGGCGTCGTCGAGCATGAAGTCCATGCGGGCCGACGGCAGCGCCGGGTCAATCGCCAGGTACGCCGCCCCGGTTTTGAGCACCGCGAGCATGGCGACGACGGCGTGGGCCGAGCGTTCCAGCAGCAGCGCCACCCGCGCGCCCGGGCGGACACCGCGCGCGGACAGCATGTGCGCCAACCGATTCGCGGCCTCGTCGAGTTCCCGGTAGGTCAGCGCCACGTCCCCGGCACTCACCGCCACCGTCTCGGGCGCGCGGACCACCTGCGCGGTGAACAGCGCCGGCACCGACATCGGGTCCGGTGCGGGCCGGGTCAGCACACCGCGGTTCCCGACATCGTGCAGGCGGGCGCGTTCGGCGTCGTCGAGCACGTCCACCGACGACAGCCGCCGCCCGGAATCGGCGGTCATGGCGACCAGCACCCGCCGGAACCGTTCGACCAGGGTGGCGATGGTGTCGGCGTCGAACACGTCGGTGCGGTACTCCACCGCTCCGGTGATCCCGCCGGGCTCGTCTGCGCCGCTGCGGCTTTCGCCCAGTGAGAACGCCAGATCGACGCGGGCGGTGTGGGTGTCCAGCGGCAGCGGGGTGATGGCGAGGTCGCCCAGGGTCAACCCGGCGGCGGGGTCGCCGGTTTCCTCCCAGTTCTGCCAGGCCAGCATCACCTGGACCAGGGGGTGGTGGGTCATGCTGCGGGTGGGGTTGAGCCGCTCCACGAGCACCTCGAAGGGCACGTCCTGGTGGTCGTAGGCGGCCAGGCTGCGGTCTCGCACCTGGGCGAGCAACTCGGCGACGGTGGGGTCGCCGGCCACATCGACGCGCAGCACCAGGGTGTTGACAAAGAAACCCACCAAGTCGTCCAGCGCCGGGTCGGGGCGCCCGGCGATCGGAAACCCCACGGCCACATCGGAACTGGTGCTGAGCGTGGCCAGCAGCACCGCCAGCGCGGCTTGGAGCACCATGAAGCTGGTCGCGTTGTGCTCGCGGGCCAACCGGGTGATGCCTTCCTGCAGTTGGGCCGGCCAGGTGACCGCCAGGGTGGCGCCGCGGTAGTCGGCGGCCGGCGGGTAGGGCCGGTCGGTGGGAAGCTGCTGATGTTCGGGCATGCCGGACAGGGCGTGTTCCCAGTAGGCGATCTGCTCGGCGATCCGGCTGTCACTGTCGGCGAGGTCGCCGAGTTGGGTGCGCTGCCACAGCGTGTAGTCGGTGTACTGCACCGCCAGCGGCGGCCAGTCCGGGGCCCGGCCCGCGCTGCGGCTGGCGTAGGCCGTCCCCATGTCGCGAACCAGGGGAACGATCGACACGCCGTCGGCGGCGATGTGGTGCACCACGGATACCAGGATGTGATCGTCGTCGGTGACGCGGAAAAGTCTTGCTTGCATGGGGATCTCGGCGGCCAGGTCGAAGTGGTGCCGCGCCACGGCGTCGATGGCCTCGCCCAGTCGGGTGTCGGTCCACTCGGTGGCATCGATCACGGCCCAGCCGAAGTCGGCCCGGTCGGCGGGCACGATGAGTTGGCGCGGTGTGCCCTCGTGCGCGGCGAACATCGTGCGCAGGGTCTCCTGGCGGCCCACCACGTCGGTGAGCGCCGCACCGAGGGCGTCCGCGTCCAACCGCCCGCTTAGCCGCAGCGCCACCGCCATGTTGTAGATCGCCGACGGTCCCTGGAACTGGTCGATGAACCACAACCGGCTCTGGGCGAACGACAGCGGAATGACCTCGGGCCGCTCGACCGCCGCCAACCCCCCGCGCCGGGCACGGGTCCCGCCGATGCGGGGCGCCAACTCGGCGATCGTGGGCGCCTCGAACAGGATGCGCACCGACAGGCCGGCATCCAGGGCGGCGTTGACCGCGCCGACCAGGCGCATCGCCGACAGCGAGTCCCCACCCAGCTCGAAGAACGAGTCGTCCACCCCCACGCGCTCCACGCCCAGCACCCGGGCGTAAATGCCCGCCAGGGTCTCCTCGTTCGGGGTCGCCGGCGGCCGGTACCGACTCGCGCCCTGGAACTCCGGGGCCGGCAAAGCCCGGCGGTCAAGTTTGCCGTTGACCGTCAACGGCAACATATCCAGCACCACGATCGCGGCCGGCACCATGTACCCCGGCAACCACTCGGCCAGCGCGGCACGCAACACAGCCGGATCGCCCGTCCCGGTCACGTAGCCGACCAGACGCTTGTCGCCCGGGCGGTCCTCGCGCGCGATCACCGCGGCCTGCTCCACGCCCGCCAACCCGGCCAGCGCCGCCTGCACCTCCCCCAACT
>CAIYOH010000172.1 GCA_903927745.1 uncultured Mycobacteriaceae bacterium
AGTCGACGGCCGCGCTTCCGATGAACGGTTGTTCAATGTCCATGGCGGGGGAGTATGGCGCGGGGCGCCGACAAGAGCGCCGACAAGGGCGCCGAGCGTGCACTCACTGCGAGAAATCGGCCTAAAAATGGCAAGGATTACACGCTCGGCGAGAAGGGAGAAGGGCGCCCTACTTGTTCTGGAAGTCGGGCTTGCGCTTCTCGGCGAACGCCCGCGGGCCCTCTTTGGCGTCGTCGGACAGGAACACGGCGATGCCGATCTTCGTGTCGACCTTGAACGCCTCGTTCTCGTGCATGCCCTCGGTCTCGCGGATCGACCGCAGGATCGCCTGCACGGCGAGGGGGCCGTTGTTCTCGATGACCTCCGCGATCTCCAGCGCCTTGGCCAGCGCCTGACCGTCCGGCACGACGTGCCCGATCAGGCCCATCTCCTTGGCCTCGGCGGCGGTGATGTGACGCCCGGTCAACAACAGGTCGCACGCGACCGTGTAGGGAATCTGGCGCACCAGCCGCACGGCGGAGCCGCCCATCGGGTACAGGCTCCACTTGGCTTCCGAGATGCCGAACTTGGCGCTCTCGCCGGCGACACGGATGTCGGTGCCCTGCAGGATCTCGGTGCCGCCGGCGATGGCGGGCCCCTCGACGGCGGCGATCAGCGGCTTGGTCAGCCGGCGGCCTTTGAGTAGGGCGTCGATGCGCGACGGGTCGTAGCTACCGTCCTTGAACGACTCGCCCGGCGGCTTCTTGGTTGCCGCCTTGAGGTCCATGCCCGCACAGAAGTAGCCGCCGGCCCCGGTCAGGATGGCGCACCGGATGTCGGGATCGTTGTCGACGCGGTCCCAGGCCTCGACCATGATCTGCATCATCTCGCCGCTCAGGGCGTTGCGGGCGTTCGGCCGGTTCAACGTCACGATCAGGGTGTGACCGCGCTGCTCTATGAGCGCGTCGGGCTGTGCATCGGAGTCGCTCACCGGGGTCCGCCTTCCTGCGCCGCCGCCAGGCACTTGTCAAGAAATGTAACACGTTCTAGTTTGGTGGCCGTGGCCCTCAATATTGCAGACCTCGCCGAGCACGCTATCGACGCCGTGCCCGATCGTGTTGCCCTGATCTGCGGCGACGAGACGCTGACCTTCGCCGAACTCGAGGAGAAGGCCAACCGCCTCGCGCATTACCTCATCGATCACGGAGTCAAGAAGGACGACAAGGTCGGGCTGTATTGCCGCAACCGGATCGAGATCGTCATCGCGATGCTCGCCATCGTCAAGGCGGGCGCCATCCTGATCAACGTCAACTACCGCTACGTCGAGGGCGAGCTTCGCTACCTGTTCGAAAACTCCGACATGGTCGCCCTGGTCCACGAGCGCCAGTACGCCGACCGCGTGGCCAACGTGCTGCCCGACGCTCCGGGCATCAGATGCGTCCTCGTGGTCGAGGACGGTTCCCAGGAGGACTACCAGCGCTACGGCGGGGTCGAGTTCTACTCCGCTATCGCGCAAGGCTCACCCGAACGCGACTTCGACACGCTCGTCGGCGGGCGCAGCGCAGATGACATCTACATCCTGTACACCGGCGGCACCACCGGCTTCCCGAAGGGCGTCATGTGGCGCCACGAAGACATCTACCGGGTGTTGTTCGGCGGAACCGATTTCGCGACCGGCGAATTCGTCAAGGACGAATATGACCTGGCGAAGGGCGGTGCGGCGAGCCCGCCGATGATCCGTTACCCGATCCCGCCGATGATCCATGGCGCCACACAGTCATCGACCTGGATGTCGATCTTCTCGGGCCAAACCACCGTGCTCGCACCGGAATTCAACGCCGATGAGGTGTTGCGCGCGGTGCACAAGCACAAGGTGAACCTGCTGTTCTTCACCGGCGACGCGATGGCGCGGCCGCTGCTCGACGTGCTGGAGACCGACCACGGTCACGACCTGTCGTCGCTGTTCTTGCTCGCCAGCACTGCCGCACTGTTCTCGCCGAGCATCAAGGAGAGGCTGCTCGAGCTGTTGCCGAACCGCGTCATCACCGACTCGATCGGCTCCTCGGAGACCGGCTTCGGCGGCACCAGCATCGTCGCCAAGGGCGCTCCCCACCGCGGGGGTCCGCGCGTGACGATCGACCACCGCACCGTCGTCATCGACGACGAAGGCAAAGAAGTCGCGCCGGGATCGGGTGTGCGCGGGCTGATCGCCAAGAAGGGGAACATTCCCGTCGGCTACTACAAGGACGAGAAGAAGACCGCCGAGACGTTCAAGACCTTCCACGGCGTGCGGTACGCCATCCCCGGCGACTACGCGTTGGTCGAGGAGGACGGTTCGGTCACGATGCTGGGCCGAGGGTCGGTGTCGATCAACAGCGGCGGCGAGAAGATCTACCCCGAAGAGGTCGAGGCGGCGCTGAAGGGTCACCCCGATGTCTTCGACGCCCTTGTGGTCGGTGTGCCCGACGCCCGCTTCGGGCAGCACGTGGCCGCCGTCGTGGCGCCGCGGCAGGGGACGCGGCCGGCACTGGCGGACCTGGACCGGTTCGTGCGGTCCCACATCGCGGGTTACAAAGTGCCGCGCAGTCTGTGGCTGGTCGACGAGGTCAAGCGCTCACCCGCGGGTAAACCCGACTACCGGTGGGCGAAGGAGCAGACCGAGGCGCGCCCGGCCGACGAGGTGCACTCCTCGCACGCGTCCGCCTGACCGGGCTCGCCGTTAGGCTCAAGCGGTGACGAGCAACGGCGCGACCGCAGGCGAGCAGATGAACGGTGCCCAGGCCTTGATCAACACCCTGGTCGACGGCGGCGTTGACGTGTGCTTCTCCAACCCGGGCACCTCGGAGATGCACTTCGTCGCGGCCCTGGACACCGTGCCGCGTATGAGGGGTGTGCTGGCGCTCTTCGAAGGCGTTGCCACCGGCGCGGCCGACGGGTACGCCCGCGTCGCCGGCCGGCCGGCCGCGGTGCTGCTGCACCTGGGCCCCGGTCTGGGCAACGGCCTGGCCAACCTGCACAACGCGCGCCGCGCGCAGGTGCCGATGGTCGTGGTCGTCGGCGACCACGCGACGTATCACAAGAAGTACGACGCGCCATTGGAATCCGACATCGACGCCGTCGCGGGCACCGTCTCGGGATGGGTGCGCAGAACCGCCGACACCGCCGATGTCGGGACCGACGCGGCCGCGGCGATAGCCGCCAGCCGACGCGGCTCGTACATCGCGACCCTGATCCTGCCCGCCGACGTGTCCTGGACCGACGGTGGGCAACCAGCGGCGACGCCGCCCGCTGCGGTCCCCGCTACCGACCCGGCGCCCCCGCCCGCGGTGGTGGAGGCGCTGCGATCCGGCGCGCGCACGATGATCCTGATCGGCGGCGACGCCACCCGCGGGCCGGGCCTGGCGGCGGCCGC
>CAIYOH010000173.1 GCA_903927745.1 uncultured Mycobacteriaceae bacterium
AGGCGGTGATGGGGGCCGCAGGCGAAGGTGAGGTTGTCGATGTCGGTGCGGTGGCAGGTGGCGTAGTCGGTGACGTGGTGGACTTCGCAGTAGTAGCCGCCGACGGTGCAGGCGGGGCTGGTGCACCCGCGATCCTTGGCGTAGAGGACGATCCGTTGGGCCGGGGAGGCGAGGCGTTTGGTGTGGTAGAGGGCCAGCGCTTTGCCGTGGTGGAAGATCGCGAGGTAGTGGTGGGCGTGGCGGGCGAGGCGGATGACGTCGGACATGGGCAGTATCGATCCCCCGCCGGTCAGGCCTCGCCCGGCTGCGGCCTCCAGTTCGCTCAGAGTTGTGGTGATCACGATGGAGGCGGGCAGGCCGTTGTGTTGCCCGAGTTCCCCGGAGGCCAGCAGCGCACGCAAGCCCGCCAGTAGTCCGTCGTGGTGGCGTTGGGCGGGGCTGCGGTGATCGCGGTGGATGGCTTGTTCGCCGGGGGTGCCGTCAACGCAGGGTGTGTCGTCCTCGGGGTTGCACATCCCGGGTGCGGCGAGCTTTGCTAGGACCGCTTCTAGTGTGGCGCGGGCGTCGGGGGTGAGCCAGCCGCGCAGCTCAGACATCCCGTCGGGGCCTTGTGTGCTCAGGGTCAGGCCGCGGCGGCGGGCGCGGTCGGTGTCGGTGTAGGTGCCATCGGGGTTGAGGCAGTCGGTGAGTTTGTCGGCCAGGGTGGCGAGGTGGTCGGGCCGAAACCGGGTGGATAGCTCGGCCAGGTGCTGCTCGGCGGATTCGCGGGTGCCGGTGTCGACCGCGACCGGCAGGTGTGCAAAGAATCGGCGGATCACGTGCACGTGGGCTGCGCCGATGTGTCCTGCCCGTTCGGCGGCGGCGGTGGCGGTCAACAGCGGCGCCAGGGGTTGGCCGCTCAGGGCGCGGCGGGGGCCGAGGTCGGCGGCTTCGGCGACGCGGCGACTGGCTTCGGTGCGGGTGATGCGCAGCCGGTCGGCCAGTACGTGCGGTAGCCGTCCACCCAACTCGGCCACGTCGGATTGCTCGATGAGTTGGTTGATCAGCTGGTGGCCGGGGACGCGCAGCCGGCGGGTCTCGCGCTCGAGCCGCTCCAACAATGTCAGCCGCTCGGGGGTAGTCACCGCGTCGTAGGAATGGGCGAGGATGCGGGAGACGACATCGCGCAGCGCGTCGAAGTCCTCCTGGATCACCTCACGGTCATTCGCAAGCATGTTCGAATACTAACGACCGCCACCGACACAACACCCCGCCATGAGACAGTTGATAACACTGTTGCGCAAGTGATTTAGCCGCGGGCCCGCGAGGTTCAGCGCCCGAGCAGGCGGTTCTTCAGCACGGTGTAATCCTCCTGGGACAGGTCTCCCTCGTCGAGCAGCTGGGTGATCTCACGAATCCTGGCCGCGACGCCGGTAACCACCACCCTGGGCTCGCGGCGTGCGCGGTCCCCGTCACCGCCCGCCGCCCCCGCCACCGGGACTGCGGCCCGCGCGGGCGGGCGCGCGCTGGTCCCCGCGCCGCCGGCCGCACCGCCGCCGCCGGATTGGCCAGCCATCGCGCGTCCGGACATCCCAGCGAGCCCCATGTCGGCAACGGTGGTGTCCGCCCCGGTTTCTTGCACCGCAGCGCTGAGTTCGATGCCGTTGACCGGCAACGGCAGAGCACGGACGTCCGGTGCCGGGACGGTCCACGCCGCCGGCACCGACAGCCCGCTGATCTTCGTGGAGGTGCCCAGACCGGCCGACAACGTCGACGCCATGCCGGGCGGGTTCCTGAGCGACGCCGGGAGTTCCGTGACCGGTGCCTGCCCGGTGCCCGGCCAGCCTTCGACTCCTTTCCAACCACTGACGATGTCGTCGGTATGCGTACCGGAGAGGTAGCCGCCGATGAGGAACGGGAGGTCCACCGGCCCCTCCTCGATTCCCAGGGGGATTTCGACAAACAGGCCCTCGAGGGCGGCCGGGAAGCTCAGGAACACGGTGATGAAGTTGCTCAGATTGTTCACGTCAGTCCGCGATATCGACCGGGCGGGCGTGGCCATGCTCTGCAGTGCGGCGGGTACTGCGGAGAATGTGTGTGCGGCGCCAGACACGATGCCCTGGCCGTCGGCTGCGGGTCCGGCGAGCGCGTGGCTGACCGCCGCGGCCTGCAGGGCCGATGCGCCGGGGCTGGTGTTTGGCTGAGGGGAGGTCACCGGTGTGAGCGCGGTCGCGGCCGCCGACGAACCGGCATAGGTGTACATCGCCGCGGCGTCCTGCGCCCACATCGCGGCGTACTGCGCCTCAGTAGCCGCGATCGCCGCCGTGTTCTGCCCGAAGAAGTTCGTCGCCACCAGGGCCGCCAGCAGGGTGCGGTTGGCCGCGATCGCCGCGGGCGCCACCATGATGCTCAACGCGGTCTCGTAGGCGGCGACCGCCGCGGTCGCCTGGCTCGCGGTCCGCTCGGCGCACGCGGCAGCGCCGTTCAGCCAGTCCACGTAACGAGTCGCCTCGGCCGCCATGGACGCCGACGACGGCCCCGTCCAGATCCCCGCCGTCAGCTCCGACACCACCGACTGACACGCGCCGGACGTCGCGCTGAGTTCGTCGGCCACAGCCGCCCAGGCCTGCGCAGCGGCCAGTAACGGCCCCGAACCAGGACCGGCATACATCCGGCCGGAGTTGATCTCCGGCGGATACATCCCGAAGTCCATCACTACGCGTTCCTCTTCCAGCCACCCGACGCTGCACCCGCACGGCGGGAGGTACGTCAGCGACCGAGCAGGCGGTCTTTCTGCTCGGTGTACTCGGCGTCGGTCAGAATCCCCTCGTCGCGAAGCTTGGCGAACTCGCGGAGCTCAGCCGCGACGCCGACGACCACGGGCCGTGGCCCGCTTTCCGGTGCCTCGCCCGCAGGGTCGGCAGCGTCCGACGCCTCGGCGCTAACGGCGGCAGCCCGTGCCCGCTCGCCCCCGGGGACTGCGTCGCCGCCTTTGCCGGCGCCCGTGCCGGCACCGGCGCCCACGGTGCCGGCGAGGGCCCGCCCAGCCATACCCGCCAGCGCCATCTGACCCAACGTGGTGCCGTATCCCGGCGGGGAACCCGGTCCGACCGCGCCGGCGGGCAGCGCCGGCAACGTGAACGAGACGGGGCGCACCAACGGCGTGGCGATGGTCCACGTCGCGGGTACCGACAGGGCTCCGACGGTGTTCGCCTCGCCCACGCCAACCGAGATCCGCGGCGGCGGCACCGTGCCCACGGGCAGGTTCGTCAGCGGCGCCGGCAGCTCTTGGACGGGCGCCGGATCTTCGCCCGGCCACGGCTGCACGCCGGCCCAGCCACTGACGATTTGGTCGGTGTGCACACCGGTGCCGTAGCCGCCGATGTCCAACGGGAGGGACACGATGCCGAGGAGCGCCAGCGGAAGGGCGACAGTCAGCGCGATGATGTTGGCCGGAAGGTCGATGCCGATCGTAATCAGGTCGCTCAACTTGTTCAGCGAGCTGAACACATCCGACAGACTCGCCGCCGGGGCGGGCGTGGCCAGGCTCTGCAGCGCGGCGGGCACCGCGGACATCATCTGCTGCACCGATGCGACGGAGTGCTGCACACTGCCGGCGGATGTGCCGCTCACGTGGCCGACCGCGGCCGCTTGCGCGGCAGACCCGCCGGGGTTGGTGTTCGGTCGAGGGGCGCTGAACGGCGTCAACGCCGTCGCGGCGGCCGACGCCGCGGCGTAGCGGTACATGGTCGCCGCGTCCTGTGCCCACATCTCGGCGTACCGAGCCTCGAGGGTCGCGATTGCGGACGTGTTCTGGCCGAACAGGTTCGTCGTAATCAGCCGGGCGACCCGGGCCCGGTTGGCGGCGACCACGGGGGGCGGCACCGTCGCGGCGAACGCCTCCCCGTAGGCGGCGGCAGCGGCTTTGGCCTGGAGGCCGGATTCCTCGGCGAGCACGGCCGCGTCGTTGAGCCAGCGGACGTAGGAGGCGGCCGCGGCCGTCATCGACGCCGACGACGGGCCGCTCCACGACCCGGCGGTGAGTCCTGAAACGACACCCTGGTACACCTGGGCCGTCTGGTGCAACTCGGCCGCCAACCCTTCCCACGCGTGGGCGGCGGCCAGAATCGAGTCCGACCCGGCGCCGAGATACATGCGCGCGGAGTTGATCTCCGGCGGTAGCACCGCGTAATCCATGTCCGCCTCCCTCAGCCGGCTCAGGTCGGGGAAGTCGCGCGCCACCCGGCTGCGTTAGAGGGCAGCATCGAAAGCACCCACGCCACCAGCACCCACGACACGATCGTCAGATCGATCCAGCTTCCCAACACCGGCGAGCCCGGAAGCGCGTTCATAACATTGTGAAGTGACGGTATCGACTCCACTCGCAAAAACGCGTCTCACCAGCCAACCGACAGACCGTTACCGGCAGTCAAACAGGTAACGCTAACACGCGTCGTTGTGCGCTCTGGCGAACTTGGAGAGCCTTATTTCTGTTCGTAGGTGGCGTGGATCACCGCACGTGCGATCGCGTGCTGGAACAGGTTGAAGCCGAGGAAGGCGGGGCTGGCGTCTTCGGTCAGTTCCAGCGTGGCCACACCGAGGGCGTGCACGGCGATGTAGTACCGGTGCGGACCGTGTCCGGGCGGTGGCGCGGCCCCGACGTAGCGGCGCATCCCGGCGTCATTGACCAAGGTCAGCGCGCCGCCGGGCAGTTCCCGGCCGTCGCCGGCACCGGCGGGCAATTCGGTGACGTCGGCGGGCAGGTTGGCCACCGCCCAGTGCCAGAATCCGGAGGCCGTCGGCGCGTCGGGGTCGTACACCGTGACGGCGAAGCTGTGGGTGTCGGCGGGGAATCCCGACCAGCTCAGCTGTGGGCTGACGTCCTCGCCGCCGGCCCCCATGATCCCGCTCACCTGGGGCTTTGCCAGTGGTTGGCCGTCGGTGACCGACCGCGACGTCACGGTGAAGGCGGGCAGCGTGGGCAGCGCCGCGTACGGGTCGGGCGCGGTGGTCATAAGCGATCCTCTCGTGACGTGTACATCAGCAATGCGTCAACCTCAGCAGTTTTTCAAGAAATGCGTCAGCACCTCGGTGCCGAATCGCAGCGCGTCGATGGGTACCCGCTCGTCGACGCCGTGGAACAGAGCGCTGAAGTCGAGGTCGGGCGGCAACTTCAACGGGGCGAAGCCGAAACAGCGGATGCCCAAGCGCGCGAACGCCTTCGCGTCCGTCCCGCCGGAGAGCATGTAGGGCACCGTGCGGGCGTCCGGGTCCAGCGCTAGTACCGCGGCGTTCATGGCGTCCACCAGGTCGCCGTCGAAGCTGGTCTCGTACGGCGCGAAGTCCCTGATCCATTCGCGGGTCACGTCAGGGCCGATCAACTGGTCGATCTCGGCCTCGAAAGCCGCCTTGCGGCCCGGCAGTACTCGGCAGTCGACCACGGCCTCGGCCGTCGCCGGGATGACATTGGCCTTGTAGCCGGCTTTGAGCATCGTCGGGTTGGCGGTGTCGCGCAGCACGGCTTTGAGCATGCGGGCCGTCGGGCCGAGCTTGTCGATCTGACCCTCCAGGTCGGCCGAGGCGGGGTCGAACGCGACCCCCGTCTCCTCGGCGACGGCGGCCAGGAATTGGGCGACGGTGTCGGTCAGCACGAGGGGAAAACGGTGGCGGCCGAGCCGGGCGACCGCCTCGGCGACGGCGGTGACGGCGTTCTGGTCGTGCACCATCGAGCCGTGCCCCGCCTGGCCGCGGGCGGTGAGCCGCATCCACAACAGCCCCTTCTCGGCCGTCTCGATCAGGTAGAGCCGCCGCTGCCCGCCGTCCCGGCGCGGCACGGTCAAGGTGAACCCGCCTACCTCGCCGATCGCCTCGGTGACGCCGTCAAAAAGATCGGGCCGATTATCGACGAGCCACTGGGCGCCGTAGGTGCCGCCGTGCTCCTCGTCGGCCACGAAGGCGAACACCAGGTCCCGCGGCGGCGCGACACCGGCCCGCTTCAACCGGCGCGCGACCACGATCATCATGCCGACCATGTCTTTCATGTCGACCGCGCCGCGGCCCCAGACGAAGCCGTCCGCGACCGCGCCGGAGAACGGATGCACGCTCCAGTCGGCCGGTTCCGCTGGCACCACGTCGAGATGCCCGTGGATCAGCAGTGCGCCGCGCGATCTGTCCGCCCCCGCGAGGCGGGCGATCACATTGCCGCGGCCCGGCGCGCCCGATTCCACGTAGTGGGTCTCGTAGCCGACCTCCGCGAGCTGCTCGGCAACCCACTGGGCGCACTCGGCCTCGCCCTGCGTGGTCTCCGCTTCCCCGGTGTTGGTGGTGTCGAAGCGGATCAATCTGCTCACGACCTCGACCACGTCGTCGCTGGCGTTGACGGGATTTTCGGCCGTCCCGTGTCCTTGCGTCACTGTCTCCCTTCCTGGACTCTTCCTACCACTGGTTGGGTTGGTTGGGCGTGCCCCGGCCGATCCGATAGCCTGGCGTGCGGTTGGTCTTGTCCGAGTGGCGGAATGGCAGACGCGCTAGCTTGAGGTGCTAGTGCCCTATTAATGGGCGTGGGGGTTCAAGTCCCCCCTCGGACACTCGTGCCGCGGCGAGCAGGTTCGGACTACTCGGTCGGCTCGGTCGGCTCGGTCGGCTCGGTCGGCTCGGTCGGCTCGTGCGTGGGCTCCTCGGCGGGCACTTGCGGCTCGCCGCCATCGAGGGCATCGGGGGCGGCCTCAGCGCCCTCATGCGGGGCCTCGTCGGGGTAGTCCTCGGCTTGGTCTTCCCGATCGGACGCGCCGGCTTGGGCTTCAGCGTCTCCAGCTGCTTCAGCGGTCCCAGGCGCCTGCGTGGCCGTGTCGCGCAACCGGCGTTCCCGCAGAGCATCGACGATCAGCAGCAGCACACCTAACACACTGGCGCCGATGCAGACCCAGGCCACCAGCACGTTGCTGGTGACAACCGCGAACACCAGGGCGGCGAGCCCGATGAGGGCCAATACCAGCGCAATGACGAGCATTGGTCATCCTCCAGCCGACGAGCGGGCGTCCGGAACCGGGTTAGTTGTGACCGCGGTTGCCTTGGTCGAAGCCGCCGGAATCGGCGCTGGAGTCAACCGGCGCCGCCGATCCCCGCTGACCGAGCTCCTCGAGCTGGGACTCGAGGTAGGTCTTGAGCCGAGTGCGGTATTCGCGTTCGAAGGTCCGAAGCTGCTCAAGACGGCCTTCGAGCACGGTGCGCTGCTGGTTGACCGTTCCCATGATCTCCGCGTGTTTGCGTTCGGCGTCGGCCTGCAGTGCGTCCGCCTTCTCCTGGGCCTGGCGCAGTTGCGTCTCAGAGCGCGTTTGGGCGTCGGTCAGCATGGCGTCGGCACGTTGCCGGGCCTCGGCGACGGTGGTCTCGGCGGAAATGCGCGCCTCGCTGAGGATCTGGTCGGCGTTGGCGCGGGCGTCGGCGAGAACCTTGTCGGACTCGGCGCGGGCGGTGCTGGTGAGACGGTCCGCGGTGTCCTGCGCCAGGCTGAGGACCCGCGCGGCCTTCATCGCCTGCTCCTCGCCGATGTCCGCGGTGATCGTGGGTGCCGGCTCGGGGGCGGCGACGGGCATCGCGTATGTCGGCGTGGAGAACGCGGCCCGGCCACCTGCGGACGCCTGATCCCGGTCCAGCTCATCGACCCGCTGCCGCAGGTCGGAGTTCTCGTCGAGGAGTCGCGTGAGCTCAGTCTCCACCAGGTCCAGGAAGGCGTCGACCTCGTCCTCGTTGTAGCCCCGCTTGCCGATAGGTGGCTTACTGAACGCCACGTTGTGGACGTCGGCTGGTGTCAGCGGCATTGTTTCGTCCCCTCAAGTTCCTGTCGAACGTTCTGGAAAGTGTAGAACGCAGTGCTAGCCGTGTTGCAACTGCCGCCCATCCTGTCACACCAGCCGCGATTGTTACAGACTCGGCAGATGGTCGAGGACCGGCATTGAAGCCTCGACGGCTGTCAATAATGAAATCCCATGGTGCGGAATTTTGACATCGCGCGACGCGAACCGACGCGCAAGTGTGGCCGGACCGTCTCCCCGGCGTCATCCGCCGTCAGGCGGCGGGAGGGGCCATGTCGAATGCCCAGTTCATCCCGATGAACACGACCAGGAGCAAGACCATGATGGAGAAGTCGAAGCGGACCGCTCCGATGGTGAACTGCGGAATCAGCCGACGCAGCAGCTTTACCGGGGGGTCGGTGATCGACATGATGATCTCGAGGAACACCACGGTGATCCCGGTTGGATGCCAGTCACGGCTGAACGAGCGAACGAACTCGACGACTACCCGGGCAATGAGCAGTAGCCAGAAGAAGAACAGGACATACCCCAGGGTGTAGAAGACCACTGACTGCACGACGCCAGCGTACCGACTCCGTCGCCCGGCCGGTGCGTTACCCGTAGGCCTACTGGTAAGCGTAGAAGCCGGTTTCGGCGATCCGCCGACGCTCCTCCGGGGACACGTCAACGTCAGCCGGTGACAGCAGGAACACCTTGGTCGCGACCTTGTCGAAGGAGCCGCGCAGCGCAAACGCCAGGCCGGCGGCAAAATCTACCAGCCGTTTCGCGTCGGCGTTGTCCATGGAGACCAAGTCCATGATCACCGGTGTGCCGTCGCGGAAGCGCTCGCCGATGGTCCTGGCCTCGCTGTAATCCTTCGGCCGCAGCGTGGTGATCTTCGACAGCGGGTGGCCTTCCTCGAACATCATCGCCATCCGGCGCGGATCCATCGCCAGCGCTCCGCGGGTGGAACCGCGCAACCACGACCCAATTCGCGGCCTGTTCATCTCGGGCCGCTCGAACTCGCGGGGATGCATGGGTCCGTAGCGGGGGTCGTCGCCGTAGCCGACGCGGTAGCCGCTCGACGGCGGGTAATCGGGGACTTCAGAGCGCGGGTCGTCGTAGTCGCGCCCTTCGAAACGGCCCTCGTACCGACCCTCCACGCGGCCTTCCGCGCGGCCATAACCCTCGTCGAACCGGGGGCGCGGGAATCCACGGGAGGGTGCGCGATCGTCGTAGTACTCGTCGTCGTACTCGTCCATGGGGGCCATACCGAAGTAGGCCTTGACTTTATGGAGTGTGCTCATAACGTGTGACCCCTTCTAAGCAGCCCTGGAGTTCCATGATGTCGGTGGTGAAATGGTGTCAGTGATGAAGATGTGACGTCAGTGACTTAATACGGAGACGGTAACGGTCGGGGACCCAACAACGCGGTACCGACACGCACACAGGTCGAACCATGTTGTACGGCAATCTCGAAATCGTTGCTCATACCGGCGGACAGACCCACCGCACCCGGATGCGACTCGAGCACCCGGCGATGTTCGGATTGCAACCGGTCGAATGCCTCGCCGGGGTCCCAGTCCCGCGGCGGAACACCCATCAACCCGACGAATTCCAGGGTCGTCGACCCCGCCACCTGCTCGCACACCTGGTCGACGGCTGCGGGTGTCGAGATGTCGACTCCGCCGCGCGAGGCGTCACCATCCAGGCTGACCTCGACGTAGACGCGCAGCGGCAGCGGGCGAAGGCCCTCCGCCAGGGCCTCCGATACCGCCCTGTCGAGCGCAGTCACCAACCGGACGCTGTCGACCGATTGGACGGTATGCGCCCACCGCGCCACCGAGCGCGCCTTGTTGCGCTGGATGTGGCCCACCATGTGCCAATGCGGGTTCGGCGTCTCGGCGTTCGGCGACGCCTCGGCGGCAACACGCAGGAGGCGAGCGACGTCCGCTACCTTCGCCGCCGCCTCCTGGTCACGCGATTCACCAACCGCCCGGCAGCCCAGCCGCGACAGGAGGACGACGTCGGTTGCCGGAAAGAATTTGGTGATGGGCACAAGCTCGATGTCGGCGACTCGGCGGCCCGCCGCCTCCGCGGCCGCCGCCAAGCGCGACCTGACCGCCGCCAAGGCACGAGTCAATGCGGCGTCGCGGTTCTCTGCTTCCCCCGCCTCCCCCGCCACCAGCGCCACCGGCGTCACTCCATCCAGATCAGCGAGGCGAACCGGCCCGTGGGTGCGTCCCGGCGATGGCTGAACAGGGTCGGATCGGCCACCGTGCACCGCGGATCTCTATCAATGGAGGTGACGCCGAGTTCGGCGAGCTGGCGAGCGATTCCGGAGCGCAGGTCGAGTCCGGCAGTTCCGGATACCGTGGCGGTGCGACTGCCGGGCAACACCGCCTCCACCTCGTCGGCCATTGCCGCGGGAACCTCGTAGTTGCCTCCGCTGACCGCGGGTCCCAGCAGCGCCGAGATGTCGCCCGCGCGCGCGCCCCGCTCAACCATCGCCTCCACGGTGCGGGCCACCACTCCCCTCTGGGCGCCGACGCGGCCGGCGTGCACCGCCGCGACAACGCCGGCGCTCGCGTCGGCCAGCAATACCGGGACGCAATCGGCGGTGATCACCGCCAGCGCCAGTCGCGGCGTGCCGGTCACCAGGGCATCGGTGTTCCCGACGGCGGACTCGCGCGGTTCATCGACCACTTCGACGCGGTCGCCGTGGACCTGATTCATCCACACCACCCGATCGGCGTCGAGGCCGATCGCGGCGGCCAGCCGGGCCCGGTTCTCGGCAACCGCCACGGGGTCGTCGCCGACATGGTCGCCCAGGTTGAACGTGTCGAATGGAGCGCCCGACACACCGCCCGCTCGGGTGGTGGTGACGCGCCGGATGCGGAGGCTCACGACTCCATTATCCGGACATCGCGACACACCCGGCGTCAGCGGCGCATGAATGGCGGCACGTCGACCTCGTCGTCGTCGCCGCCGATGTCCAGCGACGCGCCATTGG
>CAIYOH010000174.1 GCA_903927745.1 uncultured Mycobacteriaceae bacterium
AGGTCGGCGGCGTCGCGGTGATGGCCCGGCACGCCCGGTCCGGCGTGCTCGGCGTTGAACACCGCGTCGGTGACCAGTTGACCGACGTGGTCGTTGTCCAGGCTGTAGAAGATCGTGGTGCCCTCCCGGCGGGTCCGCACCAGCCGCGCCATCCGCAGCTTCGCCAAGTGCTGAGATACCGACGGAGCCGGTTTGCCGATGTGAGCGGCCAGATCGCTGACCGACATCTCCCGGCTGACCAGCGCCCACAGCACCTGAACCCGAGTCGCGTCGGCCAGCATCCGGAACACCTCGACCACCAGTCCCACCTGGTCCTCGGGCAACCGGCGACCACAAGCCCCCGAACTTGCATTCATACGCAGATAATAGCCGGGGCGGCGTCTGATGCCGACGATGACCCCTGTCGTGGACTCGCTTATCCTTCGCACAACACGCCGATCGCGCCCGCAGGAAATCACCGTGGACCTGTTCGTCAGGAGTCATCGCCATGAGTTTCACCCAACACGATCACCCCGATCTCGACCCGCACGAGTTCCTGCGCAAGCCACTGCTCGAGCGACTGCACGTGATGAGCACCACGTGGGTTGAGCGGGGTTTCGGTTCGCCCTATCTGGCGCACACCGTCTACATCGTGAAGCTGATCTTCCTCTACATCATCGGTGGCCTGACGGTCGTCACCCTGACGTCTGGACTGCCCGCGTTCTGGCATGTCTCGCAGTGGTGGAACCAGCCAGTCGTCTATCAGAAGCTGGTCCTGTGGACCGTCCTCCTGGAGACCATCGGCATCGCCGGCTCCTGGGGACCCCTGGCTGGCAAGGTCAAACCCATGACCGGTGGTATCAGGTTTTGGGCCCGGCCCGGCACGATCAGGCTTCGGCCGTTCGCCTGGGTTCCGCTGACCGGCGGTGATCGGCGCACCTGGTTCGACGTCGGCGTCTATGTCGCGCTGCTCATTTCGCTGACTCTGGCACTGGTGTCGCCCGGCGTCGCCACCGGCTCGCTTCTGGCAGCGCTGCCGGCCAACACCTCTGGACTGGTGCGCCCCGTTCTCTTCCTCGCGCCGATCCTTCTGCTGATCCTCATCGGCCTGCGCGACAAGACGATCTTCCTCGGCGCCCGGGGCGAGCAGTACCTGCCGGCGATGATCATTTTCGCCCTGTTGCCGTTCGTCGACATGATCATCGCACTCAAGCTGGAGATCACGGTGATCTGGTTCTGTGCGGGCGCATCGAAGTTCGGGAGGCATTTCGCCCGGGTCATCCCGCCGATGACGAGCAACAGCCCCTCGGTGCCGTTCGGTTGGTTGAGGCGCGCCCACTACCGAGACTTTCCGCGCGACCTACAACCGTCGCGGTTAGCCGAATTCATGGCCCACGGGATGGGAACCGTTGTTGAGATCGGCGGCGCGCTCACCTTGTTGTTCTCGCACAATAAGACGCTGACGCTGTGCGCCGTCGTGGCATTGGTCGGAATGCACGCCTACATCATCTCGGCATTCCCCTTGGCGGTTCCGTTGGAATGGAACGCGTTGTTCGCCTACGCGGCAGTATTCCTGTTCCTCGGCTTCCCCGCCTGGAACGGCTACGCGATCACCGACATGTCCTCGCCGTGGCTGACTTTCGGGATCCTCGCCGCCTTGCTGTTCTTCCCGATCCTGGGCAACCTCCGGCCCGACAAGGTGTCATTCCTGCCGTCGATGCGCCAGTACGCCGGTAACTGGGCCTCGGCGCTGTGGACATTCACACCGGGTGCCGAGGCCAAGCTGAACAAGGTCACCCGACCTGTCGCGAATACCGTCGACCAGTTCATTGCCTATGGCTACGAGCCGGTGTGGGCCGAGGTCACCATGAACCGCGCGATCGCCTGGCGTTCCATGCACACCCAGGGCCGCGGGTTGTTTTCCGTTCTGATCACAGCGCTACCCGACATCGACACCCGCACCGTGCGGGAGGCGGAATTCGCCTGCAACACCCTCATCGGATTCAATTTCGGCGACGGTCATCTGCACGATGAGAACATGATCGCCGCCGTGCAACGCGAGGCCGGCTTCGAGCCGGGTGAACTGGTGGTGGCCTGGGTGGAATCACAAGCCTGGGGGAGTTCGGTACAGCACTACAAGCTGATCGACGCCGCGCTGGGAGTCATCGAAACCGGGACATGGAAAGTGGCCGACGCGGCCGAGGCCCAGCCCTGGCTCCCGGACGGTCCGATCCCGACTGAGATCACCTGGTCACGCCGCGCCGCAGTGGGGTAGCGGACGCGTCAGCGTGGCCCTCGGACCCGGATTTATTGATGTGCTGATGCGATAGCATCAGAATATGCGAACAACACTGGACATTGATGACGACGTGGTCGCCGCGGCACGCGAACTCGCCGCCGGTGAGCGGCGATCCCTCGGTGCGGTGATCTCCGAATTGGCGCGCCGCGGCCTCACGCCGGCACGCGTCGAGGCCGTCGATGGGCTGCCGGTGATTCGGGTGCCGGCCGGTACGCCGCCGATCACGCCGGAGACCGTCCGGCGTGCACTCGACGAAGACTGACCAACGACGATGGCACTGCTCGATGTCAACGCGCTGGTCGCTTTGGCGTGGGACTCTCACATCCACCATGTGGCTGTCCGCGAGTGGTTCGCCGTCAACGCGTCGCGGGGCTGGGCGACCTGCCCGATCACAGAGAGCGGGTTCGTTCGCGTGTCGACCAACCCGAAGGTGTTGCCAAGTCCCATCGGGATGGCCGACGCACGGCGTGTCCTTGGGGCGCTGCGCGGGGCCGACGGCCACCGGTTCCTGTCCGATGATGTGTCACTCGTCGACGACGACGTTCCGCCTATCGTCGGGCATCGGCAGGTGACAGACGCCCATCTGCTGACACTCGCGCGGCGCAGGGGAGTTCGCCTCGTTACCTTCGACGCCGCCATCGTTACTCTCGGGCGGGGGCGCGATGTGGAACTGCTGACCACTCTCTGAGCACGGTTTGACGAGGAAGGGTGACACCATGGCGTTTGCAGGATGGCCAGTCGAGGCTATTGAGTTCTACGAGGGCCTGGAGGCCGACAACTCCAAGGCGTACTGGCAGACCCACAAAGAGGTCTACGAACGTGCCGTCAAGGCTCCGATGGAGCACCTGCTGGCTGAACTGTCCGACGATTTCGGTGAGGGACGAATCTTCCGGCCCCATCGCGATGTCCGATTCTCCGCCGACAAGTCGCCCTACAAGACCACCTGTGCGGCAACGTTGGGCGACGGGTATGTGTCCCTGTCCGCCGAGGAACTCATGATGGCCAGCGGTCTCTACATGCCCGATCCGGACGAACTGCAGCGCTACCGTACGGCCGTCGAGGACGAGGCGTCCGGCGGTGAACTCGCCACGATCGTCGCGGCACTGCGCTCCGCCGGCTACCAGATCATGGCTCACGACGTCCTCAAGACCGCGCCCCGCGGCTTTCCCCGAGAACACCCACGCATCGAATTACTCCGGCACAAAGGCATCGCGATGAGCAGAAGTTGGCCCGTCGGTGCGTGGCTCGGTACCAGGCACGCCAAAGACCGCATCATCACAGGACTGCGGGCAGCAGCGCCACTCAATCAGTGGCTGGCCCGCCATGTCCACGCCGCCCGCTGAGGGTTCAATTCGTCACCATGACGAATTGAACAGTTGGCGCTGGCCGGCCCGGCGGGGATCCGGGCGGGCGGCGCGGCACGAAGTCAATCGGCTCGCCAGCCGGCATCGGGCCTGTCGCACCCGGTTGCCGATTCGGATCCGTGCGGGCAACCCTCAGGTGATCCCGGATTCGGCACGTCAGCCCGGCGTGCGCGGGGAATCGCCGTGGTTGTGCGGACGTCGTGCATGGGGCGCGGAATCGGAGTCCAGGACATCTGAGCCGCACGAGTCAACTGGTACCGGTGCGTGTTAACGAGGTGCGACTTGCTGGCGGCAATCTCGCCAAACTTCGCCAGGAAGACTTGATCGCTTACCTTTCTGGTTTCACCCGTCGTCAGGTGTTACCTGTTCGCACCGCGACCGAGCTAG
>CAIYOH010000175.1 GCA_903927745.1 uncultured Mycobacteriaceae bacterium
CAGGGCGATCCTGCGGGCTTCCTGCACGGGGTGGGGGGCGTCGCTGAGGTCCTGGAAGGCGACCTCGAAAACCGGGTGGTCGGCCACCCGCTGGACAACCTCGCCATCCTCGTCGACGATGATGGCCCTGGCCGGCTCCGCCTCCTGCATGACGTGGCGGATGGCCCGCTCGAGCGCGTCACGCTCGATGGCGCCGTCAAAGCGCGCGAGTACCCCCAGCTGCCACTCCGTCACGGAGTGGCCCGTTTCGTGGGCAAGCCAAATGTCCAGCTGCCCCCGGGTCAGTGGAAATGCCCGGTGATCAAGCCCCATCAGATGTGCCTATCAGGGCCCCCGCCCGCCGCCAACCTGTCGCGGAGACTTTTGGGCCGGATGTCGGTCCAGTTCTGCTCGATGTAATCGAGGCATTCGGCGCGGTCGGCTTCGCCGAAAGCCACCCGCCAGCCGTTTGGAACCTCGGCAAAGGCCGGCCACAGGCTGTGTTGTTCCTCGTCGTTAACCAGGACGAAGAAATTGCCGCCGTCGTCGTCGAACGGATTGATGCTCACCAGGCCTCCATACCCCTACTCGACGCGGGTACAACGAAGTTCAATTCATACGGGAGACCAGCCGAAAGCCATACCGGATCCCCAGCTATCGTAAAGGCTCAACGAACTGCGATTTCACGTCACGAATCATCGGCTTAAGGCGAGATAAATGGACGATCACGGCGACGAAGCTCCGATGTCGGCGCACCTGGCCGACGACCTGCTGTCCACTACCCCCGGCGGCTGGAAGAGCTTCTATAACCTGCTCAGCCGCCGCTTGGAGGACATCGGGGTCGCCGATTCCTCGTTTTTCCTCAATTACGGCTACCTTGCCTTGGATTCGAATAATGATTCTGTGCTCCCCATCCGCGACGGCACCTTCAACGCGAGTTCCGTCCGGCTGGTGTTCGAGGTCATCGGGTCGACCGACCTCAACGACCGCGTCGTCGTCGAAATAGGGTGCGGCCGCGGAGGTAACTCCGCGCTTGTCGCGGAAAAATTCACCGGCCCGGTCATCGGCATTGATATGTCCTCGGAGGCCATCGACTTCTGCAGTAAAACGCACCGCAGGCCGTCGCTGGAGTTTCGAGTCGGTGATGCCCTGAACGTTCCTCTCGACGATGCGTCCTGCGATGCCGTTCTCAACGTCGAGTCGTCGCATTCCTATGGGAATCTCCCGAAATTCCTGAACGAAGTCCGAAGGATCTGTCGCCCCGGGGCGTGGTTTCTGCATACCGATTTCTTGAGCCCCGAGGATTGGGACTACGTCCGGTCGCGATTGACGGCGCTGGGTTTCGTCACCGACAGCGACCGCGACATCACCGCCAACGTGCTGGCGTCGCGGGATCAGGCAAGCAGCAACTACGAGCAGGTGTATGGCGACGGGCACGCCCGGGTGGCGAATTTCCTGTCGCTGCCCGGGTCGGCGGTCTACGAGCAGATGCGGGCGGGCCTGCTGGAGTATCGGATCCTCAGATCGCAGGTCCGGGTGTAAGTCGCGCCCAGCAAGCCCCAGGCTCCAGCCCCGAGCCTCCGGCCCCCATCTCCCAGCCCCCAGGCCCCATCGAGATTGACGTGGGTGCGAAGAATCGCGCCGAAACAGCGCACTGGTGTCGATCTCGGCGATGGAACGCCCTACGACGACCCGACGGACTCCGATTCACCAGGCTCCGGCATCTGGGCGGCCAGGTAGTCGGCGAGCGCCCCGATGGTCGGGTAGTCGAACACCGCGGTGGCGCTGATGGTGAACGCGCCGCCGAACTGGGGCAGCAACCGGTTGCTGAACTCGACCGCCATCAACGAGTCGGTGCCCAGTTCGAGGAACCGGCTGG
>CAIYOH010000176.1 GCA_903927745.1 uncultured Mycobacteriaceae bacterium
ACACCGTCCACGGCGCCGCGCAGTCCGTCTGGGACATCCGGCGGCTGCTGGCCTGGATCCGCGCCGAGCAACCCGGCGCCCAGATCGCCCTTAACGGCATCTCACTGGGCGGTTTCGTCTCGTCGCTGGTCGCCAGCCTCGACGACGACCTGGCCTGCGCAATCCTCGGCGTGCCGGCCGTCGACCTCGTCGGGTTGCTTGGCCGCCACGCCGGCCTGAGCGGGCAGACCCGCATGCACCAGACGATGGTCGCGGCCGAACCGCTCGGCCGGATGGTCTCGGCGCTGTCGATGACGCCGCGGGTGCCGCCGGCGGGCCGCTTCATCTACGCCGGCCTCGCCGACCGCCTGGTGCACCCCCGCGACCAGGTGACCCGAGTCTGGGAGCACTGGGGCAAGCCCGAAATCCAGTGGTACCAAGGCGGTCACATCGGATTCTTCCGGTCCCGGCCGGTGCAGCAGTTCGTCGACGCGGCGCTGACGCAGTCGGGGCTGGTCGAGCGGACCACGAAGGGCTGACGGCCGTTGTCGCTCAGAGGCGGGCACATCGGCACATCCCCGGAAATCCGTGACCGACGTGACGGATTAGACCCGGCGCCTAGGCCCGCGGCGAGACGGCGGTCAAGTCGTGCGAGGCGGCGGCCTCAAGCAGGCGCCGATCGTAGGCGCAGAACGCGGTGAGCGGGGCCCGGTGAACCTGCGCCGTGGCTACGTGAATCGCGTCAAGGGTCCGCAGCGTGTCGAGTGAAATTCCCTGCGCAGCAGCAACAATAGTGTCGGTGAGTACCAACGCGTCGATCGTCGACGCGACCACTCGCGCCCGGGCCTCCGCCGCGGACCCCATTCGAGCGGCCGCCCGCATCAGCTCGATGTGCCCGATGACGCTGGTGGCGAGGCTCTGCTCGGGCCGTGCGTTGAGCCAGCCGATCAGAGCGACCGATTCCTCTTCGTCGACAACCAGTTTCACGGTCGCCGAGGTGTCGAGGTAGATCATCGGTCGGAGCGTTGCTCGTCCAGAATTGAGGTGAGCGGCGGGCCCTTGATCAGATCGGTCGCGCGCAGCGGGGACCGCGGCACGACGGCGGGAACCAGCTGGCCCTCGGCGATGAGCTGATCACGCGCCTGCTCGGAGGGGGTGATCGGCACCAGCCGAGCCACCGGCCGCCCGCGGTCGGTGATCTGGATGGTCAACCCGGCCTTCGCTTTGGCCACCCAGACGCTCGCGTTCTGCCGCAGTTCACGGATGCCTACGCTCTCCACTAGTCAAATGTAGCACATAATGTGCTACGAGGTGCTGGTCGGCGCTTACCGCCATGTCGCCCCTTGTGATTCGAATTCCCTACATATCCAGGCATGCGCTGGCGAATAGACAGCCATCAGGCCTTTATGCGCGCACCCACAAAGGGACCTCGTCGCCGTTGTCGCGCGAAGGCGGGCACATCGGCGCATCCCCGGAAATCCCCCGGGTCAGCCCACGGACGAGATGTCAATCCGCACAACTGCCATCCCACTCCATATGCCCAATATTCAAGATATGCCTAATATTCAAGCCATGACCGTCCACGAGCACGTCGTGGAGTCCGGCGCCCGGCCGGTGGCCGAACTGACGCCCGACGACCTCGAGCTCGAACGCTATCTGTTGGACCTGTCGCTGCAGCCCCTCGACCGCTTCGACGGCTTCTCCCATATCGAGCAGTACCTGCTCTCGGCGCTGCGCTACCAGCTCAACTACCTCTGTTACGCCCTCGCGATGGCGCAGTACGTCTACACCCCCGCGTTCAGCGGGTACCTCACCGAGGCGATGGCCAACAGCATCGAGAAGATGCGCGACAAGCGGGTCTGGGGGTATTGGGCGCACGAGTGCCTGATCGGCTACCAGCGCTGGAATCCCGACCCGATCGTCTTCGCCAACGTGATGTACACCGGCTTCCTCGGGGTGATGCTCGGCGCCTTCGAGACCCTGAACGACGCGCGGTTCTCCCAGCCGGGCGCGCTGACCCTGCGCTGGAACGAGACCACCTCCTACCCTTACGAATTCGCTTCCCTGTGTGAGGCGATTGTCCACAACATGGACATCTCGGACCACGGTCCGCTCTACCCGTGCGAGCCGCGGCTGATCTACCCGATGTGCAACGCCTTTTCGCTGTCGAGCCTGCTCATCCACGACCGGCTGTACGGCACCGACTACGGCGCCGACCGCGTCGAGCAGATGGCCGCGGCCTACCAGACCCACCGCTACCTGCGCCCCGACAACCGGTTCATGGCCGCCCGCGGCCCGTTGAAGTTCTCCATGGGCCCCTCGGTCGGCAATGACGGAGTGATGTCGTTCTGGCTGCATTTCCCCATGCCCGACCAGGCCGCCAAGACGTGGGAGAACCTGCGGACCAACCTTGTTCGCATCAAGGGCGACGACGTCACGATCGACGCCACGGAGTGGGAGCGGATCGACCCCGGCAACTACAGCCGCGGGACGGGAATGAGCCGAGTCTCGATCATGGCCGCCGCCAAGGAGTTCGGCGACAACGAGTTAGCCGATGCGTTGGAGATGTCGATCGACAAGCGCTACAAGACGGTGCGCCAGAACGGTGCGCGTGCCTACACCGGAATCTCCAGCTGGGGCAACGCCGGCCACGTGCTGGCGCGGTTCACCACCGAGAACTCCATGCGCGACCTGCTCGCCGGGGAGGTTCCCGCGCCCTGGAGGACGGGTCCGATCCTGGCGCAGGCGGCCTACCCCGACGTCCTGGTGGCCCGGGCCGTCACCGACGGGCGAGCGCTGGATCTGGTATTGCGGCCCGGTAATGACGGCGGCAGAACCACATTGGGTGTCGAGCGGCTCGCACCGCGCCACGACTACGTGGTGATGGGCGGGGTCGACGAGGCCGTCACCGCCGACGACGACGGGTGCGCGCTGGTGAGCGTCGACCTCGACGACCGGCGCGACGTTGTGCTGCGTCCCCGCGACCCGTAGAGCAACGCCACCCCGCCGGCCATCGCGACCGCGGGGCCGACGTTGTGAAACACGGCGTTCGCCATCAGGTTCGATCCGAAGCTGAACAGCCGGAAGGCGTGCATGTCGAGGACGCCCAACTCAAAGATCACTGCGCCGACGACCATCAGCGCCGTGCCCGCCCCGCGCGGGGCCGACCAGATCGTCACCGAGCGGCGCAGCCGCAGCGCGGCGACGATTACCGCCAGGTAGCAGGCGCTGCGCAGCAGCCACAGCCACGCCGACCCGGTGTTGTGGGCGGCGCCGCTGAACGCCAGCGCCGGCATCCCGACGAGGCAGACGGCGATGCCCACGGCGCAGTACGTCAGCACCGCATCGTTCCCGCGGCGCGCACGGGTGACCGGTTGGGCCGGGACTCGGGGCGCCTGTCCGGCGGCCGGCCGCCACGCAACAGGAGCGAACAGCGTCGCCGCCGCCTCGGGGGCGCGTCTGAAGCCGAGCGTCCTGCGGACCCGCCCGACGGCCGTCAGGATCAGAAACCCCACGATGCAACAGGTCATGGTCGCCGGTTACCGCACTCCATGTCGCCAAAGTAGCGCACACGGTTGTCGCAGCCCGGCCAACCCGGCCCGTGTGGAAAGCTCACTCCTCATGAGCGACATCACCACGCGGTTCGCGGAGATCGTCGGCGCACACAACCTGCTGACCGGCGACGCGATCCCCGAGGACTACTGGCACGACGAGGACCTGCACGGGCCGCCGACGAAGCCCGCCTACGTCGCCAAGCCGGCCACCGCCGAAGAAGTCGCGCACCTGCTCAGAGCAGCCTCCGACGCGGGCATCCCGGTGACCGCACGCGGTTCCGGCACCGGCCTGTCCGGGGCGGCGATCCCGCGAAACGACGGGCTGGTGATCTCGTTTGAGCGGATGAACGCCGTCCTCGAGATCGACACGACCAATCAGGTCGCCGTCGTCCAGCCCGGCATCACGCTGACCGAATTAGATTCCGCGACCGCCGAATCCGGCCTGAGCTACATGGTGCATCCCGGCGAGATGTCCTCCAGCGTCGGCGGCAACGTCGGTACCAACGCCGGCGGCATGCGTGCGGTCAAGTACGGCATCGCCCGCCAGAACGTGCTCGGGTTGCAGGCGGTGCTGCCGACCGGCGAGATCATCCGCACCGGCGGCAAGATCGCCAAGGTGTCCACCGGCTACGACCTGACTCAGCTGATCGTCGGCTCCGAAGGCACCCTGGCCCTGGTCACCGAGGTGACGGTCAAGCTGCATCCGCGCCTGGGCCACAGCGCCACCGTGCTCGCCCCGTTCGCCGACTTCGAGCAGGTGATGGCGGCGGTGCCGCGGATCCTGGCCACCGGGTTGGGCCCCTACATTCTTGAATACGTCGACAACATGACCATGGCCGCGCTCGTGCACACCCAGAGCCTGGAACTCGGTGTTCCCGACCAGATCCGCGACAGCTGCCAGGCCTACCTCGTCGTGGGCCTGGAGAACCGCACCGCCGAGCGCCTCGACGAGGACGTCGAGCAGGCCGGTGAGCTGCTCGCGGAGATGGGCGCCGCCGACGTCTACGTGCTCGAGGGCGCCTCCGCCCGCAAGCTGATCGAGGCGCGGGAGAAGGCGTTCTGGGCGGCCAAGGCGATCGGCGCCGACGAGATCATCGACACCGTCGTGCCGCGCGCCTCGATGCCGAAATTCCTTGCCGCCGCGCGCGACATGGCGGCGGCGGCGGGCGGCGCCGCGGCCGGCTGCGGGCACGCCGGCGACGGCAACGTGCACATGGCGATCCTGTGCACAGACCCCGACGCCCGCAAGAAGCTGATGACCGACATCTTCGCGCTGGCAATCGACCTGGGCGGAGCGATCTCCGGCGAACACGGCCTCGGCCGCGCCAAGACGCCGTACTTCCTCAAGCTCGAGGACCCCGCGAAGATCGCCCTGATGCACCGCATCAAGCTCAGCTTCGACCCCGCGGGCATCCTCAACCCCGACATCCTGTTCGCCGAGCCCTGACCGCGGACGGAATACTCACACCCCATGCACGTCGATGTGATGGTGACCCCGCAACCCCTGACGAAGGTCGGCGACCTGGCGCGCCGCACACAGGCCGCGGGCTTCGCGGGAATGCTGTTCACCGAGACCGCCCGCACGGCCTATCTCAACGCCGCGGTGGCCTCGCAGGCCGCACCCGGCCTCGAACTGTCGACCGGCGTCGCGGTGGCGTTCCCGCGCAGCCCCTTCGTCACCGCGGCGGCGGCGTGGGAACTTCAGGAAGCGACCGCGGGCAAGTTCCGCCTCGGCCTCGGCACCCAGGTGCGCACGCACGTCGTCCGCCGCTACGGCGTGGCCTTCGAGCGCCCCGGCCCGCGGCTGCGCGACTACGTGCGCGCGGTCAAGGCATGCTTCTCGGCGTTCCGCACCGGCACGCTCGACCACCACGGCGAGTTCTACGACCTCGACTTCATCACCCCGCAGTGGAGCGCCGGGCCGATCGACGCGCCCGACCCTAAAGTCGATGTGGCGGCCGTCAACCCGTGGATGCTGCGGATGGCGGGCGAGGTCGCCGACGGGGTGCACGTCCACCCGATCGGCGAGCCCGGCTACCTGCACCGCCACGTGATGCCCAGCATCGCCGCGGGCGCGGCCGCCGCAGGACGCTCCCCATCGGAGGTTGCCGTGATCGTGCCGGCGTTGACGATCGTCGGAGACACCGACGCCGAACGCGACGCCGAGCGCGCGATGGCGCGCGCGAGCTTGTCGTTTTACGGCAGCACCCCCAACTACGCGTTCATCTGGAACGAGGCCGGTTTCGAGGGCACCACCGCCCGCATCCGCGACAAGCAGAAGGCGGGCGACGTCGCGGGTATGGCCGCCCAGATCACCGACGAACACCTCGCCCAGTTCGCCACCGAGTCGACCTGGGACGGCCTCGCCGACGCGCTGCGCGCGAAGTACGACGGGATCGCCACCCGCATCGTGCTCTACAACGCCCTGAGCGACGCCGAACGCATCGAGCGGTACGGAGAGGTAGCCCGCCAGCTGCAGGGGTGACGGAGCACACCATGACCGCCCCTCCATAATGGGCAGATGACGACGGCAGGTTCCGCGAAAGCTCGCAACGAGGGCCAGTGGGCGCTGGGCAACCGCGAACCGCTCAACGACGCCGAACAGTTCAAAAACGACGACGCGCCGCTGAACGTGCTCGATCGCATCATCAACGTCTACTCCAAAGAGGGCTTCGACAGCATCGCCAAGAACGACCTGCGCGGCCGCTTCCGCTGGGCAGGCCTCTACACCCAGCGCGAGCAGGGCTACGACGGATCGTGGACCGGCGACGAGAACCTCGACACAATCGAGGCCACGTACTTCATGATGCGGGTGCGCTCCGACGGCAAGCCCATGTCGGCGACCACGCTGCGCACCCTGGGCCAGGTCTCCACCGAATTCGCCCGCGACACCGCCGATATCGGCGACCGGGAGAACGTGCAATACCACTGGGTCCGCATCGAGGACGTCCCCGAGATCTGGCGCCGCCTCGAGTCCGTCGGCCTGACTACCACCGAGGCGTGCGGCGACTGCCCCCGCGGCATCCACGGATCGCCGCTGGCCGGGGACGCGCTCGACGAGATACTCGACCCCTCGCCGGCGATCGACGAGATCATCCGCCGCTTCCTGAACAACCCCGACTACGCGAACCTGCCGCGCAAGTACAAGTCGGCGATCTCGGGCCTGCAGGACGTCTCGCATGAAACCCACGACGTCGCGTTCGTCGGCGTCAATCACCCCGAGCACGGCCCCGGCATGGACCTCTGGGTCGGCGGCGGATTGTCGACCAACCCGATGATGGCCCAGCGGGTCGGCGTGTGGGTTCCCCTCGACGAGGTGCCCGACGTGTGGGAAGCCGTCACCAAGCTCTACCGCGACTACGGCTACCGGCGCCTGCGCGCCAAGGCCCGCCTGAAATTCCTCGTCAAGGACTGGGGTATCGCCAAGTTCCGGGAGGTTCTGGAGCGGGAGTACCTGCAGCGCGCACTGATCGACGGCCCGGCCCCCGAGCCGCCCAAACACCCCGTCGACCACGTGGGCGTGCAGAAGATCAAGAACGGCCTCAACGCCGTCGGCGTCGCCCC
>CAIYOH010000177.1 GCA_903927745.1 uncultured Mycobacteriaceae bacterium
AAGGTGGCGATCGCCGAGTTGATACCCACCAACTGGCCGCTCATGTTGACCAGCGCACCGCCGGAGTTGCCGGGGTTGATCGCGGCGTCGGTCTGAATCGCGTCCAACACGGTGTTCTGGTTGGCCGAATCGCCGGTGGTGGACACGGGCCTGTTCAACGAGCTGACGATTCCGGTGGTCACCGTGCCCGCCAACCCCAGTGGCGACCCGATCGCCACCACCGGCTGGCCAACCCGCAGATCCGAGGACGATCCCAGCGAGACCGGGGTGAGACCGGACACTCCCTGCACTCGGATGACGGCAATGTCGCTGGTGGGATCCGCGCCGACCACAGTGAACGGCGCGGTGCGGCCGTCGGAGAACGTCACCGTCGTCTTCGGCGCCTTGCCGGGGTCAGCGGGCTTGCCGGGATCAGCGGGCTTGCTGGGATCTCCGGGCGCCTTAGGGGATTCGGGGGGCGGCGTTTTGGTGGAGTTGACGGCAGCGACCACGTGGTTGTTGGTCAGGATGAGCCCGTCGGCCGACAAGATGATGCCGGAGCCCTCCTCGGACTGACGCCCCAAGTCGGTCTCCAACATCACAACGCTGGGCAACACCTTCGTGGCCACCTGTTCGACGGTGCCGGGCGGCATGTTCGCCGCGGGAACACCGGGCGCGCCCGCGATGACGCGGCCGCTCTTTCCGGCGGCGGGATGGTTACCCATGTCGACGGCCGTTGCGGCAACGCCGCCGATACCGGCCGACACCACCGCGATCGCCAGTGCCCCTGCGGCCAGAAGGCCTGCGTTCGAACGCTTGTGGGGGACCGGCGGCATCGACGGCGGAATCGGGGGCATTCCGGGCAGTGGTCTGGCGCCGGCGCCGGGGATGGCCCCCACACCGCCGTAGGGAGCGAAGCTCTCATACGGCTGCCGGAATGGCCCGGGCGGGGCGGGCGGTGCCGGCTGCCGGTATCGCCAGTCGGCCTGCTGGCCGTACGGCTGCGCATGCCCGTGCGCCACCTGGCCATAGCCCGGGGGCGCCGGCGGTTGATCGGGTGCGGCGCGGTACTCCGGCCGCTGCGCCGGTGGCGAATACCTCGGGTCGTCCGTCATGTCGCTCCGCCGCTCTTCTCTTCCTCGGTCCGGCTCAGGTCGGGGCCCGACCTGGCTAGGTGTCCAACAGTAACCGCAGACTCACCTTGCTTGCGTGGACTGAGAGTCCACTGCGACAACGTTCGACGATTCCCAAAAGTTCTCCGAGCCCCCGGAGACGGGTGCGCGGGGGCCGGGCGCGTAAGAGCCGCCGGCCGGATACCTCGGCGCGGGCGATGGCCGGCCGGGAAACAGCACGTAGATAGACGTACCCGGGGGCTGCCCGCCCGGCACCGTGTCCTCGATCCGGAGCAGGGCCCCGTGGTTGAGCACGACTTTCTTGACGATCGCCAATCCGAGACCCGAACCCGGCATCGCCCGAGCCGTGGTCGAGCGGTAGAACCGCTCGAACACCAGGCGGCGCTCCTGCGGCGGGATTCCCGGCCCCTGATCGGATACCACGAGTTCAGCGTGCAACGGATCGAGCTGCCTCATCCGGACTCCGACGTGGCCGCCGGGCGGGCTCCACTTGGCCGCGTTGTCCATCAGGTTGAGTACCGCGCGGGTAAGCCCAGCCGCATCACCGTAGACCTGCCATCCGACGATGTCGACGACGAAGTGAATGTCGTTGCGCCGCCGCCTGACCCGCTCCAGACAGCGATCGATGACGTCGGGCATCTCGACCGGCTCGTGCACCACCTGCCCGGCATCGTCACGGGTCAGATCCACCAAGTCGCCGACCAGTGTGGATAGTTCCTCGATCTGGGCCAGTACATCGGTACGTAGCTCGACCATCTCTTGCTCAGGCAGCCGAGGAGCCCCGGGTTGCATCGACGCCATCAGCAGTTCCACGTTGGTGCGCAGCGACGTCAGCGGTGTCCGCAGTTCGTGCCCGGCGTCGGTGACCAGCCGCGCCTGGCGCTCCCGGGATTCGGCCAACGCGCGCAGCATCAGGTTGAAGGCCTCGGTCAGCCTAGCCAATTCGTCGCTGCCAAAGACCGGGATCGGGCGCAGGTCATCGGTCCGCGCCACCCGTTCGGCCGCTTCGGTGAGTCGGGCGACGGGACGCAACCCCGCCCGGGTGACCATGCCACCGGCGACCGCGGCCACCGCGACGCCGACCCCGCCGACCATCAGCAGCACCCAGCGGAGCCGGGTCATCACCGCCTGGGTCGGCTTGAGGCTCTTGGAGATCAGCAACGAACACCCGTTCTGCAGGTGAAGAGCGAGGATCCGCTGATCCGATGCAGTGCGCTGAGACATGAGCAAGTCGCCGCGGATCACTGCCTGCTCGGGCGGACCCATCGGCAGCGTCTGGCCCGGCTGCTGGGCCGAGTACACCGAGTGGCCAGGGTTCACCAGCACGGCATTGACGTCGGAGTAGGAGGTGCCCTCGATGGCCTTGCCGGGGTCGGCGGCCAACGAACCGCTGGCGATCAGCATCTGGGCCCGGCTCTGCAACTGGCTGTCGATGTCGCTGTACAACGCGTCGGCGATCACCGCGTACACGGCGAACGTCATCAGCACGACCACCATCGCGACCATCGACATCGCCAGCAGCATCACCCGCCACCGCAGGGACAACGAGCCTGCGGGTCGTCGCGGTGGGTGCCGGAAGGTGTCCGCCCGGATCATCGGTGGACGCGAACGGTCACGGCGGAGTCTCCCGGAGCACGTAGCCCACCCCGCGGACGGTGTGGATCAGCCGTGCCTCGCCGTCGGCTTCGGTCTTGCGCCGCAGGTATCCCACGTACACCTCCAGGGCATTGCCCGAGGTGGGAAAGTCAAACCCCCAGACCTCTTCCAGGATTCGGCTGCGGGTGAGAACGCGCCGCGGGTTCGCGATCAGCATCTCCAGCAACGAGAACTCGGTGCGGGTCAGGCTGATCGGACGCGGCCCGCGGGTGACCTCGCGGGTCACCGGGTCCAAGGTCAGGTCGCCGAACGTCATGGCCACCGATTCAGCGGCGTCATCTGGCTTGGTGCGGCGCAACAGTGCTCGGACCCGTGCCAGCAACTCTTCGAGGGCGAACGGTTTCGGCAGGTAATCGTCGGCGCCGGCATCCAGTCCGGCGACCCGCTCGGACACCGAATCGCGGGCGGTGAGCACCAGGATCGGCAAGTCGTTGCCGATGCCACGAAGCTGCCGGCACACCTCCAACCCGTCCAGTCGCGGCATCATCACGTCGAGGACGACGGCGTCGGGCGGGTTGCTGGCGATCATTTCCATCGCCTGGACACCATCGTGTGCCAACTCGACCGAGTAGCCGTTGAACGACAGCGACCTGCGCAGGGATTCCCGCACCGCGCGGTCGTCATCGACGACAAGTATCAACACGGAATCCAGTGTCGCTCCAGCGCCTGAGAACGGCCTGAGAGGCGCGCCGGTGGGACGAGCTAGCGGCGATCGAAATCGATGAGGCCCATGCGGGCGGCCTTGAGGAGGCGGCGCGGCACTTTGTGCTTCTGGCCCGCCACCGTGACGCCTACGAGTTCGACCGGGGTGGCCTTCCACTGCGACCGGCGGCTCCGGGTGTTCGAGCGCGACATCCTGCGCTTGGGTACAGCCATGCCCCCAGGATAGTCGGTGACCCGCCGCCCGCCAAAACCGGCACCACCGGTCTATGCTGACCTACCGGTTGGTTGGTGCGCTCGAGGTAATCGCCGGAGGAGGACGCGCGTGCCGACAGTAGGACCGACGGGGGGCCCGACGGGGGGAGCCGTACGGATCGCCAACTGCTCGGGTTTCTACGGTGACCGGCTCTCGGCGATGCGGGAGATGCTCGCGGGCCGCGACAACGATCCCGTCGACTACCTCACCGGCGACTACCTGGCCGAACTGACCATGCTCATCCTCGGCCGTGACCGGATGAAGAACCCGGACCGCGGCTACGCCAAGACCTTTCTGACGCAACTCGAGGATTGCCTGGGTGAGGCCTGCGACCGCGGGATCCGCATCGTCGCCAACGCCGGCGGTCTCAACCCCGCCGGACTCGCCGCTGCGATCCGGGCCCTGGCCGCGCGCCTGGGGATCGACGCCCGGGTCGCCCACGTCGAAGGCGACGATCTGCTGGCGCGCGCCGAGGAACTCGGGCTGGGCACACCGCTGACCGCGAACGCCTATCTCGGCGCCTGGGGAATCGTCGACTGCCTCAACGGCGGGGCCGACGTCGTCGTCACCGGCAGGGTCACCGACGCCTCGGTGATCGTCGGGGCGGCCGCGGCGCACCACGGCTGGGCGCGCACCGACTACGACCGCCTGGCCGGCGCCGTCGTCGCCGGGCACGTGATCGAATGCGGCACCCAGGCCACCGGCGGCAACTACTCGTTCTTCACCGAAATTCCCGCCGTGCCGGGGCTGCTGCATGCCGGTTTCCCGCTGGCCGAGGTCCACGCGGACGGCTCGTCGGTAATCACCAAGCACCCGGGCACCGGCGGGCTGGTCGACGTCGACACCGTCACCGCGCAGTTGCTCTACGAGATCACCGGCGCCCGCTACGCCAACCCCGACGTCACCGCGCGGATCGACACCGTCGAGCTGTCCGCGGACGGCTCCGACCGGGTTCGTATCAGCGGCGTGCGGGGCGAAGCGCCGCCACCCACGCTCAAGGTGTCGCTCAACGCCATCGGCGGCTTCCGCAACTCGACGACCTTCGTCCTGACCGGCCTGGACATCGACGCCAAGGCCGACTTGGTGCGCCAGCAGCTGGAGACAACGCTCGCAGTCACACCGGCTGAGCTGCAATGGACCCTGGCCCGCACCGACCACGTCGACGCCGACACCGAAGAGGCCGCCAGCGCGCTGCTGCACTGCGTGGTCCGCGATCCCGACCCCGCCATCGTCGGGCGACAATTCTCCTCGGCGGCAGTTGAATTGGCCCTGGCCAGCTACCCGGGCTTCCACGTGACCGCGCCGCCGGGCGACGGCCAGGTCTACGGAGTGTTCACCGCGGGCTACGTCGACGCCGCGCTGGTGCCGCACGTCGCGGTGCACGCCGACGGCGCACGGCGCGACATCCCCGGCGCGACCCACACCCTCGAGCTCCGCCCGGCCGACCCTCCATCGCTGCCGGAGCCGCTGCCCGCCGGCCCGGTGCGCCGGGTGCCGCTGGGCCGAATCGCCGGCGCCCGTAGCGGCGACAAGGGCGGCTCGGCCAATATCGGGGTGTGGGTGCGCACACAGGACCAATGGCGTTGGCTGGCCACCACGCTGACCGTCGACCTGCTCAAAGAACTGCTGCCCGAGGCGGCGGAGCTCGAGGTCACCCGTCATGTACTGCCCAACCTGCAAGCGGTGAACTTCGTCATCGATGGCATCCTGGGCCGAGGCGTTGCCTACCAGGCACGGTTCGACCCGCAGGCCAAGGGGCTGGGCGAATGGCTGCGCAGCCGGTACGTCGACATCCCGGAGAGGTTGCTATGAATTTGTGGACCACGCTCGAGCGCGAGCAGCTGCGAAAGACAGTGCGTGCGTTCACCGAACGCGAAATCCTGCCCAACATCGATGAGTGGGAACACATCGGCGAGCTGCCGCGCGAGCTGCACCAGCGCGCCGGAGCCGCCGGGCTGCTGGGCACGGCGTTTCCCGAGGCGGTCGGGGGCGGCGGCGGCGACGGCGCCGACGCGTTGATCGTCTGCGAGGAGATGCACCAGGCAGGCACCCCCGGCGGGGTGTTCGCGTCGCTGCTCACCTGCGGTATCGCAGTGCCGCACATGATCGCCTCGGGCGATACGCGGCTGATCGAGGAGTTCGTGCGGCCCACGCTGGCCGGCGAGAAGATCGGCTCACTGGCCATCACCGAACCCGGCGGCGGCTCGGACGTCGGGCACCTGCGGACATCAGCGGTTCGCGATGGAGACCACTATGTCGTCAACGGAGCCAAGACCTACATCACCTCCGGGGTGCGAGCCGACTTCGTCGTCACCGCGGTGCGCACCGGGGGTCCGGGGGCGGCCGGGTGTCGCTGCTGGTGATCGAGAAGGGCACACACGGCTTCGAGGTCAGCCGCAAGCTCGAGAAGATGGGGTGGCGCTCCTCGGATACCGCCGAGCTGTCGTTCACCGACGCCCGCGTGCCGACAGCCAATCTGATCGGCGCCGAGAACACCGGTTTCGCCCAGATCGCGCAGGCTTTTGTGTCAGAGCGCGTCGGCCTTGCCGCGCAGGCGTATTCGAGTGCCCAGCGGTGCCTGGACCTGACGCTGCAGTGGTGCCGCGACCGGGAGACGTTCGGCCGTCCGCTGATCTCGCGCCAGTCGGTGCAGAACACGCTGGCCGAGATGGCCCGCCGCATCGACGTCGCCCGCGTCTACACGCGCCACGTGGTCGAGAGTGAACTCGCGGGCGAGGCCAACCTGCTCGCAGCGGTGTGTTTCGCAAAGAACACCGCCGTCGAGGCCGGGGAGTGGGTGGCCAACCAGGCCGTCCAGCTCTTCGGCGGAATGGGTTACATGGCCGGGTCTGAAGTCGAACGCCAGTACCGGGACATGCGGATCCTCGGCATCGGGGGCGGCACCAACGAGATCATGACGGCCCTGGCCGCCAAATCCCTGGGCTACCAATCATGATGACACCGCCTCCGTCTCATCTCTTATTTCTGCATCGTCGGCGGTGGTCATGACGGCGCTGACGACGACACTGGACCCCCAGATGCCCTCCTACGCGGAGGCGGCGTCGGCGACCATCTCCAGACTCGACGAGATCGGCGCCGAACTGGCCAAAGCACTTGCCGGCGGCGGATCGAAATACGTCGAACGTCATCACGCCCGCGGCAAACTCACACCCAGGGAGCGCATCGAACTGCTCGTCGATCCGGACTCGCCGTTTCTTGAACTGTGTCCGCTTGCGGCGTGGGGCAGCCAGTTCCAGGTCGGCGCCAGCGTCGTCACCGGCATCGGGGCGGTCTCCGGCGTGGAATGCCTGATCATCGCCAACGACCCGACCGTCAAAGGCGGGACCAGCAACCCCTGGACGCTGCGAAAAATTCTGCGGGCCAACAAGATCGCGCTCGAGAACCGGCTGCCGGTGATCTCCCTGGTGGAGTCCGGCGGAGCGGACCTACCCACCCAGAAAGAGGTCTTCGTCCCCGGCGGGCAGATGTTCCGAGACCTGACCCGGCTTTCGGCCGCCGGAATCCCCACCGTCGCATTGGTGTTCGGCAACTCGACCGCCGGCGGCGCCTACGTGCCCGGGATGTCCGACCACGTAGTGATGATCAAGGAGCGGTCCAAGGTTTTCCTGGCCGGCCCACCGCTGGTCAAGATGGCCACCGGCGAGGAGTCGGACGACGAGTCCCTCGGTGGCGCCGACATGCACGCCCGCATCTCGGGTCTGGCAGATTACTTTGCTGTCGACGAACTCGACGCCATCCGGGTTGGGCGCCGCATCGTGGCGCGGCTCAACTGGGTCAAGCACGGACCGGGCCCAGCGGCGGTGACCGAGCCGCTGTTCGACGCCGAGGGACTGATCGGCGTCGTGCCGCCGGATCTGCGGATCCCGTTCGACCCCAGGGAAGTGATCGCCCGCATCGTCGACGGCTCCGATTTCGATGAGTTCAAGACGCTGTACGGCTCGTCGCTGGTGACCGGCTGGGCCCGGCTGCACGGCTATCCGCTGGGCATCCTGGCCAATGCCCGCGGCGTCCTGTTCAGCGAGGAATCCCAGAAAGCCACCCAGTTCATCCAGCTCGCCAACCGCTCCGACACCCCGCTGCTGTTCCTGCACAACACCACCGGCTACATGGTCGGCAAGGACTACGAGGAGGGCGGCATGATCAAGCACGGATCGATGATGATCAACGCCGTGTCCAACTCGACCGTCCCGCACCTGTCCCTGCTGATCGGCGCCTCCTACGGCGCCGGCCATTACGGCATGTGCGGGCGCGCCTACGACCCGAGGTTTCTGTTCGCCTGGCCGAGCGCGAAGTCCGCCGTGATGGGCGGCGCCCAACTGGCGGGCGTGCTGTCCATCGTGGCGCGCGCGGCCGCCGAGGCGCGCGGGCAGCAGGTCGACGAGGCCGCGGACGCGGCGATGCGGGCAGCCGTCGAGAGTCAGATCGAAGCCGAGTCGCTGCCGCTGGTCCTGTCCGGGATGCTCTACGACGACGGCGTGATCGACCCGCGCGACACCCGCACGGTCCTGGGAATGTGCCTGTCCGCCATCGCCAACGGCCCGATCAAGGGGACGTCGAACTTCGGCGTCTTCCGGATGTGAGCCCCATGATCACGCGGGTGCTGGTCGCGAACCGGGGCGAGATCGCCCGGCGGGTGTTCGCCACCTGCCGTCGGCTGGGCCTGGGCACCGTCGCCGTCTACACCGACGCGGACGCGGGCGCGCCGCACGTCGCCGAAGCCGACGCCCGGGTGCGGCTGCCGGGGGCGAACGGCTACCTCAACGCCGAGGCGATCATCGCGGCCGCTCGTGCGTCGGGCGCCGATGCGATCCACCCGGGCTACGGATTCCTCTCCGAGAATGCCGATTTCGCGGGCGCCGTCGTCGACGCGAGCCTGGCCTGGGTGGGGCCGCCGGTGGACGCCGTGCGGGCGATGGGATCGAAGATCGAGTCCAAGAAACTGATGGCCGCCGCGGGGGTACCGGTCCTCGACGAACTCGACCCCGAGGCGATCACCGAGGCGCAGCTGCCGGTGTTGGTCAAGGCCTCCGCTGGCGGTGGTGGCCGCGGAATGCGGGTGGTCCGCGAATTATCCTCCCTGGCAGGCGAAGTCGCCGCGGCCCGGCGTGAGGCGCAGTCGGCGTTCGGTGATCCCACGGTGTTCTGCGAGCGCTACCTGCCCACCGGGCACCACGTCGAGGTACAGATCCTGGCCGACACCCACGGCACCGTGTGGGCCGTCGGCGAACGCGAATGCTCGATTCAACGCCGCCATCAGAAGATCATCGAGGAGGCGCCCTCCCCGCTGGTGGAGCGCATCCCCGGCATGCAGGCCAGGCTCTATGGCGCGGCGCGGTTGGCGGCCTCCGCTATCGGCTACTCGGGCGCCGGGACGGTGGAGTTCCTCGCCGATGACGCGGGCGAGTTCTTCTTCCTGGAGATGAACACCCGGCTGCAGGTCGAGCACCCGGTAACCGAGGAGACCACCGGCCTCGACATGGTGGAACTGCAACTCGCCGTCGCCCAGGGAGACTGCCTCGACCCCGAACCTCCGACCGCCCACGGGCACTCGATCGAAGCCAGGCTCTACGCTGAGGACCCCGCGCGGGGCTGGCAGCCGCAGGCCGGGCCGGTGCATCGCATCGAACTGGCGGCGGCGCGCACACAGTTCGACGTCCTGGGGCACCGGACGGGGATCCGGATGGATTCCGGCGTCGTCGACGGCTCGGAGGTGTCGATTCACTACGACCCGATGCTCGCCAAAATCATCTCGTATGCGCCGACCCGCCGGCAGGCGGCGCTGGTGCTCGCCGACGCGCTGGCCCGCGCCCGGCTGCACGGCGTGCGCACCAACCGCGAACTGCTGGTCAATGTGCTGCGGCATCCCGGCTTTCTCGACGGGGCCACCGATACCGCGTTTTTCGACACCCACGGCCTGGCGACGCTGTCGGCGCCCCTCGCGAGCCCGCAGACGGTCCGGCTGTCCGCGATCGCCGCCGCGCTCGCCGACGCCGCCCACAACCGCGCTCACGCCGCCGTCCTCGGCTCGATTCCCAGCGGCTGGCGAAACCTCCCGTCGGGCTACCAGGTCAAGACGTACAGCGACGATGAGGCCTCCGAGTACCTCATCCACTACCGGTTCACCAGAACCGGAGCGGACATAGCCGACCCCGAGGGCGCCGGGTCGCCGCGGCTGGTGTCGTCCGCTCCGGACGAGGTGGTGCTCGCCGACGGCGACGGCGTGGCCCACCGCTTCGCGGTCGCGCGATACGGCCCGGACGTCTACATCGACTCGCCCCTCGGACCCGTGCACCTGATCGCACTGCCCCGGTTCCCCGAACCCGGGTCGGCGGTCGACCAGGGCTCGCTGATCGCGCCCATGCCCGGCAACGTCATCCGGGTCGGCGCCGCGGTCGGTGAGTCCGTCCACGCCGGGCAGCCGCTCGTCTGGCTGGAGGCCATGAAGATGGAACACACCATCGCCGCGCCGGCCGACGGCATACTCGTCGAACTCAACGTCCACACCGGCCAGCAAGTTGAACTCGGCGCCATCCTGGCCCGAGTCGAAGCGCCGGAGCACGGGGAACAAGAAGGAGATCAATGATGACCGACACCAGCTTCATTGAAAGCGATGAACGTCAGGCGCTGCGCAAGGCGGTGTCCGAGTGGGCGTCCGGCTTCGGCCAGGAGTACTACCTGCGCAAGGCTCGCACCCACGAACACACCACCGAACTCTGGGACGAGGCGGGCAAGCTCGGCTTCATCGGGGTGAACCTGCCCGAGGAGTACGGGGGCGGCGGCGCCGGCATGTACGAGCTGGCGCTGGTGATGGAGGAGATGGCGGCCGCGGGCTGCGCGCTGCTGCTGATGGTGGTGTCACCCGCCATCAACGGCACCATCATCGCTAAGTTCGGCACCGACGAGCAGAAGAAGCGGTGGGTTCCCGGAATTGCCGACGGCTCGCTGACGATGGCGTTCGCCATCACCGAGCCTGAGGCCGGCTCCAACTCCCACCGGATCACGACGACCGCGCGCCGCGACGGCAGCGACTGGATCCTCAAGGGCCAGAAGGTCTGGATCTCCGGGGTCGATCAGGCGCAGTCCGTGCTGGTGGTCAGCCGGACCGAAGAGGCCAAGACCGGCAAGCTGCGGCCCGCGTTGTTCGTCGTGCCCACCGATGCGCCCGGCTTCACCTTCAATCCGATCGAGATGGAACTGATCAGTCCCGAGCGTCAGTTCCAGGTGTTCATCGACGACGTCCGGTTGCCGGCCGATGCTCTCGTCGGAGAGGAAGATGCCGCGATCGCTCAGCTTTTCGCCGGACTGAACCCCGAGCGCATCATGGGCGCGGCAAGCTCTGTCGGCATGGGCCGGTTCGCGCTGGATAAGGCCACCGACTACGTCAAGACCCGCGAGGTCTGGGGCACGCCGATCGGCGCCCACCAGGGGTTGGCGCACCCGCTGGCGCAGTGCCACATCGAGGTCGAACTGGCCAAGCTGATGATGCAGAAGTCCGCCACGCTCTACGACAGCGGGGACGACGCCGGCGCGGCCGAGACCGCCAACATGGCCAAGTACGCCGCGGCCGAGGCGGCCACCCGATCGGTGGATCAGGCGGTGCAGTCGATGGGCGGCAACGGGTTGAGCCAGGAGTACGGCGTGGCCTCGATGCTGGCGTCGGCCCGGCTGGGGCGTATCGCTCCGGTCAGCCGCGAGATGGTGCTCAACTTCGTGGCGCAGACGTCGCTGGGCCTGCCTCGAAGCTACTGAAGCGCTACCGATGGATAACCGTCTTGTCGACTACGCCGGGCCGGCAGCCACCGGGGGGCCCTTCGCGAGGCTGACTCTCGACTCACCCCACAATCGCAACGCGCTGTCGACCGCCCTCGTCAGTCAGTTGCACCAGGGGCTGCGCGACGCCGTGTCGGAACCCGCCGTGCGGGCGGTCGTGCTCGCACACCGCGGCGGCACCTTCTGCGCCGGCGCCGACCTGGGTGAGGCCAGCAGTGGCGGGTCGCCACCATCGGCATTCGACCTGGCGATCGGGCGGGGCCGGGAGCTCGCCGCGCTGCTGCGGGCCATCGTCAGCGCGCCGCTGCCGGTGATCGCCGCTGTCGACGGTCACGTGCGGGCCGGGGGTCTCGGCCTGGTGGGGGCGTGCGACATCGCGGTCGCCGGGCCACGGAGCAGCTTCGCGCTGACCGAAGCCCGCATCGGGGTGGCGCCGGCGATCATCTCGCTGACACTGCTGCCGAAGATGTCGCCGCGTGCGGCGGCGCGGTACTACCTGACCGGGGAGACCTTCGATGCGGTTCGGGCCGCGGAGATTGGGTTGGTCACGGTGGCGGTTGACGATACCGACGCCGCCGTGGCGAACCTGGTCGCCGACGTGGGCCGGGGCTCACCCCAGGGCCTCAGGGCGACGAAGGCGCTGACCACCGCCGCGGTGCTCGCGGGGTTCGACCGCGACGCGGAGCGCCTCGCTGAGGAATCCGCCCGGCTTTTCGTATCCGATGAGGCCCGTGAGGGCATGATGGCGTTCCTGCAGAAGCGGCCCCCGAGCTGGGCCGCCCCCGGCTGAGAAAAATATCGGTTTGGCCAACCCTCTTGCAGCAGGGTGACAACGCCGTACGCTCTGGGGTGATGAGCAATCCGGCGCAGCGCGAATCCCAGGACACCCGTGACGAGTCGTCGCGGGCGGCTGACACGGATCGCATCCAGGTCGCGCAGCTGCTGGGGTACGCAGCCGAGCAGGGGCG
>CAIYOH010000178.1 GCA_903927745.1 uncultured Mycobacteriaceae bacterium
CGGCGCTCGACGCGGCGCTGTGCGCGGTCGCGGCGGCGGCGACCAGTCGGGCGTCATGTGTCTGCCTGGTGAGTTCGGCGATCACGGCGGCGGAGGCCTGCGCAGCGGCCAGGCGCGGGCCGGCATCGATCTGCCGTTGCGACAACTCAGCCACCTGCTCGGCGAGGACGGCGTGGCGGGCTACCAGGGTGTCGACCTCGGCCACTTTCGCCGTGCAGTCCGCGACCGCCGAGTCGGCGGCGTCACGCCGTGACATCGCAGTGGACCACTCGCCGGTGGGACGCCCCGTCGGGGTGAAGTAGCGCCCGAATTCGGTGTCGATTCGCTCGATGAGCAGCGACTCGGACCCCGATAGCTCCGATTCGCCGGCCAATTGCGCGCCAGCGGCGACATCGAGCGCGCGCGACAGCGAGTCGCAGCCGGACAGGTCCACCGCGGCGGTCGAGGTGGACTGCAGGACCCGCTGGGCTTGCCACAGGTCGTTGTCCACCGTCTCGGCCAACATCGCCCGGACCCGGTCGTGGGCTTCGTCGCCGGTCAACTGCTCCCGGCGCGGCGCCAGCACCGTCAGCTCCGTTTCGCATTTCTTGTGGAATCGCTTGCGGTAGAGGAAACGGTAGGGGCCGCAGCTGATGTCGGCGCTCACCTCCGAGCCGACGTCGCTGTGGGTCGGCTTGACCTGCTTGACGTCTTTCTTCGTCGAGCGGTCCTTGGATTCCAGCAGGAGGTCGAGCGCCTCGATCATCGACGACTTACCGATCTCGTTGGCGCCGCACACGACCACCACGCCGTGATCGGGAAACTCGATCTCCCGATGCGCGACGCCGCGGTAGTTCGTCAGGACCAACCGGTGCAGCTTCACGCGACCGCCCGATCGGCGAGACGCAGCAGCAGCGCCAACGCGGCGCGGGCGTCGGCGGCCGCCGCCGGGTCGCCCTCGCGCGCCGTCGTCACCAGTTCATCGACGGCCGCGGCGGCGAACCCGCCGATGCCCACGTCGTCGAACTCGCCGTCGGCGGGGACGACCACCAGGTCGGTGTGGCTTTGCCACAGGTCCAGCCAGGCATACAACCTTGCATGCTTCTCGATGCAGGCGTCGAGGGCGACGCGGTCGGTCACCGTCAGAGAGCCGGTCAGCGCCAATCGGACCACCGTGAGGTCTTTATCGGTCATCGAGCCCAGGCTCGTGTCGAGATCGGCGATGTCGGCGCTGGTGTCGACGTCGCGGTGCATCGTCACAAAGCGCCAGCGGCCCACCCGCCGCGAGGCCGCTGTGACGGTGTGGTCGTCGTCGATGTCGTCGATGTCGACGACCAGGACATGGCCGGAGTCGGACTCCACGTCGTCGTAGTTGGTGACTTCCGGCGAGCCTGAGTACCACACCCGGCCGCTCCCGCCCACCGCGGTGAGTGAGTGCTTGTCCCCCAGCGCCACGTAGTGCACCGCGCCGCGGGCTAGCGCATCCTCGAGCCCGGCCAGGTGGATCAGCGAGGGTTTGGTGCGATCGGGATCCAGGACGTCGACACCACCGTGGGCGACGAGAATCCGGATGCCGGGACCCGGGGACACACCGTCGAGCACCTCGGCGACGAGGTCGGTGGTCGGGACCTTGGACCGCCACGGCGCGGCGACGATCTGCAGGCCCGGGCGGACCTGGTGGACACCGGCCCGATCGAGCACCACGACGTTCTCGGGGCGCTCGGCCAAGAACAGCCCGCTGGTGTACACCGACGACGCGTCGAGCGGATCGTGGTTGCCGGGCAGCAGATAGACCGGAATCCCGATGTCGCGCATCGCCTCCAGAGACTGGCTGACCACTCGGGGGGAGAGCTGGTTGTCATCGAAGACGTCGCCGGCCACCACGACGAACTCGGCACCGACCTCGGCGGCCAGCGCCCCGAGGCCCCGCACCGCGTCGCGGCGGGCGGCGGAATATCGCGGCTGGGCGTCACCGGCGAGGAAATGCCGGGTCATGCCCAGTTGCCAGTCGGCGGTGTGCAGGAATCGCATGGCGGCGCCCCCTTCGAACTCGTGCCATAACGGGCACCGCGAAGTGTAGGTCCGCCCACCGACAAAAAGCGGGACGCCGCCCGGTAGGTCACGGGCGCGGGAGTAACCGACTCCCGTCAGTCACCGCCGGACATGAGCGCCTATTGCGACCAGAACGATGTCAGTCCGGGCAAGGTGTTCCTGACGGGCGCGGCGGCCAGCCCGGGATCGCTGGTGCAGTGAGCGAGGTCCACCACCGCTCCGTTGACCCCCGACATAGCCAGCGCTGCGGAGCTGGCCGCCTGGCGGGTGGGGGCCCAGGCCCCGACGAAGTTCTGCCCGTTGTCCGACAGGGCCACGCAGCCGCCCTGTCCTTCGGCCAGGACATGGCAATCGGACGCACCTCGCCGCTCGGAGCACCGGCTTACCGCATACCCCTCGATGTACCCGAGCCCCGGGGCCGTCCCACCCGTCGTGGTCTCGACGGAATGCGTGGTGTCGGACGCCGCGACGACGATGAATTGGCCGTCCGCATGCGCCGGTGCCGCCAACCCGATGGCGCAGACGGCGGGAACTGCGGCGGCCGCAAGACGCTTGAACATGTGCCTCCCTCGACAGAAACTTTGGTCGGGGCGCCACCTCCACGGCGCCCACTTAACAATGTGAGGTGTTGGCGCCGGGTTGGCAAGACGGTTAACACACAGTTGACATTCGTGTCGCATTTATTTACCGCCCGTGGCACGTCGGGGGCCCAATGGTTATCGTCGGTCGGATGAACGCCCGGCGCACCCTGTTGCTGATGCGACACGCGAAATCCGACTACCCGGCCGGCGTACCCGATCATGATCGGCCGCTGGCGCCTCGCGGCATCCGGGAAGCCGGGCTGGCCGGTGACTGGCTGCGCGCCAATACCCCCACCATCGAGCAGGTGCTGTGCTCGACGGCGACGCGCGCGCGGGAAACATTGGACCGGACGGGCATCGACGCCCCCGTGCGGTACACCGACCGGCTCTACGGCGCCACACCCGGAATCATGCTCGACGAGATCGCCCGAACCTCCGACGCCGTGGTGACCCTGCTCGTGGTCGGTCACGAACCGACCACGTCCGGGCTCACGCTTACCCTGGCCGACGAGGGCTTCGACGAAGGCTCCGACGAAGGTTCTGGCGGCGCCCTCGCGGCACGGATCTCCACGAAGTTCCCGACGTCGGCGATCGCGGTGCTCACCGTGGCGTGCGCGTGGAGCGCCCTGCAACCCCGCGGGGCCGCCCTGGTCGGCTTCGAAGTCCCGCGTTAATACCGACCCTACGAGTTGGTGGCCAGCGTCAATTCCATGAGCTTGAGCGCCTGAGCGCACGCATCGATGCCAGGCGCCTGGGGATTGACCCACCAGCCGACCACCCCGGCCGCATCACTGGCCACTCCGCACGCGCCGTTCGGGTCGTCCGGGCGCATCACGATCGACGCGATCCCGGCGATCGCCCGGTTTTCGACTTTGTACTTCAGGAATTCGGCGACTTTACGTTCGTTGCCGAGGCTGCCCTGCTCGAACCAGAACCGGGTGATGTCGATCAGGCCGGCGGGATTGGCGGCCTGCCACCGGCAAATGGCGCCGACGAACGTGCTCTGGATGTCCAGTGGGTCGGCGCCGACAGTCTTGGCGAGGATGTCGCTGGTCAGCACCTCGCACTCCTTGAGCAGGTTCGGATACTGCTGCTGGGAGTTGTTGTTGCGCGGCGTGCTGCCCGCCCCAGCCTTGACGGCAGTCCCGCCGATCGACCGCGAGCACCCGGTGACCACCAGTAGGACGAGGATCAGCGCAGTCACCGCAGCCTTCACTCGCGGTCCGCGCCGCGCCCGAATCGTCATTTGGAGTTCGCAATCGACTGGCGGGTCAATTCCCGGGCGATATCGCAGGGCGGCGGGAACGGTTTCTGGCTGAAGCTGACCGACCATTCGATGAAGTCGTCCTGGAACTGGATACCGACTTCGCACAGCGAGTCTCCGAGATTGGGTTCGTTGCCGACGGCGATGAAACCGCTGTGGCCGTCGATGTTGATGTCCTCGACGCTCGCGCGCGAGAGTTCCTCAGTCTTGCGCTCCCGCCCGATGGGGCTGCCGCGGTACCAGGAGAAGGAGAAGTGCGGACCCAGGATGCCGCCGCCGGCCAGCCATTGACAGCCCACGGAGTTGCGGGCGGTGTTGATCAACGCGCTGACCTTGGTCAGCTCCGCGACCGTCTGATCGCCGATGCCCCCGCACTGCGGGAACATCGGACCGTGGTGACCGTCGGCGCCCCCGGGGGCCGACGAGGCCGTCCCGCCCGGCTGGTTGTCCCCGCCACCGGTGCACCCGGCGACCGTCGGGATCAGGACCGTCACGGCCACCAATAGCCGCACTGCGACCAGGACCCCTCGCCTACCGCTCGTCACACGATGAACTGTAGCGGCAGCCCCCGGTGTCAACCATCGACGCGCCGTCTGAACAGGTATTTCACTGTCTACCGGTGGTCGGGGTCACGCCAGCGGGGATGTGCGACAGTTACCCCATGCTCCTGGTATTGCTGCGCCAGTACGTCGCGCCGTACCGCCGGCTGGTCGGGGCTTTGATAGCGCTCCAGCTGATCAGCACCATGGCGTCGCTGTACCTGCCGACGATCAACGCCGCGATCATCGACGACGGCGTCTCCCGAGGCGACACCGCGACCATCGGCAGGCTCGGTGTGGTGATGCTCGGCGTCACCGGACTGCAGGTGCTGTGCGCCGTGGGAGCGACCTACTTCAGTTCACGAACCGGGATGGGTTTCGGCCGCGACCTGCGTCGGGCGGTGTTCGAGCACGTCACCACCTTTTCGGGGCGCGAGACCGCCCGATTCGGCACCCCGACCCTGCTCACCCGCAGCACCAATGACGTCCGCCAGATCCAGTACCTGGTCCAGATCGCGGGCACCGTGTTGGTGACGGCGCCCATCATGTGCGTCGGCGGCATCGTGATGGCCCTGCGACAGCAAGCCGAGCTGAGTTGGCTGCTGCTGATCAGCGTGCCGGTGATGGCCGTGGCCAACTACCGGGTCATGTCACGCATGCTGCCACTGCTGCGTCGCATGCAGGGTCTGATCGACGGCATCAATCGGGTGCTGCGCGACCAGCTGTCCGGAGTCCGGGTGGTGCGGGCCTTCGCCCGCGAGCGCTTCGAGCGTGACCGGTTCGCCCGCGCCAACCACGCCCTGTCCGACACCGCGCTGGCCGCCGGCAATCTGCAGGCGCTGATGCTGCCGGTCACCACCCTGACCATCAGCGTCTCCAGCGTCGCGCTGATCTGGTTCGGCGGGCTGCGCATCGACCACGGCCAGATGCAGGTCGGCTCGCTCACCGCGTTTCTGGCGTACTTCACCCAGATCCTGATGGCGGTGCTGATGGCGACCATGACCCTGGTGGTGCTGCCCCGGGCCTCGGTGTGCGCCGAACGGATCACCGAGGTGCTGTCCACCCGCCCCGCGGTGCGCAACGCCCCGAACCCGCAGGCCCCGCCGGGCGTGATCACCGGGGCGGTGCGGCTGGCCGGCGTGACGTTCACCTATCCCGGCGCCGACCGGCCTGTGCTGCAGGACATCTCGCTGAACGCACAGCCCGGCACCACCACCGCGATCGTGGGCGGAACCGGTTCGGGGAAATCGACGCTGATGTCATTGGTCTGCCGGCTCTACGACGTCACCGGCGGTGCCGTCTTGGTCGACGCCGTCGACGTCCGCGAGTACCACACCGAGCGGCTCTGGTCGGCGATAGGGCTCGTGCCCCAGCGGGGCTATCTGTTCTCGGGCACGGTGGCGGACAACCTCCGTTACGGCGCGGCTCCCGGCCAGGTGGTCGGCGACGACGAGATGTGGGAGGCGCTGCGGGTGGCCGACTCCGACGGATTCGTGCGGGCCCACGGCGCGGCGGACAGCGGGCTGCTCATGCGGGTCGCACAAGGCGGGATCAACTTCTCCGGCGGGCAGCGGCAACGGCTGGCCATCGCGCGGGCGGTCATCCGCAAGCCGGCGATCTACTTGTTCGACGACGCATTCGCCGCCCTCGACGTGCACACCGAGGCCCGTATCCGCGCCGCGCTACGCGAAATATCCGGCGACGCCACGACGATCGTCGCGACGCAGCGGCTGTCGACCGCCGCCTGCGCCGACCAGGTGATCGTGCTCGACGACGGACGGGTGGTCGGCAGCGGTACGCACGAGTCGCTGCTGGTCACGTGCCCCACCTACGCGGAGTTCGCGGACTCCCAGGCGGTGACCGCCCTGCAAGCGGGGCCCGTCGGGGGCCCGCCATGACGGTGACCAGCCCGGTGCTCGGCGTCGCGGCGACGCCGGCCGCCCGGTCCCGCGACTTCCGGGGCTCGGCGGCCCGGCTGGGCAAACGGCTGGCGCCGCAGGGCATCCTGACGATCGCCGTCGTCGCGGTCGGGGCCACCGGAACGGCGATCGGGGTCGTCGTGCCGCGGGTCCTCGGCCACGCCACCGACCTGCTGTTCAACGGCGTGCTCGGGCGCGGTCTGCCCGCGGGGATCACCAGGGCGCAGGCCGTCGCCGTGGCCCGGTCCCGCGGCGACAACGCCTTCGCTGAGCTGCTGTCGGGGACGAACGTGGTTCCGGGGCGGGGGGTGGACTTCGGTGCCGTAGGGCGAACACTCGCCGTGGCCCTGTGTCTGTATCTGGTGTCGGCACTGCTGATCTGGGCGCAGGCCCGGTTGCTGAACGTTGCCGTTCAGCGCACCATCGTCGCGCTGCGGGCCGACGTCGAGGACAAGATCCACCGGCTACCGCTGTCCTACTTTGATGGGCGCCAACGCGGTGAGGTGCTCAGCCGGATCACCAACGACGTCGACAACGTCCAATCGTCGCTGTCGATGACGATCAGCCAACTCGTGACGTCTGCGCTCACAGTGGTGGCGGTGCTGGCGATGATGCTGTCCATCTCGCCGCTGTTGACCCTGATCACCGTTGCGGCGGTGCCGTTCTCGCTGCTGGTGACGCGGGCGATCGCGCGCCGTTCGCAGCGTCTGTTCGTCGCCCAGTGGACCAGCCTCGGGCGCCTCAACGCGCATATCGAGGAGACCTACAGCGGGTTCACGGTGGTCGCGACGTTCGGTCACCAGGCGGCCGCGCGCGAGCAGTTCCGCGGCTTGAATGACGACGTCTACCGCGCCAGTTTCGGCGCCCAGTTCATCTCCGGACTCGTGGGACCGGCGACAACGTTCATCGCAAACCTCGGTTACGTCGCGGTCGCCGTGGTCGGGGGCATCCAGGTGGCGACCGGGCGCATCACGCTCGGCAACATCCAGGCGCTCATCCAGTACGTGCGCCAGTTCAACGCACCGCTGAGCCAGGTGGCCGGAATGTACAACGCCGTGCAGTCCGGGATCGCTAGCGCCGAAAGGGTTTTCGACGTGCTCGATGAGCCCGAGGAGTCACGGGACGCCGAGCCGGCGTTGGCAGGGTCACCGTTGCCCCGTCCGCCGGCGGACGGCCGCGTGGAGTTCGAGCATGTGTGCTTCTCCTACCGGCCGGGCGTCCCGGTGATCCACGACCTGTCACTGGTCGTGGAACCTGGCAGCACGGTCGCGGTCGTCGGGCCGACAGGCGCCGGCAAAACCACATTGGTCAACCTGCTGATGCGGTTCTACGACGTCGATTCCGGCCGGATCCGCATCGACGGCGTCGACATCACCACGCTGAGTCGGGAGTCGCTGCGCTCCCGCATCGGCATGGTGCTGCAGGACACCTGGCTCTTCGACGGAACCATTGCCGAGAACATCGCCTACGGGAAGCCCGGGACAGGCGCGGACGAGGTGGTGCAGGCTGCCCGGGCCGCCTACGTCGACCGGTTCATCCGCACCCTGCCAGCGGGCTACGAGACCCGCATCAGCGGCGACGGCGGCAACATCAGCGCGGGAGAGAAGCAGCTGATCACCATCGCCCGGGCATTCCTGGCCCGCCCGCAGCTGCTGATCCTGGACGAGGCGACCAGCGCGGTGGATACGCGCACCGAGATCCTGATCCAGCGCGCCATGAGCGAGCTCCGCCGTGATCGCACGAGTTTCATCATCGCGCACCGGCTGTCGACAATCCGCGACGCCGACCAGATCGTGGTCGTCGAAGCCGGTCGCATCGTGGAGCAGGGCGATCACGCCGAGCTGCTGGCCCGGCGCGGGGCGTATTACGCGATGACGCGGGCCTAGTTACGGTAGGGCGTCGCGTCACGTCCTGAGGTCGGTTTCGCAACGGGCCGGACACGCAGGGAGTTTCAACGCTGATTCCCGCATCACCGCTCACACACTGGAAATCTGCTGCGCCACCGACCCAGAGAAGCAGGGAATGACAACGACACTCTTACGAGCACTGGTCACAGCGGCCGCCGCGACGGCGACAGCCGGGCTGGCCCTCGCGGGCCCGACCCACGCGGACCCGCCCTCGATCGACGGCGTCTACGCCATCGATGGCAACGTCGAAGGCTCTGTGATCACCGTGATCGCGAACTGTGCGACGGAGGGGTGCACGGCGACCGTCACCAGCACGCGCGGCTGGACGAGCCTGGCCACCCTGACCGGCGGGATGTGGACCTTCACCGTCACCAAGCCGGACGGGGTCGTCTGCGATGACGGCAACTACGCGCCCATTTACATCCGGTACTCGGTGGACCCGACGACCCTCACCGGATCGCTCACCGCCGATTCCGGGGGCCAGTGCCCCGGCGGTCAGGTGACCCAGACTCCCTTGGAACTTCGAAGAATCAGCTAGCCCGGAAGTCGTGCGCTACGGCGTGAGATCCGGGCCTTCTGCGCGTAGGTCGTCCACCGCCGACATGGCGTCGCGGAGCTTGGCCAGCCAGTCCTCGGTGTGCTCGCCGACCAGCTTGACCGTCCAGGCCAGGGCGTCGGCACGCGAACGGGCGACCCCGGCGTCGACAAGCGTGTCCAGCACCTGGCGTTCGGGTTGCTTCAGGCGGGTCATTACGGGTACGGCGATGTGGGTGAACAGGATGTGCTCATCGCCCACCTCGACTCCCCAGGAGACCTTGCGCCCGTAGCGATCCTGCGCTTCGTCGGCGATGCGCATGCGCTCCGCGCGGCTCTCGTCGCGGAAGCGCGCCACGCGGCCCTGCGCGCGAGACCCGCTCTCCTGGTCACCGGAGCCCCCGGAAACCCGGGATTCGGCGAGCGTGCCGATCACCGTGATCTCCTCCCGGTCGACGATCACCGTCGGATCGCCCTCGAACCAGGTGTCGGGTATGCGCCCGGCGAACCATTCCGCGGCGCCGCTCGCATCGGGTTGCTGCGCTTGCTGCCAGCCCCCGGGACGTCCGGACCTCTTCTGTGTGTGGTGTGCAATCATGATTACATGATTACACAGTCGCAGCCGTAGGCAAGGGCTGTTCACTCTCGGCGAAGCGAGCTGGGTCAGGACACCGGCGGCAGCCGGTCGGCCCACGGTCGCGCGGCCTCGATCTGCGCGGACAGCGACAGCAACGTCGCCTCGTCGTACGGCCGACCGACGAGTTGTACCGATAA
>CAIYOH010000179.1 GCA_903927745.1 uncultured Mycobacteriaceae bacterium
GCCGGGCCGGGCCCGGGGCGTTGGATCCCCGACCACGTGACGCACCCCTCTCGGCGGGGCGCAGTCCGGGCGGGGCCGTGACTCGAAAGGGCCGGCGCCGGTCATTTTCGGACAGGGTTTTCGGACGTTTTCGGACGGCCCGATGCCGCCGGTCAAGGCACCGAACGTGTCGATGGACGAGCCGGCGAAGTACGTGGCGGCGGGGCTGTGGCGGACCGCTGACACGCTGGCCGATCTCGCCGCGCAGATCGATGTGCCGGCCGCGAACCTGGAGGCCACCGTCGCGAGGTTCAACGAGTTCGTCGCGCGCGGTGTCGACGAGGATTTCGGCCGCGGCGACGAACCCTACGATCGGGCGTTCTCCGGTGGGGCTCCGCCGCTGTACGCGATCGAACACCCGCCGTTTCACGCGGCGGCGTTCGGGGTGTCCGATCTGGGCACCAAGGGCGGGCTGCGCACCGACACCGCCGCCCGGGTTCTCGACACGTCGGGGCGGCCGATTCGCGGCCTCTACGCGGCGGGGAACACGATGGCAGCGCCGAGCGGCGAGGTGTATCCCGGCGGCGGCAATCCGATCGGCACCAGTATGGTCTTCAGCCATCTCGCGGTGCGTGACATGCTGAGCCGGTAACGCGCGGCGCGGTCGGTACGGGGCGGGAGAAGGAGAGCGGCGACATGGCGTTGACGACACGGTTCACCGAGGTGTTCGGCGTCGAGCACCCGATCGTCCAAGGCGGCATGCAGTGGGTCGGCCGCGCGGAACTCGTGGCGGCCGTCGCCAATGCTGGGGCGTTGGGGTTCATCACCGCGCTCACCCAGCCGACACCGGCGGACCTGGCCAGAGAGATCGCCAAGACCCGAGACCTGACGGACAAACCGTTCGGGGTGAACCTGACAATCCTGCCGGCAATCAACCCGCCGCCCTACGACGAGTACCGCCAGGTGATCGTCGACGAGGGAATCACGATCGTGGAGACGGCAGGGTCCAACCCGGCGCCGCACCTGCCGATGTTCCACGACAACGGCATCAAGGTGCTGCACAAGTGCACCTCGGTGCGGCATGCGGTCAAGGCGCAGAACCTGGGCGTCGACGGCATCAGCATCGACGGCTTCGAGTGCGCGGGGCATCCGGGTGAGGACGACATCCCCGGCCTGGTACTGATTCCCGCCGCCGCCACGCAGATCCAGATTCCCATGATCGCCTCCGGTGGTTTCGCCGACGGCCGGGGCCTGGTCGCGGCCCTGGCGCTGGGCGCCGACGGGATCAACATGGGGACGCGGTTCATGTGCACCGCGGAGTCGTGCATCCACCGACGAGTGAAGGAGGCGATCGTCGCCGGCGACGAGCGCGGTACCCAGCTGATCTTCAGGACGCTGCACAACACCGCGCGGGTGGCCACCAACGCGGTGTCGCGCGAGGTGGTCGAGATACTCGATCGCGGCGGGCAGTTCGACGACGTCAAGGATCTGGTGGCCGGCGTGCGCGGCCGCCGGGTGTTCGATGAGGGTGATCTGGACGCCGGGATCTGGAGCGTCGGCACCGCGATGGGCCTCATCGACGACATCCCGACCTGCGGCGAACTGGTCGAGCGGATCGTCACCGACGCCGAGGAGATCATCGCGGGCCGCCTGACCCGGATGCTGGCCGCTACCGCCGTCCGCGCATGACACCGCTTGTCGTCGAGAGATGGTTGCGGTTCGCCACGCAAGGTGACGCCGCCGAACTCAACGCGCTGCTCGAGGACGACGTGGTCTTCCACTCGCCGGTTGTTTTCACCCCGCAGAAGGGCCGCGTGAAGACGTCCGCCTACTTGCTGGCCGCCGAGAAGATGTTCTCCCAGGGTGATTTTCGGTACGTCCACCAGTGGTACGCGGACCGCTCGGCGGTGCTGGAGTTCCGCGCGGTGCTCGACGGCATCACGATCGAGGGCATCGACATGTTCTTCTGGAATGAGGCGAACAAGATCGAGTCGTTCACCGTGATGATGAGACCGTTGAAGGCTCTACAGACGATCATGCCCAAGATGGCTGAACTGCTGGCCCTGTAGATTCCACGACGGCGCACAACGGAGGTTTGGATGGCCGGGAAGATCCCACTGGTCGACTACTTGGTGCTCGACGACGGGGAACCGCACCTCGTGGCGCAGCAATGCACGGCGTGCGGCGCCCGGTTCTTCGATCGCCGTAACGCATGTGCGCAGTGCTTCACGACCGGGTTCACGCTCGTGCCGGTGGCGACGCAGGGCACAGTGCGCGCATTCACGATCGTCGCCTTCGCCGCACCGGGAATCGCCACCCCGTTCGTCGCGTCCGTGGTGGACTGCGACGGCACCCAGGTCCGCGCCAACCTGATCAACGTCGAGCCCGATCCCGAGCACGTCCGCGACGGCATGGCGGTGCGCCTGGCCACCTACCCGGTCGGCACCGACTCCGAGGGCACCGAGGCGATCGGCTTCGGCTTCGAACCCGTGACCTGACCATCCACCACCTGTCCACCCACCCGCGAAGGAGCACCGACGATGAGCGCCAGCGACGAGATCTGGATCCTGGGTATCCGGATGACCAAATTCGGCAAGCACCCCGATCTGGACACCGTGGACCTGGCCGCTGAGGCGGCGATGGGTGCGCTCGCCGACGCCGGCGTCTCGATGGCGGACATCGGGGTGCTGGCGGCCGGAAACCTGATGAACGCCAGCGCCGGAATCGGTCAGCAGCTGCAGAAACAGATCGGGCAGACCGGGATCCCGGTCTACAACGTGGCCAACGCGTGCGCCACCGGTGCCACCGCGCTACGGACGGCGATCATGGCCGTGAAAGCCGGCGAGGTGGACTACGGAATGGCGGTCGGCGTCGAAAAGCTCTCCGGTGCCGGGCTGCTCGCCGGGGGCAGCACGAAGAAGGGCGGCGACGACATCTGGGCGCCCGCGGGCCGCTATGGCGCGGTCGCACCGGTCGACGGTCGGATCGGGACGGAAACCATGCCGGGTGTGTTCGCCCAGATCGGCACCGAGTACGGCCACAGATACGGCGGCACCAGCTTTGAGCTCTTCGCCAAGATCAGCGAGAAGAACCACGCCCACTCGACCCTGAACCCGTTGGCCGCCTACCAGAAGAGATTCAC
>CAIYOH010000180.1 GCA_903927745.1 uncultured Mycobacteriaceae bacterium
GACCAGCCCGGCGATCAGGCCGAAAAGCGCCGCCTTGACGCACGAAATGATGACCTCGGGTACGCCGGTCAGCAGGGTGATGCCCGCGGCGAACGCGCCCGGATTCACGTCCTGGACGAACACCGAGAAGATGTATCCACCCAGGATGCCGATGATGACGACCAGGCTGTTCAACAGCAGCGCCACCAGTCCCGAGGCGAGCATCCGGGGAGCCACCAGGCGCTGCACGGGGTTGATGCCCAAGACCTCCATCGCGTCGATCTCCTCGCGGATCGTGCGCGAGCCGAGGTCCGCGCACATCGCGGTCGCGCCTGCACCGGCCACGATCAGCACGGTCACCAGGGGGCCAACCTGGGTTACGGCGCCGAACGCGGCGCCCGCGCCGGAATAGTCCGCCGCGCCGAGTTCTCGCAACAAGATGTTGAGCGTGAAGCTCACCAGGACGGTGAACGGGATCGCCACCATCAAGGTGGGCGCGAGCGCAACCCGCGCGACGAACCACGACTGCTCCAGGAACTCGCGCCACTGGAAGGGCCGGACGAACAGGAACTTGGTCGCGTCGGCCGCCATCGCGAACAACCCGCCGATCGACTCCATCGGCTTGGAGCCCCTGCCCAACGAGATGCCCCCGGTCCACCGCTCGGGGCCCGTGCGCTTAGTCACCACCGGCCACGGCCCCTTCCCGCCCGGCTTCCACGGCCACTGTCCCCACGCCAGTCCTCCGTTTCAGATCGTCGAGATTCCGACGATTATGACCTACACCACACCCGGACGTACGCGTTAACTTACAACCGCGGTCTTTGGGCCCCGCGCGGCGGGGTGGGCAGGTGGCAGACATTTCGGCTCCCTAGGTGACGGCGCCGGCCGTCTTGAGTTCGATGATGCGGTCCCAGTCGAGTCCGATCTCCTGGAGGATCTCGTCGGTCTGCTCGGCGAATCCGGGCGCCGGCCCGGTCTGCGGTGCGGTGACGTCGAACTGGACCGGGTTGGCGACGAGTTCGAGCTCGCCGGCGCGGACCAGGTACTCATTGGCCCGGACCTGGGCGTCGTCGGCCGCCTGCAGGGTGTCCTGCACGGGGGCCCACGGGCCGGCCAGCGTGGCAAAGCGTTCGCTCCACTCGGCCAGCGGGCGGGCCGCGATGGCCTCGGTCAGGAGCGCCACCGCGTCGGCGGTGTGGGCGGCGATGCTCTCCACCGTGGCGAACCGCGGGTCGTCGGCAAGTTCCGGCAGGCCGACGTGCCGGCACACGTCGGCCCAGAACTTGGTGGGCTGCATCATCACCAAGGAGATGTAGCGGCCGTCGGATGTGGTGTAGAGCGCGACCAGGGGATTGTTGGGGGCGCCGTGGACGCCCGGGGGCGGTGCCTCCATCCGCTGGTGCAGATGGTTGGTCAACGCGACGGTGTGGCCCATCGCCCACAGTCCGCTGCCCAGCAGGGATACGTCCACCACGGACGGCTCGCCGCTGCGTTCCCTCTTGAGCAGGGCCGCCGCGATGCCGCCCGCGAGATTGGTGCCGGAGATGGTGTCGCCGTACGCCGGCCCGGGAGGCGAGACGATGCCGGGCATCCCCGCCGGGGTGACGGTAGCGGCAGTTCCGGCACGACACCAGAAGGCGGTCATGTCGTAGCCGCCCTTGGTCGCCTCGCCGCCGCGGGGGCCCAGCGCGCTCCCCCTCGCGTAGATGATCCTCGGGTTCACCCC
>CAIYOH010000181.1 GCA_903927745.1 uncultured Mycobacteriaceae bacterium
AAGCGGGAGGCTCGCACCAATCTCCACGGGAAGCGCGCACTGCTGACCGGTGGCCGCGCAAAGATCGGCATGTACATCGCCCTACGCCTGCTGCGCGATGGCGCCCACACGACGATCACCACCAGGTTTCCCCGGGATGCGGTGCGCCGTTTTTCAGCCATGCCGGACGCTACGGAGTGGCTGCACCGATTACGAGTTGTCGGCATCGACCTCCGCGACCCAGCTCAGGTGGTCGGCCTTGCGGACGCGGTCGCGGCGTCGGGCCCGCTCGACATCCTGATCAACAACGCCGCCCAGACGGTGCGGCGATCCCCCGGTGCGTATGCGCCGTTGGCGGAAGCCGAACTCACACCGCTGCCCGACGGTCCGCTTCCGGAGCTGCTGACCTTCGGACACACCAACGACGCACATCCGCAGGCTCTGGCCGCCTCCGTTGCGGGCCATCCCATCCTGGCTGCGGCCGCCGCCGACGCAGACGCGCTGACGACGGCTGCGCTGGCCGCGGGATCGACCTCGCTCGAGCGGCTGGCCGCCGGAACCGCCATCGATGCGGGCGGGTTGGTTCCCGACCAGCATCACGTGAACAGCTGGACACAGCATGTACACGAGGTCGAGCCGCTCGAGATGCTCGAGGTGCAACTGGCCAACACGACGGCACCCTTCCTGCTCATCAGCCGGCTACGTCCGTCGATGGCCGCGTCGCCGGCCCGACGCACCTACGTGGTCAATGTGTCGGCGATGGAGGGTGTGTTCTCCCGGGGTTACAAAGGGCCGGGGCATCCGCACACCAACATGGCGAAGGCCGCCCTGAACATGCTCACCCGGACGAGCGCGAGCGAGATGTTCGAGACCGACCGAATCCTGATGACCAGTGTCGACACCGGATGGATCACCGACGAGCGCCCGCACCCCACTAAGGTCCGCTTGGCCGAGGAAGGCTTCCACGCCCCACTCGATCTGATCGATGGTGCGGCCCGCGTGTATGACCCGATCGTGCAAGGCGAAGCCGGAGTCGATCTGTACGGCGTGTTCCTCAAGGACTACTCCCGCTCCAACTGGTGACCATGACGCGGGCCGCATGACGTCAGAAGCAGTCAGATGCGCCATCGACCACGAAGAGCGACCCGCTGGTGTAGGAACTCTGTTCGGTGCACAGAAACGCGATCGTCGGGGCGAGCTCCTCGACACGGCCGAACCGGCCAAGCGGGATATGGGCCACTTCGGTATCGATCAGGGCCGGTATCCCCTGCATCGGAGCGGTCATCGGGGTGTCGATCGTCCCCGGGGCGACGGCGTTCACCCGAATGCCGTCCTTGGCCCATTTCACCGCGAGCGTTCTCGTCAGCGCGATGATCCCGGCCTTAGCTGCGCTGTATCCGGGCACCAGGGTCACCGCCCGTAGCGCCGACATGGACGAGAGGTTGACCACGGCGGCGCCGCCGGGGGCGATCGAGGCCTTCAGCGCGCGACGCAACGCGACGGTCAGCCGGTAGGTCCCGTTGAGATTGAGTGCCACGGAGGCGTCGAATCCGTCGGGCTTCGACTCGTCGAGTCCGCCCGGAAAGTTGGCGCCGGCGTTGTTCACCAGAACGTCGAGCGAGTCGAAGCGTGCTGTGAGGGCGTCGATCGACTCGGGCTCAGTGAGGACCAGTTGGGCGTACGTCATGCCGGAAAGATCGGTGTCGTACTCCCGTGCACCCGCGCGCGTTCCGGTGACGGTGAGGTCGGCGCCTGCATCGCGGAACAAAATCGCGGTCGCATACCCGATTCCGCTGGTGCCTCCGGTGATCAGGGCTCGCGTGCCGGTGAAGTCGAAGCTGACGCGGGCGGTCATGTGTAGTTCTCGATCTGTTTCTTCAGCCACGAGGTCTCCCAGAAGTTAGTGCTGTCGGCGAGGAGTCGTTCATGGGCCGCCTTGAGGACCTGGCGGGCTCCCGGGTGGTCGTTATCGGCGTCGGTCACTTTCTCGGCGAGGTGAATCGCCTGCACGGGCCGATTCGCATCGAGGTGGGCCTGCGCCCGGTCGACGAGTGCGTCGGCGCCTGCCAGTTCAACGAGGTCGGCGCTGATGTCCGTGGGATCGACGGGGTACAACTCGGTGGTGGAGCAGTGATGGAACCAGCCCGAGTAGTTCTCCCAGATCGCCCGGACTCCCCAGGCGACCTTGCCGTAGCCCTGTCCCAGCTCCAGGTGCGGCGGCAGGGTGATCTCGCGCATCAGGGTGCGGACGTCCGTGCCGGAGTTCATCCCTGCGACGGTGGTGTCGTGCACGTATTGGATGGCGTCACGCAGGCGGGTGAGTTCGAACTGGATGCGTTCGGCGCCGACGATGGGCCAAAAGTGTCCAGTGAGGAGGACTTCGGGTTCCAGGGCGCGGACACGGTCGATGGTGTCGATCACCGTGAGTACGTCGCGGTAGCGGTCGCCGCGCATCGTGACCAGGTTGGGTATGTGGCCGAACAGGGCACCGAAGACATTGCCACACAGACAGATCTTCTCGTCGGCCAACCATACGACCATGGAATCGGTCGTCTCGCCACCGGGCGTGGCGATCAGGTCCAGCGTCCGTTCGCCGACGGTGAGGGTGAGGGTATCCGCGACGACGATGTCGGCGGTTGGGGTGCTTTGGCCGGGTAGCTTCTTGCCGAACCGTTCCTGGATCTTGGCGATGCCCGCGGCCAGGGTGTGGGCGAAGGCGAACGCGCTGCGGGAGGACCGGTAGCGCGCCAGTCGCTCATTGTCGTCGCGCCATTGCTCCCAGTTGGCCTGTGCCACGATTTTCGTGTCGGGGTCGCGCACGCTGTCCAGTCCCCCGACGTGGTCGTAGTGACCCTGCGTGAGGATGATGTACCGAACCGGCGCGGAGTTGACAGAATCAAGGTTGGCCCGGTGTGCCGGGCCCTCGAATCCCATGCCCGCGTTGATGATCACCCGGCCCTCGGTGGTCGGCAGCATGTAGACGTTGGTCAGTCCCGGCGAGCACCAGATACCGGGACTGATCTCTTTGACGTCACCGGGGGTCGCGGGCAGCATTTCCTCGGCGCCCGGACGGGTCAGGTACGCCGGTTCGAAATCCGTCATTGACTACTCCCTCTAACTCTCGCCTGCGCGGCTGGTGACCTCGGGCCGGATGTCGAAGCGGTTGACGTAGAAATCGAATCGGGAACGCACTTCTTCGGGCGAGACCCCGAAATGACGTTGCAGGTCGTACTGGATGCTGCCGTGCTTCCCTCGGCGATTGCTGCTGAGGTACCGTTCGAAGCTCTTTCGCACCCCGGGGGTCAACTCCACGCCGGCCCGGATGTACAGCGACTCGAGGATGGCGATCTCGTTGCCGTTCAGTTGGTGGAAGCCGATATCGATGCTGCGCTCGGCCGGGACGAGTTCACGGTCGCGCACGCCCGCACTGAGTAGCCGATGTACGCGGTCGGTCCAGTATTCGATCAGCCATTCCGGATTGATGCTCGTGCGGCGGAGACGATCTGCGTAGGCCATCATCGTGACTGTCGACTGGATGACGGCGACCGGATCCCGGTGGGTGAACGCGACGGTCGCGTCGGGGAAGGTAGAAACCAGGGCGGGGAGTTGCTCGGAGTGCTGCGGCGACTTCAGCACCCAGGTCTGCGGCCCGCGCAGGAATGTCAGAGCCTGCAGCACTTTCTTCATGTAGGCGTAGTGATGGGTCTGGTCGAGCGTCAGATAGGTGTCGCGCCAACCCGGGACACGGGCGAGCCATTCCAGGATGTAACTGGCGAAATCCAGGTCGAGTATCTCGACCTCCTCCTCGATCGCCTCGGGGAATTGGTCGTGCATCGCGGCCACCAGTGGCACGTTGGCCATCATCGCATCGTGCTCAGCCTTGGCGCGGGCATAGCGCGGATCGACCCCCGATACGTCGGGACCGCGGCCGGGTGCGGGTATGGGCTCCTGGCTTTCCCAGTAGGGCAATGCCCGCCTGCGCCGATCGGCTGCGAGCAGATTCACCAGGTGCGTGGTTCCCGATCGCGGCATGCCCACGACAATGATGGGTTTCTCGATCTCGATCGCTTCGATCTCCGGGTAGCGCCCGATCAGATCGGCCAGCGAGATTCGGTTGCGGAGCAGCCGGACAATCCGTGCGCGCAGTCCGCCGCGGGCCAGCTGGGTCAGGCCCGTGTCGGCCTCGACCGCCCCCACATGGGCGTCGAGACGCGCCGCGAAGTCGGTCGTGTATCCGAGATCGTCTGACCCCGCAGCCGCGATAGCCTCGTCGATCATGCGGCCGACATCGAAGGTGACCGGCCGCGATTCGGTGTACTCGAGCACCTGTCGTTGGACGCCGGTGAGCTGGGGCGAGATGAGATCGTCAAGAGCGATCGTCTCGGCCGGTGAGCTCATCGACACGCCTCCGCCTCTTGTCCACCCTCTTGCAATATGTCGAGAGTTCGACATAGCGTTCGATATTATGACACCAAAAGTAAGCGTTGAGCGGCCGCAGAGTCAAGCGCCGTCGCCGCCGACCGAACGGGTCATCGCTGTCATCGAACTCCTGGGCAGCGAACCGACCAGGCAGTTCACGTTGGCTGAAATCTGCCGGAACCTGGACATCAGCCGCGCCACCGGCCACGCAATCTTGACGACGCTGACCGCCCACGACTGGGTCATTCGCGACCCGGCCAGCGCCGAGTACGCGTGGGGCCCCGCGATGGCGAGTCTGACCAAACCCGCCAACTCGTTGGCGTATCGCGGTGAACTCCAGGCCTTGGCCGCAAACGTGGGCACGCAGGTATCTCTCACCCGGCGAGAGGGGCGCACGCTGGTCATCGTGGACACGGCCGGCGAATGCCTGACCGGCCCCAGAATCGCCCCCGGCCTACGAACCCCACTCGTGGCGCCGTTCGGCCGGGACTACATCGCCTGGTCCAGTTCCGAAACCCAGAAGGCCTGGCTGGAGGCAATCGGTCAGCCCGATCCCGGCTTGCGGAGACGAATGAGAGCGGTTCTCCGAGAGATTCGGCATCGGGGTTTCGTCGTCGAACGGCTCACCCGGGAGTACGTTCGGGTCTACGCCGCGCTGCGAGCGCTGACTGACAACGGCGAAGTCGACATGATCACGACTCAATTGGCGCGTGCATTCGCAGACCTCACGACCATCGACGTCCTGGCCGAGGAATTGAATGGCGAAGCCACCCACAACGTCGCCACTGTCTCCGCCCCCATCACCGACATCGACGGCGCTGTCGTCATGTCCGTCACCGCCGCGGTCTTCACCACCCTGGACAGCGATGCCATTCGCGACCTCGGAACACAAGTCCGCCACACCGCACACCAAATCGAACAACGAATCGTCCATCACAGCCACGTCACCACAACCTGAAAGAAGAACCATGACTGGTATCGGCCAAGTCCGCATCCACGCCCCGGGGCAGGTCAGACTCGACAGCGTCGAACTTCCGGAGTGCGGACCGCGGGATGCGATCGTCGAGGTCCAAGCCTGCGGAATCTGCGGCAGCGATCTGAGCTACATCCGACTCGGCGGTCTCGCCGGACCCGGCGGCGAGCCGATGCCACTCGGTCACGAACTAGCCGGCGTTGTGAAAGCCGTTGGCGCCGAGGTCGCTGACGTCGTTCCTGGCCAACGAGTGGTCGTTCACCCGGCCGAGGAGATCGGCACCGGGTCCAATGAAGGCGGACTTGCCCACGCCGTCTTCGTGCGCGAGGCTGCGCGGGGCGGACGGTTGTTCCCCATCCCCGACGACATGCCGATCACCGTCGCCGCCTTGGCCGAGCCGGTCGCCGTGGGCATGCATGCCGCCGAGCAACTCCATGTCGACGTCAACGACAAGGTAGCGGTGTTCGGTTGCGGACCAATCGGTCTGGCGGCGATCGCGAGCCTCGCCGACCGGGGTTTGACCGACATCGTGGCAATCGACCTGTCCGAAACCCGCCGTCGGCTGGCGGAACAACTCGGCGCATCGGAGACGATCGACCCCGCCACGCAGAAGGTCTGGCGGGAACTCGAGCGCATCCACGGCACAGCGCCGCTGATGTTCGGGCATTCCGCGGCGACGAGTGGTTTCATCGAGGCATCCGGTTCGCACAAGGTTCTCACCGACATCATCGATCGTGCGGGAACAGCCGCGCACATCAGCGTCGTCGCGCTACATTACAACCCGGTTCCGGTCAATTTCCTCAACGTGCTTATGAAGGAACTCGTCATTCGCGGCTCGATCAATTACCCGGCCCGCTTCGCCGACGCGATCGACCTGTTGCAGCGCCGGGACCTGTCACCGATGATCACCAACCGGTTTTCGTTGGACGACATCGACGCGGCGCTCGAGGTGCTGTCCGGCAGCAAGGAGTGCGGCAAGGTGATGATCGAGATGGGACGGGCCTGACCGTGTTGAGCCTGGAAGAAATCTCTGACCGGCTGGAAATTCAGCAACTGTTGGCCGCGTATGCCAGCGCGGTCGACGCCGGCCGATTCGATGACCTCGACGAGTTGTTCACCGACGACGCGATCATCGACCTCTCGGCCACCGGCGGCGCCGACGGACCGTACCGCGAAGTGACGGCGTGGCTGAAGCAGACCCTCAGTGGCATGGGCGCGTACATGCATGCGGGGGCGAATAGCGACGTGCTTCTCAGCGGTGATACCGCGACGGCGCGCACGGCCTGCGTGAATCCCCTCGCCCTGGACGCCGAGTCGAAGGCGATCTACTTGATCTGCTTCTGGTACGACGATGAATTCGCACGGACCAGCGAGGGCTGGCGGTTTCGCCGTCGCTCGCAGGTCAAATGCCTCGACAAGCTGCTTTAGCCGCGACCCGCTCCACGGTCGGTAAAGCGTGCCGTGTAGTCGGCGAACAGAGGCCGCACAGACTGCTCGTCGATCCCGAAGACCTCCGCGCCGGGGCGTTCAAGGATCTCGCGGTCCTCTGCCGAATTCTTCCACCATTGCGTCATTCGGCATTCGAATTCCGGTGAGACTTCCTCACCCAGCCAGTCATAGAGAGACCGAACTGAGCCGATGGGGTCGGATTGCATCGCACGGAAGTCGATGTCGAAGAACCGGTTTTCATTGTCGGCGCGGTATTTGAGCGTGTTCGCGATCCCGGTGCTCCACTGGTCGACGTTGAGACTGCCGAGGTAGTGCAGGTCGAGGTCGTCGGTGAACACCTTGGTCAGTTCGCAGTACAGATCGGCCGACGACGGCAGCACCTCCATCACATCGCGATGGGTCATCACGAACTTGACGTCGGGGAACTCCTTCGCCAACGCGTCGATCCCCAGCATGTGGGCCGGCGCCTTCAACCGCCATGACCGAGCCGGGCCGCCCCACTGCAGGAGTCGCAGAACTCGGCGCTCGTACTGATACGTCGATGTGAAGTCGGCTTCGTGGAACAACCAGGTTGCATAGGTCGGAATCCGGGCGTAGGCGATGAAATTGGCGGACTTGAAGTCCAGAGCCATCAGGTCCAAGCACTCTGCTGGACCCGTGGGCGAGATGGGAACGAGGTGCTTGATGCGCGGCACCAGCGCATCCTGCGCCGCCATGGTCGACGCCATACGCGCGATCCGCGGATCTTCCCCTTCTACCGTGGACGGCGGCGGACACGGCCGATTGGCCTCGAACAATCGCAGATAGCGGATATCAGGGTCCTCGGCCAGCAGTGCTGCCAGCGCCGTAGAACCCGTGCGGGGAAGCCCGAGTCCGATCAGGGCAGGCAGCAGCAGTTCCTCGCCGATCTCGGGATGTCTGCGGTACCAGTCTTCAACCTTGAGTCGCTGGATCAAGTGCCCCACGATCTGTCGGCGCATCGCCATCTCGCCGAGTGCGTTCAGGCGCGCCTCCGATCGCAGGCCCTTGGTGAGGATCTCAAGGCCCTCTCGAAACGAGTCATCGCCGAAGTCGTCGAGACCCGAAGCCGAGGCTGCCTCGTCCAGCACATCCTGAGCAGCGCTCACCGTCTCGAAACCTCCACGTCGAGGGGCAGACTGTGCAGGCGCCGCACCATCACGCTGGGAATCCAGTCGGGCGGCTGCGTGGTCGAGATGGCGCTGGTTTCATTGAGCAGGCGGGTCAGCGCGGTCCGCACCTCCAGCCGGGCAAGTGCGGCGCCCAGACAGAAGTGGTCGCCTCTGCCGAAGCCGAGATGCGCCCGGCCACTCGGCCGGTCCAGTCGCAACTCGTCGGGCGCATCGAAGGCCGCAGGGTCGCGATTGGCCGATCCCCAGAGCAGCAGCAGATGCGAGCCCCCGGGCAGATTGACCCCGCCCAGTGTGGTGTCGGCGAGAACATGGCGATAGTGGCCCCGGAACGGTGACTCCAGGCGGACAACTTCCTCGATGAACGCCGGAAGCAACCCGATGTCAGCCCGCAACTGGTTAGCGACGTCATCGCGGCCGGCCAATATCAGCGCAGAACTTCCCAGCAGGCCGGCCGTGGATTCTCCCCCGGCACTGACCAATTGAATCAGCATGATGACCGCGGTCTCAGCCCGCAGGTCACCGGCATTGCAGTGGCGCGCAAAATCACCGAGAAGGTTCTCACCGGGATCCTTACGTGCCCGGGCGAACTGGTCAGCTAGATAGCCGGCCAATTCGGTGGCAGCGACGATCGCTTTCTGAAGTTGATCGGGAGTGATGGCGCCGTCCAGCATCTGGGCGGTGGCATACGCACCCGTGACAAGCCATTCCATATCGACGGTGGGCAGTCCGAGCAGACGACTGACGAGAGTCATCGGCAGCCGATTAGCCATCGCGGCCACCCAGTCGATGGAACCGTCGTTATGGAGGCCTTCGTTCCACAGCCTCTCCGCCGTCTCGGTCACCAGGGGTTCGAGGGCGCGGACCCTTTTGGCCACCACGGTGGGCAGCACCATCTTGCGATGCACAGCGTGGACCGGATCGTCGGCGGTGCCCAGGACGTGGCCGGGGTCGCCCGGACCCGCCATCGTGAACGCGCTAACGCCGCCGTCGGGAGTCAGCACCATTGACGCGGTCAGGTTCGATGAGAAGTCCCGTGGCCGGGCGACTGCGTCATTGACCAGTTCCCACGTCGAAACGAGATAAAAGTCCGAGTCGGCGACGCGATGCACGGGATCGGTGTCGCGGAGTTTCGCGTAGAACGGGTAGGGATCGTCGAGTACCAGCATGCGTCTAGGCTGATCTGGGAAAACGCCTCGGGTCAAGGAGTTCCGTGGAAGTTGATACGCCGCCCCGGCACGGGGCAAGCCAGTGTGTCTCACCCGGCGCCCCCAGCAGTGCAAATGGTGAGCCAATTTTCTTGTTTTGTCTCATACTGAGACGATGCGCAACCAAGACTGGCTCGCCGGCGGCGACCGCCGTGAGTTGGCCGCCGAGCGCATCTACGGCGCAGCCGCCGATCTGATCGCCCGGCACGGCCTCGAGCGGTTCGAACTCGATTCGCTCGCCGAGGCAGCCCACTGCTCACGCGCCACCCTGTACCGGCACGCGGGAGGCAAGGCGCAGATTCGCGACGAAGTGCTGGCCCGCTCCGCGAGACGGATCAACTGCACCGTCATCGATGCGGCGAAGGAATTGACAGGCGGCGACCGGGTTGTCGAGGCTGTTACCGTGGCGCTGCGAGAAATCCGCGCTGACCCGGTCGCATCACAACTCTTCGCTCCCGGCCGTCCGGACAATGCTGCCCTGCTGGCCGACTCGGGCGTGCTCGCACGATTTGCCGCGGAGTCCGCCGGACTGAACCCTGACGATACGGCCGCCTCTCAATGGATCAACCGCGTCTCACTGTCGCTTCTCTTCTGGCCCGGCCAGGACGAGGCGGCCGAGACCCGGATGCTGAGGGCATTCGTCGCCCCGGCTTTCCGTGATCCAACGTACGAGGCGCTCTGACCTGGCTGGTGATTCACGGCAAGGCACCAGCCGGGTCGATACCCTCCGCAAGTACGTCGAGGCCACCGGCGGCGAGCTGGAGGTTGCAGTGAAGCGCCCAGACGGATCTCGCGTTGTACTGAGCCTTGAGATTCGGACGGTGGGCGGTACAACGTGTGGCGGGCGCGTCGCACCCCCTCACGGCAGCCGGGAGCGGTGGGCCCACACGGCGAAGAGCGGATCGCCCGGCGACGGCGTCGGGCGCTGGTCGATGCGGGGCGGGTCCCAGCCCGCCGAGCGCCGGAAGTAGTCGGCCACGAGCCGCACGTGGAACTCGTCGTCGGTGGCGAGCCAACCCCGGATCGCCTTTGTCGGAAAGCACCGGTTCGAGAACGTGCACACGAACGGCGCACCGGGCCGCAGCACCCGGGCCACCTCGTCGAACACCTCCAGGGGCCGGACCAGGTAGTCGACCGACACCGTGCACATCGCCCCGTCGAAGGAGGCGTCGGCGAACGGCAGCGCGGGCTCGCGGTTGAGGTCGTGGACCACCCGTTCCCGCGCCTGCGGGTTCTGGTCGAGCTCGAAGGCGTTCATGCCGAGCACGACCAGCCGTTGCGGGGTGCGGGCCAGGTGCGACACCCAGGAGCTGCACAGGTCGAGCACCTCGCCGTACAGGCCGAGCTCGTCGTAGAGGTCGCGCACGGCGGCAATGGCGCCGTCGTCGATGTGCTGCACCAGCCGCGCTTCGCCGTAGAAGCCACGGTCGTCGTCCTCGTCGGACCGGGTGAAGAAGCCGTCGGGGAAGTCGTGGTAGCGGTCCTCGCCAGGGACGGACGTGGCGTCGTCGTCGGTCACAGGCTGGGAGCGGCGGCGGTCATCTCACTCACACCCGAATGGTCTCATCGCAGCCGCTTCACCACCGCCGCAGGCCCACCCAGGGTTTTACGGGAAGGGAAGTAACTCAACTACCGCCAGATCAGAGCCATATCTGCACACCGGTGTGGCTTTTCATGGTTTCAGACCGTCCGTGTCGGGGAACGGGACGGGCCGCCTGTCAACGACGCGACCGGCGTCGAGAATCTCAAGGCTGTGCAACTCCTCCTTCGACCGGGATCTCGGCCGCCGCGGCTCGGCGACGTTCCGGACTGGTGAAGGGTCCCCCGCTACTGGAGTCAGGGGTCAGCGAGTGGAGGGAATCCCTCTGTCCGGGCAGAGACCCTGGGCGCTCAGCACCAACTTGCCCCGCCGTTTGGACCGACCCAGCACGTTGCGTTGGGGCAATAGGTCGAGTGTGCGAGGTGCACCATGGCTTCGACTTGTCCATAGTGAATGCCCCTGCCGTCCAAGGTCGAGTGGACGTCCCGGGCAACCTCGTCGCGCGTCGAACCCGACCAGAGGTCATCGCAGATTAGGTACGCCACCCCGATGAGAGCTTCCTCGTGGTCCGGGGGCCAAGTGAAGCCGAGGCCCTGCAGTTGAGTGAGGTACAGGTCATTGACGGGATCGGCAGTCGCAATCGCAGAGCCAGTAACCAGGGCAGCGCCAACCATAAAGGGAACGGTCAGTCTGGCCAGCCAGCGAGATGAGAGCATTCGATGCGCCTTCTTTCTTCTTGGCGGGCAGAATCCCGCGCGCAGTGGTGGACTTCGGCGGTTGAGTTCGTCGGTGGTTTGCTGGCCGCCGCTGATTACGGCGACGCGAGCATTATCGCTGTCGGGGTAGAGCAGCGGCATGGACGAGTCGGAAAGGTAGCGGTGGTCGCTGGGGCGGCCGCCGCTACGGCGTCGGGCACGACGTTGACAGACGACACGACAAACCCTCCCCGCTCCGGGTCATGTGAAAAATACCGGAGCCAGCCGATGGCCCGGGCGGGAATCAGGTTCCCTGCCCTCGGCTCGGGGGGCCAAGTGCGACACCCAGGAACTGCCCAGGTCGAGCACCTCGCCGGACTGTGGTGCAGTCATAGCCGACGACGCGCTGCGACCCAGCGCCGTTGCTGCGCAAGGACCTGGCGAGTCGCCGCAAACACTGTCATGTCGGGTGCCGCCCTGCCGTTATTCCCCAGCATCTCCAGCTGCGCGTAATACCAATACTGCACGCCAAAGGTGGCGAAAGTGCGCACTATTTTGATCCTGTTGAGAAACGCCAGCCAGGTTGGCAGAAGTGCCAGTTGCGCCTCATAGCGCGGCAGCTCCGCTAGGCCCTGCAAGATTTGTGCGGGCGCATCGGTCATCACGCACAGCGGCCGGCCCACGCCAATCAGGTCGGCACCACCGCTTCGGACGGCCTGTTCCATCACGTCGCGCCGCCGGAAGCCTCCGGTCACCATCAACGGAATAGAAATTTTTTCCCGCATGGCGAGTGCGAAATCCACAAAGTAAGCCTCGCGCATCTGGGTGGAGTGTGCGACATGTTGCGGCTCCTCCTCCTCGATACCCTCAACGCCCAATAACTTCGGTTGCTCGTAGGTGCCGCCGGAGATTTCCAGTAGGTCGACGCCCGCGTCTTGCAGCCACTGCGCCACCTGCAGGCTGTCTTCAAAGGCGAATCCGCCTTTCTGGAAGTCGGCACTGTTGAGTTTGACCGCCACGGGAAAGTCAGGCCCCACCGCGGCCCGCACCGTTGTCACGGTCTCCAGTAACACTCTGGCGCGATTGGCGAGTGCGCCACCGAACTGATCAGTGCGCACATTGCTGCGCGGACTCAAAAACTGCGACAGCAGGTAACCATGGGCGGCGTGAATCTGTACTCCGGTGAATCCGGCCGCTTTAACGGCTGCGGCGCACACCCCAAAGCGCTGAACGATATCGTCAATTTCCGCAACTGTGAGCGCAACGGGTTCACCAAACTGGCCACCCGGCAAGCCTATTTTTACCGCGGAGGGCGCTTTCGGATGGGGATTGATGATTTTCTGTGTCTGGCGCCCCGCATGGCTGATCTGCGCCCAGAAGTGATTGCCATTGCGGGTAGCGGCTGCAGCCCAGCGCGACAGCGCCGCATGCGTTGCGGCATCGGGCTTCCGGTCAATAATCACATTGCCCGGGCGCTCAAGATGGTCGCCATCGACAAGGATATTGCCGGATAGCAGCAGTCCCGCGCCGCCATCGCTCCACAGTCCGTACAGCCTGTCCAGTTCCGCTGTCGGTATGCCGGCGGGATCAGCCAGGCCTTCGGTCATGGCGGCTTTGGCTAGGCGGTTACGCAAGCGGGCACCGCAGGGTAGGGCGAGTGATTGTGCGAGCAGTTCCGACATGATGGTCCCCGATGCAAGTTTGGCTGCGGACAGTAGCTGACTATCGCAAAGACTGCCCAGAGAGACATAACTATGACTGATTCAGCCCGCGAATCGGAACAGAGGGCGACGTAGAAAACCGCTGTTCAGAGCAGATTTTCACACGTCGGGCTGACAGGATTTGAACCTGCGACCACTTGACCCCCAGTCAAGTGCGCTACCAAACTGCGCCACAGCCCGCTCGCTGCCGGCATCGCCAGCGGCAGGTCGAAAGCCTACCGCACCGTCAGTGGCGCTTGGCTCCTCGCTTCTCGCGGATCCGCACGTTGACCCGGATGGAGCTTTCCGCGAACCCGAAGGTCTCGCGCAGGCGCGCTCCAGGAAACGTAGATGCCCGCTGCGCTGCTCGACCAGGTCCAGCACACGGGCGATCAGCTGCGCCTCCGACATGTCGCTCGCGTCGACGACCACCGCGTCTGGTGCTGCCCGCAGCGGTGAGACGGGGCGGGTGGAGTCCGGGTGATCGCGGCGACGGACGTCGGCGAACACCGTGTACACATGCCGACACTGCAGGCTGCCCTCGAGCGCGATACCGCCGAGGACGGCGGACCAGTAGGGCGCAGTACTCAGGCGGGCGCAGCCGGATGCTCACTGGGCCGCCGCCGAAGTTCCACGGAACTCGGGATATCCTCACGCACTGTGCCTTACTTGTTCCAGCACAGACCCCGTTTCGGGGCGCGGTGCACCTCGAATACGAGCGCCTGTCAGCAAGTTAGTTGGTCTTTGACGTCGCACAAGGCCCGGTTTCCGAACCGGATGCAGCGTAGCGCCGTAACCTTCGGTGAAAGCCCGGCCACCAGGGGCGCCACGAGGTGACCGCGTATTCGTTGGTGATTCTCCAACCGGGGGTTCGGGGGCGAATCGAGGCCATGACCGACTCCCGTCTCGCGGATCCACTCGGGGATCTGGCACGCACGCCCGTCAGCAACCCAGTGCGCGCCGCGTCCGGGGAGCGTTCACGATGACAAGCACCCTGACGGGCACAAAGGCCGAACCTAAAAACCCGCGGGGTGGCGGGCGTCACCGCCGCAAAGAAGAGCTGCTCGCGACATTGGCCCGCTTCGCCCTGGCCTCGCCGCGAAAGATCATCGCGGTAGCCATCCTCGTCATGGCCGCCGCGGCCGTCTTCGGCCTGCCCGCCGCGTCCAGCCTCTCCAACGGCGGCTTCGTGGACCCGGCATCCGAATCCGCGCGCGGCGCAGAAGTATTGGCCCAGAAATTCCACCGGGGCGACATGCAGATGCTGCTGCTGGTCAGTTGCGACGGTGGCGCCATGAGCGGTCCCGCCCGGGCAGTGGGCACCGACATCACCGGCAAACTCGCCCGGTCCCCGTTCGTCACCGGCGTGTCATCACCCTGGGATGCGCCGACCCCGCCCCCGGGCACGGTCAGCGCCGACGGCACGTCGGCGCTCATCGTGGCCGCGCTCTCCGGCGACGAGAACACCGCACCCACCCACGCCGAGGCACTGGCCGCAGAACTCGCGCACGACCGCGACGGGGTCACGGTCCGCGCCGGCGGCCCGGCGATGCTCTACGCACAGATCAGCCAGCAAACCCAGAAAGACCTGCTGCTCATACAAGCTATCGCTGCGCCGGCCAGCTTCGCCGCATTGATCTGGATCTTCGGCGGTGTGCTGGCAGCGGCGCTCCCGATGGCCGTCGCTGGGTTTGCGATCGTGGGCTCACTCGCGGCGCTGCGGGGTATGGCGCTGGTCACCCACGTGTCGATTTTCGCCCTCGACCTAGGGGCCGCACTGGGCATGGCCCTGGCTGTCGACTACACCCTGCTGATCATCAGCCGCTACCGCGACGAACTGGGTGTCGGCCTCCCCCGCGACGAGGCGCTGGTGCGCACCATGGCGACCGCGGGACGCACAGTGCTGTTCTCGGCGATGACGATGGCCTTGGCGATGGTGCCGTTGGTGATTTTCCCGGTGTACTTCCTGAGGTCGTTCGCCTACGGCGGGATCGCGGTGGTCGCGCTGGCCGCCCTGGCGGCCGTGGTGATCGCCCCCGCCGTGATCGTTCTGCTCGGCGAGCGGATCGACGCGTTCAACGTCCGGCAATTCGGCCGTCGCGTGTTCCGACGCCCCGAACCAACAGCACAGCCGATCACCCGCAACTTCTGGTACCGCACGGCGACGGCGGCCATGCGCCGGCCTGTCCCGATAGGACTGGCGATCATCGGCGTGCTGCTCCTGCTGGGTGCGCCGTTCCTGCACGTCCGGTGGGGTAACCCCGATGAG
>CAIYOH010000182.1 GCA_903927745.1 uncultured Mycobacteriaceae bacterium
CTCGGATTGCCGTTAGCAATCACCCTGCTCTGTGAAGTCCGGACTTTCCTCGAACCGTCTCGCGACAGCCCGCGGCCGCCCGGCCAACTCGTCCGCGAACATGAACGTTACCCGTTGCGGTATCGGGAGGCCAGCGGCTACGCGCCGCCTCGCCGCAGGAGGATCACGTTGTCGGTCAGCGTCGCGGGTTGCCCGTCGGGTCCAGCCGTCTCCCGTTCGAGGATCTCAGCGCGCACCCGCGTCCATGTCGTGAAGTCCAGTCCCAACGGGGCGATGACGTCGTCGATGCTCGGAAAACTGTGCAGATGCTGCCTGGCCCACGGCGGGGCCGCTGCGTGGTCGACGATCAGCAGGACACCGCCGGGCGCGACGTGGTCCGCCGCCCGGCGCAGCACCGTCTCGCGGTCCAGGCGGGCCGGCGAGTGCAGATACTGCGCCGAAATCAGGTCGAACGTCCCGTCCGGGAAGGTCTCATTGAGGTCGTGACGCTGGAAGTCGATGCGGTCAAGCAGGTTCCGACCGGCCGCGGCCTCGTTGCCCCGTTCCAGGGCCGTGGCCGAGACGTCGACCGCCACGACCTGCCAGCCGTGCTCGGCGAGCCACACCGCGTCGGCGCCCTCGCCGCAGCCCAAGTCCAGGGCCCGCCCGACCGGCAGCTCGGCGGCCACCTCAGGCAGCCGGGCGTTGACCCGCCCGCTCCACGTGCGCTCGCTCAAGCGGTAGCGCTGCTCCCAAAACTGCTCGGCACCCTCGAGGTCATGCGAGCCGTCCACGCCGCGATCCTGCCCGCCCGCTGGCAGCCCTGGCAAGGCCAGTCCATTGCCCAACGCCGACGTTGGTGTAAGCATGACCGCATGACAGAATCCGACGGCTTCATCGACCAGGCAATGACCGGCCTCGCCGAGCCGCAGCCCATGTACAAGGCGATGCGCGAATCGACCCCGGTGCTCCGCACACCCCAGGTGGTCGTTCTGAGTCGGCTGGCCGACATCGAGATGGCCCTCAAACGCACCGAGGTGTTCTCGTCGAACATGGACGCCGTCGACTTGGGCAACATCCGGCCGATGATCCCCCTGCAGGTCGATCCACCCGAGCACGCCAAGTACCGCCGGATCCTCGACCCGCTGTTCACGCCCCGGGAGATGGCCCGCCGCGAAGCCGGCGTCGCCGCACTGGTGAACGAGATGATCGACCGCTTCGCCGGCCGGGGCGAATGCGACTTCCACGCCGAGTTCGCCGTTCCCCTGCCGTGCACGGTCTTCCTGCAGTTGCTCGGCCTGCCGCTGGAAGACATGGACAAGTTCCTGGAGTGGAAGGACGGAGTGATCCGTCCCGAGGGAGCGACCGGCTACGACGACCGCCACGAGGCGTCCTCGGGCGTCGCGAACGAGATCTACGACTACTTCGACCGCGCCATCGACGACCACATCGCCACGCCCCGCGACGACGTGCTGTCGGCGATGATCGCCTCCATGGTGGATAAGACGCCCGAGAACGAGGGCCGGCCGCTGTCCCGGGAGGAGCTGCTCGACATCTGCTTCCTATTCCTCATCGCGGGCCTCGACACGGTGACGGACTCGCTCGACTGCTTCTTCGTCTACCTGGCGCGCCATCCCGAGCACCGCCGGCAGATCGTGGCGGAGCCCGACATCCTGCCGAGCGCCATCGAGGAGCTTCTTCGCTGGGAGACACCGGTGCCCGGCGTGGCGCGCGTGGCCGTGCAGGACATCGAGGTGGGCGGGTGCCCCATCAGCAAGGGCGAGCGCGTCAGCCCGCTGCTCGGCGCCGCCAACACCGACCCGGCGGAGTTCCCCGACCCGGAGCTCGTGGACTTCCGTCGCAGCCCGAACCGACACCGCGCGTTCGGCGGGGGCCCGCACCGGTGCCTCGGATCCCACCTGGCCCGCATGGAACTCAGGGTCGCGATGCGCGAATTCCACCGGCGGATACCGGAGTACGAGATCAAGCCCGGCGTGCAGCTGGCTTTCACCGCCGCGCTGCGATCGGTGGAGGAGCTCCCCCTCGTGTTCCCGCCGTCGTGACGCGCGTCTCGGTGGACGCCGACCTGTGCACCGGTCACGGACGCTGCTACTCGCTGGCGCCCGAGGTCTTCGAGCCCGACGACCTCGGCCACTGCACCGTGCTGATCGCCGAGGTCTCGGGGGAACTTGAGGCTGCGGCCAGCATCGGTGAGCAGAACTGCCCGGAAGGGGCGATCACGCTGACCCTCTGAACGCTGCGCGCGTTGCCGGCGTTCAGGCGAACAGCACGACGCTGCGTGCGCCCCGCCCGGCGGTCATGTCGGTGAACGCGGCCTCCACGTCGTCGAGACCGATCCGCCGCGTGACCAGGGCTTCGAGGTCCAGCCGACCGCGCAGGGCGAGGTCGGCGAGCACGGGGATGTCGCGCGGCGGGTTGCTGGCCCCGTAGACGCTGCCCTGGATCCTCTTGCCCTCGGTCATCAGCATCAGCGCCGGGAAGGTCACCGAGTCGGCGATCGCCGCCGAACCCACCAGGGTGACCCGCCCGCCGCGGCGGGTGGCGTCGTACGCCGCGCGCATCGTGTCCGACTTGCCCACAACTTCGATGCCGTGGTCGACCCCGGTGCCGCCGGTGAGGTCGCGCACCGCGGCGGCGACGTCGGCCTCGCTCGCGTCGACCGTCTCGGTGGCCCCGTTGGCGATTGCGGCCGGCAGCTGGGCGGCCACCCGGTCGGCGGCGATGATCCGCGCCGCCCCGGCCAGGCGGGCACCTTGGATTGCGGCCAAACCCACTCCGCCGCAACCGAGTACGAGGACGGTGTCGCCGGGGCGGACGGCCGCGGTGTTCATCACCGCGCCGACACCGGTGGCGACGCCGCAGCCCAGGAGCGCGGCGTGGTCGAACGGTACGGCCTTGTCGATCGGCACCACCGCCGCGGCGGGCAGCAGTGTCTCTTCGGCAAACGACGCGGCGCCCATCGAGGGCCACACCGGACCGGTCGCGCTCTCGGCGTACGAGCCGCCGTAGGCATGGTCGTAGCCGTGCAGGCACAGGTGGGCTTCGCCGCGCAGGCAGTGCGGGCACGATCGGCACGGCACGTTCCACGTCAGCACGACGTGATCACCGGGGCTGACCGAGGTCACGTCCTCGCCCACTTCGGCGACCACTCCGGCGCCCTCGTGGCCGAGCGTCGACGGCACCCGCGTCGGGATTGCCCCGTTGCGCAGGGACAGGTCGCTGTGGCACACGCCGCTGGCTCGCAATCGCACCCGGACCTCGTGCTTGCCGAGGGGGCGCAGCGTGAGCTCCTCCACCGTCGTCGGTTGTCCGGCCTCGCGCAGTACTACGGCCCTCATCGAGCCGCACGTGTCATCGACGTCATGCAGACATACTGCTCAACCGCCGATCGGGCGTGACACCCGGGGCGCAGATTGAGGGGCCAGCCACCGGCTGTCCGGCCCATCACAACGGCACCGATGTAACGCCGACACCAGATAATCCGACATCACGGTCAGATAACGATCCCGCATACCCGCCGAGACTCACGACCGGAGGCCAGATTGGCACGTCCTCGACACCTGGTCTCGTCGGTGGCGGTGGCCCTGGCCGTGCCCGCGATAGTGGCGTCCTCCACGGTCTACCCCCCTGAACCCCCACGCTGGGAACCCCAGGTGGTGGCCGCCATCCACCCCGCGCTCCCCCGTCGCGTGGCCGCGCTGCCCGGCCCGGGCAGTGTGGCGGGAACGATCGCCGTCCAGGCCGCGCTGACCCGGCTGGGCGATCCCTACGTCTGGGCCGCCGCGGGCCCCCACGCCTTCGACTGCTCCGGTCTGGTGGTGTGGTCGTTCCAGCAGGCCGGGGTTGCCCTCCCCCACTCCAGCGAGCAGCTGGCGGCCGGCGGGCAGCCCGTACCGCTGGACCAGATACGGCCCGGCGACGTGATCACCTATTACTCCGGCGCATCGCACGTCGGTCTGTATGTAGGCGGCGGCAAGATGGTGCACGCTTCGACCTACGGCGTGCCGGTCGCCGTCGTTCCCATCACCAACGCTCCGATCCACAACATCCGCCGGTACAGATAGCTACAGATACGACGTCTGGTTCACCAGCCGCACCGAGGCCGCCCCGTCGGAGTAGAACTCGGCGATGCTCAGCGACGCGAGATCCAGCTGCAGCCGGTACTGGATGCTCGGACCGGCATCCAATGCGAGCCGCAGCAGCATCTTGATCGGCGTGACGTGGGAGACCACCAGCACCGTCGCACCCTGGTGGTCGGCGATGATCCGATCGCGCGCCGCGGTCACCCGATCGAGGACGGTGTCGAAGCTCTCCCCGCCGGGCGGCGTGGCGCCGGCGTCGCTCAGCCAGCGACGGTGCAACTCCGGGTCGCGGTCGGCGGCCTCGCCGAAGGTCAGGCCGTCCCACTCACCGAAATCGGTTTCGATCAATCCGTCGTCGACGGTCACGTCCAGGCCGAGACCCTTGGCGGCCGCCGCCGCGGTGTCGTAGGCGCGTTGCAGCGGCGAGGATACGACGGCCGCGATACCGCCCCGCTCCGCGAGATACCGCGCCGCGGCCTGCGCCTGAAGCCGACCCGTCTCGGTCAGCGCCGGATTCCCCCGGCCCGAATAGCGGCGCTGCGCCGACATGTCGGTCTGTCCGTGGCGCAACAACAGAAACCGGGTCGGTGTCCCGCGCACGCCGGTCCAGCCGGTCCCGGTTTGGGCTTGCTCAGCAATCGTTTTCGGGGCTTTCGGGGTTGTGGCGGCTTTCGGGGTTGTGGCGGCTTTCGGGGTTGTGACGGCTTTCGGGGTTGTGACGGTTGTGGCGGCCTTGCGCGGTGGAATGCCGGCTGCCGCGTCCATGGCCTCGTTCGCCAGCCGGTCGGCGTGGGAGTTCCGTTCTCGCGGAATCCACGCGTAGGTGATGTGGTCGAACCGTGCGGCCAGCCCGCGGGCGCGAGCGTGCAACTCGACCAGGTCGGGATGCTTGACCTTCCACCGCCCGGCCATCTGCTCGACCAGGAGCTTGGAATCCAGGAACACTGCGGCCTCCGTGGCCCCGAGGTTGAGGGCGTCGTCCAAACCCGCGATCAGGCCACGGTATTCGGCGACGTTGTTTGTCGCCCGCCCGATCGCCGCCTTGGCCTCAGCCAGCACCGTCGCGCGGTCGGAGCTGAGCACCACGGCGCCGTAGCCGGCCGGTCCGGGGTTGCCACGCGAGCCGCCGTCGGCTTCGATGACGACCTTCACCCGCCGGATCCTCGGACCCGCAACAGAATCGCGTTGCACTCGGGGCACCGCACCAACTCGTCCTCGGCGGCGGCGGCGATACGGGCCAGTTCACCGCGGTCGATCTCGAGCCGGCAAGCACCGCACTTGGGTCCCAGCAACGGCGCCGCACCCGGGCTTCCCAGGGCGCGCTGGCGCTCGTAGAGGGCGGCTAGGGCGGGGTCCAGCTCCGCGACCAGGGCGTCGCGCCGTGGCGCGTGACGCCGGCGTGTCTCGTCGATCTCGACGACCGCATCGTCGAGGGCGTGGCGGGCAGCGGCGAGATCGGCGTCCAGACCGTCGATGGCGGCCTGCTCGGCGGCGATCCCGGCTTGCAGCTCCTCCCGGCGCTCCATGACCTCGAGTAGGGAATCCTCCAGAGCGCCCTGGCGGCGGGTGAGAGTTTCGAGTTCGTGCTGCAGGTCCGGCATTTGCTTGGCGTCGGTCGCCCCCGACTGCAGCAGGGAGCGGTCGCGTTCCTCGCGTTGACGTACCGCCTGAATATCCGTCTCGGCTTTCGACACCTGGGCGTCCAGATCCTCCATCGCGATGCGCAGCGCGGACAGTCTGTCACCGGCCGCCGCGTGTTCAGCCGTGATCCGCTCGTAGGCCTCCCGCTGTGGCAGATGGGAGGACCGGTGCTCCAGACGGGACACCTCCGCGTCCAGCTCCGACAACGCGAGAAGTGACCGTTGCTGCGCCACTGCGGCTTTCATGAACAGCCTCTCGATGCATCCGCACCCAGGTTCCAGGGGTCGGTGCAGATGCTACACACGCGCACCGGCAGCGACGCGCCGAAGCGGGCACGCAGCAGCCCGGCGACCTGCTCACACCAGGGGAATTCACTCGCCCAGTGCGCGACGTCGACAAGGGCCACGTTCGAGGCCCGACGGTGCTCGTCGGCGGGATGGTGGCGCAGGTCCGCGGTGACGTAGACCTGCGCGCCGGCGCCCGCCGCCGCGGCCAGCAGAGAGTCGCCGGCGCCGCCGCACACCGCCACCCGCGAGATCATCGCGTCGGGGTCTCCCGACGCGCGGACCCCCCACGACGTCGGGGGCAGCGCGGCGGCGACGCGGGAGACGAAGGTGCTCAACGGTTCCGGATGCGCCAGCGTCCCGACGCGACCCAGCCCTGTGTCACCGGGCGGGGGCACCAACGCGAAGATGTCGAACGCGGGCTCTTCGTACGGGTGGGCGGCCCGCATGGCCGCCAGCACGGCACCGCGCAGCCGCGCCGGTGCGATGACCTCGAATCGGTCTTCGTCCACCCGCTCGATCGCGCCGACGCGGCCGATCGCTGGGGCCGCGCCGTCGTGCGGGAGGAACTGCCCGATACCGGTGACGCTCCAGCTGCAGTGCGAGTAGTCGCCGATCTGGCCCGCGCCGGCGTCGAACACGGCCGCCTGTACGGCCTCGGCGCTGTCCCGGGGCACGTAGACGACCCACTTGTCCAGTTCTGAGGCGACCGAGCGCGGCTCGAGCACCGCGTCGACGGTGAGCCCGAGGGCCTCGGCCAGCGCGTCGGACACCCCCGGGGCGGCCGAGTCGGCATTGGTGTGTGCGGTGAACAGCGACCGACCGTTACGGATCAGCGAGTGCACGAGTGCACCCTTGGGTGTGCTGGCGGCCACCGTGTCCACTCCCCGCAGCAGCAGCGGGTGGTGGGCCAGCAGCAGGCCGGCCGGGGGAACGTCGTCGACCACCGCCGCCGTCGCATCGACGGCGACGGTCACCGAGGTCAGCTCGTCATCCGGGTCGCCGCAGACCAGGCCGACGGAGTCCCACGATTGAGCCAGCCGCGGCGGATAGGCCTCGTCGAGCACATCGATGACGTCAGCCAGGCGCACACTCATCGACAGCTCCCGATGGCAGCCGCCAGCACCGGCCACTCCGGCCGCACCGCGGCCCGCAGATACCGGTCGTCCAAGCCGACGAAAGTATCACAGCGTCGAATCGCAATGCCGCTGTCCCGCAACATGGTGCGTATCTCGGCACCATCGTGTCTGCGAAACAACACGAAGGGCGCCCGGCCGTCGATCACCTCGGCCCCCGCGGATGCCAGCCCCGCTGCCATCTCGGCGCGCAGTGCCGTGAGGGCCACCGCCTCGGCCGCCATCGCGTCGACGGCCTGCGGGGTACAGCAGGCGTCGATGGCCGTCAGTTGCAGGGTGCCCAGCGGCCAGTGGGCGCGCTGAGAGGTCAACCGCGCCAGCAGATCCGGCGCGCCCAGGGCGTAGCCCACCCGCAATCCCGCCAGCGCCCACGTCTTGGTGAGGCTCCGAAGCACCAGCACGTCGGGCAACGAGTCGCCCGCCAGCGACTCGGGCTCGCCGGGAACCGCATCGGCGAACGCCTCGTCGACCACCAGAATCCGCCCCGGCCGGCGCAGCGCCAGGAGTTCCTCGCGGGTGTGCAGCACCGACGTGGGATTCGTCGGATTGCCGACGACCACCAGGTCGGCGTCCTCCGGCACCGCGCCCTCGTCGGGTACGCAACCGCCGAGACGAAACGGCGGCTCGAGTACCACGTGGTGCGTCCGCACCCCGGCGGCGCTCAGCGCGATGGCGGGCTCGGTGAACGACGGCGCGATGATCGCCGCTGCGGCGGGGCGCAGGTTGCCCAATAACGCGAAACCCTCGGCCGCCCCGGCTAGCGGGAGCACCTCGTCGCGGGCGCGGCCGTGCCGCCGGGCGACGGCGTCCTGCGCCCGCTCGGTGTCCGCGGCGCTCGGGTAGCGTGCCAGGTCGGGGAGTTTCGCCGCCAGCGTCTGGATCAGCCATTCCGGCGGCCGCGGACCCCTGACGTTGACGGCGAAGTCGAGCATCCCGGGCGTGACGTCCTGGTCGCCGTGATACCGCACCGCAGGACTCGCCACCTGAATCACCCTAGTTGGCGTTGACTCTGCGCTGGTGGTGGTCCCTACCCGCACTTCTCCGCCGGGGACGCAGAGTCAACGCGATAATGAACAGGTGATACCCCAGCTGGTGATCTTCGACCTCGACGGAACCCTCACGGACTCGGCGGAGGGAATCGTGGCCAGCTTCCTGCACGCCCTCGACCATGTCGGCGCCCCGCTGCCCGAGGATGCCGACTTGGTGACGCGCATCGTCGGGCCGCCGATGGACGACACCTTCCGGTCGCTGGGTCTGGGTGAGGACACCGAGACGGCGATCGCGGCCTTCCGTGCCGATTACACCCGCCGTGGCTGGGCGATGAACACGCCGTACGACGGCATCCCGCCGCTGCTGGCGGACTTGCGTGCCGCCGGCGTGCGGCTGGCGGTGGCCACCTCCAAGCTGGAGCCCACCGCGACGCGCATCCTCGCTCATTTCGAACTCGATCAGCACTTCGAAGTGGTCGCCGGCGCGGCGCCGGACGGTTCCCGCGAGACCAAGGCCGAGGTGCTGGCCCACGCGCTGGGCCAGCTGGAACCGCTGCCCCCGCGGGTGCTGATGGTCGGTGACCGCAGCCATGACGTGCACGGCGCGGCCGCCCACGGCATCGACACCGTGGTGGTCGGCTGGGGTTACGGTCGTGACGACGACTTCGCCGAGGGACTCAGCGCCACCACCGGCGTCACGCACGTCGCGACCATGCACGAACTGCGGAGGGCCCTGGGTGTCTGACCCCGATGAGACGCTGCACGTGACATTCGTCTGCACCGGCAACATCTGCCGCTCGGTAATGGCCGAGAAGATGTTCGCCGATCAGCTGCGCGGGCGCGGCCTGGGCGACGCGGTGCGGGTCACCAGTGCGGGGACGGGCGACTGGCATGTCGGCTCGGGCGCCGACGAGCGCGCGACGCAGGTCCTGCACGCCCACGGCCACTCCACCGGACACAATGCGGCGCAGGTCGGCACCGACCACCTGGCGGCCGATTTGGTGGTGGCCATGGCCCGCAACCATCTTCGGATGCTGCGCCACTTGGGCGTCGACGAGGACCGCGTGCGGATGCTGCGCTCGTTCGACCCCCGCTGCGGCGCCCACGCCCCGGACGTGGAGGACCCGTACTACGGCGACGTCGACGACTTTGAGAAGGTGTTCGCGGTCATCGAGGCCGCCCTGCCCGGCTTGCACGAGTGGGTCGACGCGCGGCTGGCCCCGTGATGCGCACCGTCCTGCGGCACCTGGCATTCCTGCTCCGACCGGGCTGGATCGCGCTGGCACTGGTGGTCGTCGCCTTCACCTATCTGTGTTTCATGGTGCTCGCGCCCTGGCAGCTGGGAAAGCACACCAGGACGTCGCAGGAGAATAGCCAGATCGAGTATTCCCTCAACACCGCTCCGGTCCCGCTGAAAACACTGTTACCGAAGCAGGATTCGACGATTCCGGGGTCGCAGTGGCGCAGGGTGACCGCCACCGGGCACTACCTCGCGGACATCCAGGTGCTGGCCAGGCTGCGGGTGGTCGACTCCGATCCGGCGTTCGAGGTGTTGGTGCCGTTCGTCGTCGACGACGGGCCGACCGTGCTGGTCGACCGCGGCTACGTACGCCCGCTGCAGGGTTCCCAGGTGCCGGAGATCCCCCGCGCGCCGCGGGAACCGGTCACCATCACCGCGCGGCTGCGCGACTCCGAGCCCACCCTCCCGGGTAAGGACCCATTCGTCGGCGACGCCGCGCAGCAGGTCTACTCGATCAACACCGCGCAGGTGTCGGTGCTGACCAAGGTTCCGCTGGCCGCGCCCTACCTGCAACTGGTGGATCAGCAGCCCGGCGGGCTCGGCGTGCTCGGCGTGCCGGAGCTGGACGCCGGGCCGTTCCTGTCCTACGGCATCCAGTGGATCGCTTTCGGCATCCTCGCGCCGATCGGCCTGGGCTACTTCGCGTACTCCGAGATCAAGCTCCGCCGCGGAGAGAGGCGGCGCGCGACGCCGGCCACGGGCACCGCCACCGGCACGGACTCCGCCGCCGCCACCACCGCCACCACCGCCGCCGCCACCACCACCGCCGAGGACAAGCTCGTCGACCGCTACGGCCGCCGCAGGTAGGCGACCAGGCCGGCGACCCCGCCGGATAACACCGCCGCCCCCGCTTGAACCAGCCGCGACAGCACCACGGCGCGGCGCAGGTCCGCCACCCCCGGCGCGGGCCCGTCACCCAGCACGGGCCGGATCTGCATCTCGTGGCTGTAGTGGGTGGGTCCGCCGAGTCGAACGCCCAACGCCCCGGCGAAGGCCGCTTCCACGACGCCGGCGTTGGGGCTGGGATGGCGGGCGGCGTCGCGACGCCAGGCGCGCAGCGCGCCCGACGGCGACCCGCCGACGAGCGGCGCCAGCACCGCCACCAGCACCCCCGTCACCCGCGCGGCGAGGTAGTTGGCCGCGTCGTCCGCCTTCGCTGCAGCCCACCCGAATCGGGCATACCGCGGCGAGCGGTAGCCGATCATCGCATCCAGGGTGTTGATGCCGCGGTAGGCCAACACCGCCGGCGCACCGCCCGCCGCGGCCCACAACAGCGGCGCCACTTCGGCGTCGGAGGTGTTTTCGGCGACCGATTCCAGGGCCGCCCGCGCCAGCCCGGCGCCGTCCAGCTGGGCCGGGTCGCGCCCGCACAGCGACGGCAGCAGCCGCCGCGCGGCCTCGAGGTCGTCGCGCTCCAGCAGTTCCGACATCGCCAGGCCGGTGCGCGCCAGCGTCGTGCCCCCCAGCGACGCCCAGGTGGCGGCGGCGGTCACCGCGATCGATGCAAGCGGGCCGGCGCGGCCGGCGGCCCGGTGTGCCACCGCGCCCAGGGCGCCGGCGGCGCCCACCAGAACGGCCACGTGCAGCGCTCCGGCGACCTTGTTGTCGCGGTAGGTCAGTCGCTCCAGTGCGGCGGCCGCGCTCCCGAAGACGGCGACCGGGTGCCCTTCGGCGGGGTCGCCCAGCGCGACGTCAGCCGCGTACCCGAGCAGCACACCGACGCTGCGCAACGGCCCGGGTTCAGCGGACGGTCGCGAAAAACGCGCGGACGTCGTCGACGTAGAGCTCCGGCTGCTCGAACGCGGCGAAATGCCCGCCCCGCGGCATCGTCGTCCAGTGGGTGATGTTGAACACCGGCTCGCACCAGGACCGCGGCGAGGGCAGGATCTCGAAGGGGAAAGACGCGACGCCGGTGGGCAATTCGACGCGTTGCGGGTCGCCCCAGCCCCGGAAGCTCTCCCAATACAGGCGCGCCGAGGAGGCGCCGGCTCCCGTCACCCAGTAGAGCATCACGTTATCGAGGAGCTCGTCGCGGCTCAGTACGTTCTCCGGGTTACCATCGCAATCCATCCAGGCGCAAAACTTTTCGACGATCCACGCCATCTGACCCACCGGCGAATCAACCAGTCCGTAGCCCAGCGTCTGCGGCCGGGTGGATTGCTCCTTGGAGTAGCCGGTGCCCCATTCGCGGTGTTGCGCCAGTGCGGCGAGGGCTTTCTGATCCTCGGGCGTGGGATTCTTCAGGGAGTCCGGGGTGGGCCGACCGATCGGCATGTTCAGGTGGATGCCCACGCAATGGCCCGAGTCGTTGCGGCCGATCTGGGTGGTGACGGCCGATCCCCAGTCGCCGCCCTGGGCGCCGTAACGGGTGTAGCCGAGGCGCAGCATGAGGGTCTCCCAAGCCTGCGCGATCTTCTCGACTCCCCAGCCGGTGCGGGTGGGCTTGCCGGAGAACCCGTACCCGGGCAGCGACGGGCAGACCACGTGGAAGGCATCCGCGGCGCGTCCGGACGGCGGGTTGGTCAGCGGCTCGATCACCTTGTGGAACTCCACGATCGATCCGGGCCAGCCGTGGGTGATCAGCAGCGGGAACGCGTCGTCGTGCGGGGAGCGCTGATGGACGACATGGATGTCGAGTCCGTCGATCTCGGTGAGGAACTGGTCGAATCGGTTGAGCGCCGCCTCCCGCTCACGCCACCGGTAGTCGTGAGCCCAGTAGTCGGCCAAGGACCGGGCGTAGGCCAGCGGGATGCCCTGGGACCAGTCGTCGACGGTCTCGGCTTCCGGCCAGCGGGTGCGCGCCAGGCGGGCGCGCAGATCGTCGAGCACGTCGTCGGGGACCTCGATGCGAAACGGTCGTACGGACTCGCCGTTGCTCACCATTCGTCGTCATCGGGGCGCGCTTGGTGGCCGGGTTGCGCCCCCGACGCCCCGGCCGCTCCGGCCGCTCCGGCCGCTCCCGACGCTCCAATGGTCATGGCCGGCCCGGCGGCCTTAGCGTGTTCGAGGTCGGTGACGCGACGGTCCGCCTCCTCGATCAGCTTCTGGACCATGTCCATCAGTTCACGCATGTCGGCGCGTAGCGCGTCGACCGCCTCGTACAGATCGGCTTTCGTCGCCGGCAGCTGGTCGGGTGACAGCGCCCGCGCGGGCTGCGCTGCTGCGTGTCCCGCCCCGGCACCCTCACGATCGGTGTTCTCGGCCACGCCCATGACCTTGCCATACCGACTTTCGCAAAGCCCAGGAAGGCGGTGTTCATCCGCAGCGCACACCGCGAGCGTCACGCCAGGGCGAAATTCGGCGCGGTTTGTCACCCCGGGGTGACGTTCGCGGCGCAACCGGTGGGCGCGGACGGTATCGAACCGCCGACCGCTGGTGTGTAAAACCAGAGCTCTACCACTGAGCTACGCGCCCGTGCCCCGGCAGGCTACCTGCCCGGCGGCCACGCGCTCAAGCCGTGAGCGCCGCCAACGCCTGTACCCACAGCCCCTGGTCGCGGGACTCACCGGGCTCCTTCATCTCGGCGAATCGGATGATGCCGCCGCGATCGACGACGAAGGTGCCGCGGTTGGGGTAGCCGGCGTCGTCGTTGAACACCCCGTAGGCCGCGCTGACCTCGCCGTGCGGCCAGAAGTCCGACAGCACCGGGAACGTGAACCCGCTTTCGATCGACCAGATCTTGTGGGTGGGCGGCGGGCCGACAGAGATCGCCAGCGCCACGCTGTCATCGTTCTCGAATTCAGGCAGATGATCCCGCAACTGGTCCAATTCACCCTGGCAGATCCCGGTGAACGCCAGCGGGAAGAACACCAGCAGCACGTTTTTGGCCCCGCGGTACGAACTCAGAGTGACGCGCTGCTGGTTCTGGTCGCGCAGGGTGAAATCGGGGGCGGCGGCGCCGACGGCCAGCATCAGCGCTTGCCGGTACGCGACTTCGGCTGCACCATCAGGCTGGCGCTCCAGTCGCCGAGGTTGACCGACGAGGTGGGCATCAGGCCGGCGGTGGGGGCGGCTTCGGCGATGTCGGCGGGCAGCACATGGCCTGGCTTGCCGGTCTTGGGCGTCAATACCCAGATCACGCCATCTTCGGCAAGCGGGGTGATGGCGTCCATCAGGGTGTCCACCAGGTCGCCGTCGCCGTCGCGCCACCACAGCAACACCACGTCGATGACTTCTTGGCTGTCCTCGTCGAGCAGCTCAGCGCCGCAGACTTCTTCGACCGAGGCACGGATCTCGTCGTCGGTGTCCTCGTCCCAGCCCCACTCCTGGACGACCTGGTCTCGTTCGATGCCCAACTTGCGGGCGTAGCTCGAGGCGTGATCCGCCGCGACCACCGTGAAGCCTCCTTAAAGCATCCGCGCGCGCCGTGCGCTGGGGATTATCGTCGCGCTGGGCATTATCGTCGCACAACCGCCGTCCGGGCCGCACCCGTGCCTGGTTCGGCGCATCACGAGGAGGCCAGGCACAGTTTCAGGGCCTTCGTCTTGGTGTCGTTGAGTGTGTCGACCCGCTTATTGAACTCCGCGGTCGGGGCGTGGGAGCCGATGGCGTTGGCGACGCCGTGGGTCGCCTCGATGTAGGCGTTGAACGCGTCCTTCAATTGCTGCGAGAGGGCGTCGGTAAAGCTGTTGGACACCGTCGAGGCGCTGGTGTTGAGCGCTTCGATGGCCGGGCCCTCGGCGGGCCCGGTGTTGCCGCCCGCGTTGTAAGCCGCAACGAAGGCATTGACCTTATCGATCGCGTCCCGACTGGTGGTCGCGAACGATTCACACGACGTGCGAACAGCCCTCGTGGTCAGCGACTGCTGGCGCTGGGACTCCCGCTTGCTCGACGTCGCCGACGAGGCCGACATCGACGCCGACACCGACTGCCGGTAGGCCGGGGCAACCTTGGTGTCGGGCGAGGGCGTGCCGTCGGTGATGGTGGTGCACCCGACGATCCCGATCGCTGCCAGGGCCGCACAACCGAGCCCCTGGGCGCCACGCCTCCGCAGATCTCCCGCAGGGACGGCATGCCATGCGATGAGCACGGCTCGACGTTACCGGGTCTGGACGGCGGCCAAGCGCCCAGGACTACGGTGCGGCACGATAGGGGGCAGGGCGAATCCGCAAGCCCCGCCGACTATGGGACCAATCACCGGACCGACGTCAGGAGTAGTGCGTTGACAACCGAGATCGCGCGTCACGATCTGGCGAAAACCCGCGGCGCGGCAAGCGAACCCGATCGCGTCCGGGTGATCCGCGAGGGCGTGGCGTCCTACCTGCCCGACATCGACCCCGAGGAAACCTCGGAGTGGCTGGAGTCGTTCGACGATCTCCTGGAACGCTCCGGGCCGGCCCGCGCCCGCTACCTGATGCTGCGGCTGCTGGAACGGGCCGGCGAGCAGCGGGTCGCGATCCCGGCGCTGACGTCGACGGACTACGTCAACACGATCCCCACCGAACTCGAACCGTGGTTCCCCGGCGACGAGGACGTCGAGCGTCGCTTCCGGGCCTTCATCAGGTGGAACGCCGCCATCATGGTGCACCGGGCGCAGCGCCCTGGGGTCGGCGTCGGCGGCCACATTTCGACCTACGCCTCCTCTGCCGCGCTCTACGAGGTCGGCTTCAACCACTTCTTCCGCGGCAAATCGCATCCCGGCGGCGGCGACCAGCTGTTCATCCAGGGCCACGCCTCCCCCGGGATCTACGCGCGGGCCTACCTGGAGGGTCGGCTCAGCGCCGACCAGCTCGACGGCTTCCGGCAGGAAAAAAGCCATCCCGGCGGCGGGTTGCCGTCCTACCCGCACCCACGGCTGATGCCCGACTTCTGGGAGTTTCCCACCGTGTCGATGGGCCTGGGCCCCCTCAACGCGATCTACCAGGCGAGGTTCAACCACTACCTGCACGACCGCGGCATCAAGGACACCTCCGACCAGCACGTGTGGGCATTCCTGGGCGACGGCGAGATGGACGAGCCCGAAAGCCGGGGACTCGCCCACGTCGGGGCGCTCGAGGGCCTGGACAACCTGACGTTCGTCGTCAACTGCAACCTGCAGCGGCTCGACGGCCCGGTGCGCGGCAACGGCAAGATCATCCAGGAGCTGGAGTCGTTCTTCCGCGGGGCGGGCTGGAATGTCATCAAGGTGGTGTGGGGGCGCGAGTGGGACGCCCTGCTGCATGCCGACCGCGACGGCGCGCTGGTCAACCTGATGAACACCACCCCCGACGGCGACTACCAGACGTACAAGGCCAACGACGGCGCCTACGTGCGCGACCACTTCTTTGGCCGAGACCCGCGCACCAAGGCGCTGGTCGAGAAGATGACCGACTCCGAGATCTGGAACCTCAAGCGCGGCGGCCACGACTACCGCAAGGTGTACGCCGCCTACCGCGCCGCCATCGAGCACAAGGGCCAGCCGACGGTGATCCTGGCTAAGACCATCAAGGGCTACTCGTTGGGTGCGCATTTCCAGGGCCGCAACGCCACGCACCAGATGAAAAAGCTTGCCCTGGAAGACCTTAAGCTCTTCCGCGACTCCATGCGGGTGCCGATCAGCGACGCCCAGTTGGAGGAGAACCCCTACCTGCCGCCGTACTACCACCCCGGCCCGGAGTCGCCCGAGATTCGCTACCTGCTCGACCGGCGGCGCGCCCTCGGCGGGTTCCTTCCGGAACGCCGCACGAAGGCCCGGGCACTCAAGCTTCCCAGCCGCGAGACCTACGCCGCACTGAAGAAGGGATCGGGCACCCAGGAGGTCGCCACCACCATGGCGGTCGTGCGCACCTTCAAAGAGGTGATGCGCGACACCGGGAAAGACGGCAAAGACGGCATCGCGCAACGCATCGTGCCGATCATCCCCGACGAGGCCCGCACGTTCGGGATGGACTCGTGGTTTCCGTCGCTGAAGATCTACAACCGCCTCGGCATGCTCTACACCGCCGTCGACGCCGACCTGATGCTGGCCTACACGGAGAGCGAGCACGGGCAAATCCTGCACGAGGGCATCAACGAGGCGGGCTCGGTGGGGTCGTTCATCGCGGCCGGCACGTCGTACGCGACGCACAACGAACCGATGGTCCCGATCTACATCTTCTATTCGATGTTCGGTTTCCAGCGCACCGGCGACGGCCTGTGGGCCGCGGCCGACCAGATGACCCGCGGCTTCCTGCTGGGCGCGACCGCGGGCCGCACCACGCTGACCGGCGAGGGCCTGCAGCACGCCGACGGCCATTCGCTGCTGCTCGCCGCCACCAACCCCGCGGTGGTGTCCTACGACCCGGCGTTCGCCTACGAGATCGCCTACATCGTCGAGAGCGGGCTGGCGCGGATGTTCGGGCCCGACCCTCAGAACGTGTACTTCTACATCACCATCTACAACGAGCCCTACCCGCAGCCACCCGAGCCCGACCACTTCGATCCCGAGGGCCTGCTGCGTGGGATCTACCGCTACCGCGCCGCGACCGAGCGACGCACCAACACCGCGCAGCTGCTGGCCTCGGGTGTGGCGATGCCGGCGGCGCTGCGGGCGGCGGAGATGCTGGCCGCCGAGTGGGACGTGGCCGCCGACGTGTGGTCGGTGACCAGTTGGGGCGAGTTGAGCCGCGACGGCATGGCCGTCGACCGTGCGCGGCTGCGGCATCCCGACCGCCCGGCGGGCGTGCCGTACGTGACCGAGGTGCTGTCCGGCGCCGCCGGGCCGATGATCGCCGTGTCGGATTGGATGCGGGCCGTGCCCGAGCAGATCCGCCCCTGGGTGCCCGGCACCTATGTCACGCTGGGAGCCGACGGCTTCGGCTTCTCCGACACCCGGCCCGCCGCGCGGCGCTTTTTCAACGTCGACGCCGAGTCGCAGGTGGTCGCGGTGCTCGAGGCGCTGGCACGCGACGGCGAGGTCGACCCGTCGGTGCCGGTCGCGGCCGCCCGCCAGTACCGGATCGACGACGTGCAGGCCGCCCCGGAGCAGACGTCCGACCCGGGCGTGGCCTGACGGCTGCGGGGCTCCCACCCCGCCGCGCCCGGCCCGTCCCGCCGCGCCCGGCCCGGCCCGGCCCCGTCGAGCGTCACCCCAGCGTGGCTCCCGCCGTCGAGCGTGAAGCTAGTTTCACGCTCGACGCCGGCGGGGAAGCTGGCTTCACGGTCGGCGGCGATAGGCCACCCAACAGCGACCCGTTGGTGGATACATCCAGAAAATAGCCCGCATTATGGCGTAGCTTTTAGGGGTGCCCGACAATCCCTTCGCCGGTCCGTTCGCCAAGCAGACCCGATCCCAGCTCGAACTGCTGGACGCGGTGCCCGAATCGCTCCTGCGCCGGTTGAAGCTCTATTCGGGTCGCCTGGCCACCGAGGCCGTCTCGGCGATGCAGGAGCGGTTGCCGTTCTTCGCCGAGCTGGAGGCATCCCAGCGAGCCAGCGTGGCGCTCGTCGTGCAGACCGCCGTCGTCAACTTCGTCGAGTGGATGCACGACCCGCACAGCAACGTCAGCTATACCGCCCAGGCGTTCGAACTGGTGCCTCAAGACCTCACCCGCCGGATCGCCCTGCGCCACAGCGTGGACATGGTGCGGGTCACGATGGAGTTCTTCGAGGAAGTGGTCCCGCTGGTAGCGCGGTCCGAGGAGCAGCTGACGGCGCTGACGTTCGGCGTCCTCAAATACAGCCGCGAACTCGCCTTTACGGCCGCCTCGGCCTACGCCGACGCGGCCGAGGCGCGCGGCACCTGGGACAGCCGGATGGAGGCCAGCGTCGTCGACGCGGTGGTGCGCGGCGACACCGGCCCGGAGTTGCTGTCGCGGGCAGCCGCGCTCAACTGGGACACAACGGCCCCGGCGACGGTGGTGGTCGGCATCCCCGACGGCCCCGACGGCCTCGACGGCAGCCAGCGGGCCAGCCAGCAGGTCCGCGACGTCGCCGCCCGCCACGGGCGGGCCGCCCTCACCGACGTGCACGGCACCTGGCTGGTGGCGATCGTCTCCGGCCAGGTGGCACCCACCGACAAATTCCTGGGCGGCCTGTTGACCGCGTTCTCCGACGGCCCCGTCGTGATCGGGCCGACGGCGCCCATGCTGACGGCGGCCCACCACAGCGCCAGCGAGGCGATATCCGGGATGAACGCCGTCGCGGGCTGGCGGGGGGCGCCCCGCCCCGTCCAGTCGCGGGAGTTACTGCCCGAACGCGCGCTGATGGGCGACTCGTCGGCGATCATGGCGTTGCACACCGACGTCATGGGGCCCCTGGCGGGTGCGGGGCCGACCCTGATCGAAACCCTCGATGCATACCTGGATTGTGGCGGCGCCATCGAGGCGTGTGCGAGAAAGTTGTTCGTTCATCCAAACACGGTGCGCTACCGACTCAAGCGGATCACGGACTTCACTGGGCGCGATCCCACTCACCCGCGTGACGCATACGTGCTGCGTGTGGCCTCGACCGTCGGGCAGCTCAACTATCGCGCGGCCCCCGCGCTCGTCCAATCCGCCGCGTTGGCCCCGATTCCGCGGTCGATCAACGGCGCCGCCGCCGGGCAAGCCAGGCAGTAGTGATTTACGCAACAGATCGCGGTGCGGTCTCAAACGCGTAGCTTAGAAGCCTATTTTGTAGGAAGTACACAAAAAAATAAGATCAGGTTCATAATGTTGCACACCGGCCAAAACCCTTTCCACAGTGTTCTCTTAGACACGTGATCGCATTACTCGCGCCCGGACAGGGGTCGCAGACCGAGGGCATGCTGGCGCCGTGGCTCGATCTCCCGGGTGCTGCGGACTTGCTCGCCGCCTGGTCGAAGGTCAGCAGCCTGGACCTGGTGCGGCTCGGAACCACCGCGTCGGCCGAGGAGATCACCGACACCGCCGTCACCCAGCCCCTGGTGGTCGCCGCCACGCTGCTGGCCCATCAGGAGATGGCGACGCGCGGGCTGCTCGCCGGCAAGGACGCAGGAAGCATGATCGTCGCGGGCCACTCCGTCGGCGAGATCGCTGCCTACGCGATCGGCGGGGTGATGAGCGCTGACGATGCCGTATCGCTGGCCGCCACCCGCGGCGCCGAGATGGCCAAGGCGTGTGCCCTCGAGCCCACCGGGATGTCCGCAGTGCTCGGCGGTGACGAGACCGAGGTGCTCGACCGGCTCGAGGCTCTCGACTTGTTCCCCGCCAACCGCAACGCCGCCGGGCAGATCGTGGCGGCGGGCACGCTGTCCGCGTTGGCGAAGCTCGCCGAGGACCCGCCGGCCAAGGCCCGGGTGCGAGCTCTCGGTGTGGCCGGCGCCTTCCACACCACATATATGGCCCCGGCCCTCGAGGGCTACGCCGCCGCCGCGGCCGCCGTCGCCACGGCCGAGCCCACCGCCACGGTGTTGTCCAACTGCGACGGCGAGCCCGTCGAGTCGGCGGCCGAGGCGATGGAAAAACTGGTCGCTCAACTCATCCGGCCGGTGCGCTGGGATCTGTGCACCGCGACCATGCGCGCGCGCGACGTCACGGCGATCGTCGAGTTTCCCCCCGCGGGCACCCTCACCGGGATCGCCAAGCGAGAACTTCGGGGAGTGACGGCCCACGCAGTCAAGTCACCCGCAGACCTGGAGGCGTTGGCTGGACTGTAACGCCGGACTTATCCAGTACACATCGAGATAGCGCGAAAAGATCTACACCACATGACAAATCACGAGAAACATTACGAAGGGAAGCCGCTGTGGCCGTCAGTCAGCAAGAAATCATCGCCGGTATCGCCGAGATCATCGAAGAGGTCACCGGCATCGAGCCGTCCGAGGTGACCCCGGAGAAGTCGTTCGTCGACGACCTGGACATCGACTCGCTGTCGATGGTGGAGATCGCCGTGCAGACCGAGGACAAGTACGGCGTGAAGATCCCCGACGAGGACCTCGCCGGTCTGCGGACCGTCGGTGACGTCGTCACCTACATCCAGAAGCTCGAGGAAGAGAACCCCGAGGCCGCTCAGGTTCTGCGCTCCAAGCTCGAGACGGACAACCCCGAGGCTGTCGCCAACGTCCAGGCAAGGCTCGAATCGGAGACCAAGTGACCAAAGCGTCCACCGCCAACGGCGGTTACCCCAATGTTGTGGTAACCGCCGTCACGGCAACCACGTGCCTCGCGCCCGACATCGAGAGCACCTGGAAGGGTCTGCTCGCTGGCGAGAGCGGCATCCGCGTCCTTGAGGACGACTTCGTCACCAAGTGGGACCTGCCCGTGAAGATCGGCGGCCACCTCAAGGAGTCGATCGACGAGCACATGAGTCGGCTCGACATGCGGCGGATGTCCTACGTCCAGCGGTTGAGCAAGCTGCTCAGCGGTCAGCTCTGGGACAGCGCCGGCAGCCCCGAAGTCGATCCAGACCGTTTCGCGGTCGTCGTCGGCACCGGCCTGGGCGGCGCCGAGCGGATCGTCGAGAGCTACGACCTGATGAACGAGGGCGGTCCCCGCAAGGTGTCACCGCTCGCCGTGCAGATGATCATGCCCAACGGCGCCGCGGCGGTCGTGGGGCTGCAGCTGGGCGCCCGCGCCGGGGTGATGACCCCGGTGTCGGCCTGCGCGTCGGGCTCCGAGGCGATCGCGCACGCGTGGCGCCACATCGTCATGGGCGACGCGGACGTAGTGGTCTGCGGCGGCGTCGAGGGTCCCATCGAGGCGCTGCCCATCGCGGCGTTCTCCATGATGCGTGCCATGTCGACCCGCAACGACGAGCCCGAGCGCGCGTCGCGGCCCTTCGACAAGGACCGCGACGGCTTCGTGTTCGGCGAGGCCGGTGCCCTGATGCTCATCGAGACCGAGGAGCACGCCAAGGCCCGCGGCGCCACGCCGCTGGCCCGGTTGCTGGGTGCCGGTATCACCTCCGACGCGTTCCACATGGTGGCTCCGGCCGCCGACGGGGTGCGCGCCGGGCGGGCGATGACGCGGGCGCTGGAACTGGCGGGCTTGTCCGCCAAGGACATCGATCACGTCAACGCGCATGGGACGGCGACGCCGATCGGGGACAGCGCGGAGGCCAACGCCATCCGCGTCGCCGGTTGCGAAAGCGCCGCGGTGTATGCGCCGAAGTCGGCACTCGGCCACTCGATCGGGGCGGTCGGGGCGCTGGAGTCGGTCCTGACCGTGCTGTCCCTGCGGGACGGTGTCATCCCACCGACGCTGAACTACGAGACCCCGGACCCCGAGATCGACCTCGACGTGGTGGCCGGTGAGCCCCGGTACGGCGAACTCAACTACGCGATCAACAATTCGTTCGGGTTCGGCGGCCACAACGTGGCGATCGCCTTCGGTCGGTACTAGGCACGGAAGGACCGTCCGCCACGCCAATGAGGAAATTGGTCACCGGGAAAACGCTCCCGACTGTCGTCGTCACTGGCATCGCCATGACGACCGCAGTGGCGACCGACGCGGACACCACCTGGAAGCTCCTGCTCGACAGCCAAAGTGGAATCCGCAGGCTCGAGGACCCATTCATCGAGGAGTACCAGCTGCCGGTGCGCATCGGTGGACACCTGCTGGAGGATTTCGACGACCATCTGACGCGCGTCGAATTGCGCCGGTTGAGTTACCTGCAGAAGATGTCGACCGTCCTGAGCCGACGGCTGTGGGACAACGCCGGTTCTCCGGAGCTCGACACCAACCGACTGGCGGTATCCATCGGCACGGGACTGGGTTCGGCCGAGGAACTGGTCTTCAGCTACGACGAGATGCGCACTGGCGGTATGAGGGCGGTCTCCCCCCTGGCCGTGCAGAAATTCATGCCCAACGGTGCCGCCGCGGCCGTGGGACTCGAGCGGAAGGCGAAAGCCGGTGTGATGACGTCGATTTCGGCCTGCGCATCCGGCTCGGAGGCTATCGCTCGGGCGTGGCAACAGCTCATCCTCGGCGAGGCCGACGCCGCCATCTGCGGGGGCGTGGAAACGCGGATCGAGGCGGTGCCGATCGCCGCGTTCGCTCAGATGCGCATCGTGTTGTCCACGAACAACGACAACCCCTCCGGCGCCTGCCGCCCGTTCGACAAGGACCGCGACGGCTTCGTGTTCGGCGAGGGCGGCGCCCTCATGCTGATCGAAACCGAGGAGGGCGCCAAGGCGCGCGGAGCGAACATCCTGGCCCGGATCATGGGGGCCAGCGTCACCTCCGACGGCTTCCACATGGTGGCCCCGGACCCCAACGGGACTCGGGCCGGGCACGCGATCACGCGCGCCATCGAGTTCGCGGGCCTCTCCCCGCGCGACATCGACCACATCAACGCCCACGCCACCGGGACCCACGTCGGCGACCTGGCCGAGGGCAAGGCCATCACCAACGCGCTGGGCGGCCACAAACCGGCGGTGTATGCACCCAAGTCGGCGCTCGGCCACTCCGTCGGCGCCGTCGGCGCGGTGGAGTCGATCCTGACCGTGCTCGCGTTGCGCGACCAGGTCGTCCCGCCGACGTTGAACCTCGAAAACCTCGACCCGGAGATCGATCTCGATGTGGTGGCGGGCAAGCCGCGACCGGGCGACTACCAGTACGCGCTCAACAACTCGTTCGGATTCGGCGGACACAACGTCGCAATCGCCTTCGGACGTTACTGAGCACCCTCGGAACAGGAGACACCGCCATGACAGCCATTGCCCCCGAGACGGTTGGCGAGTCGGTCGACCCCCGCGACCCGCTGCTGCGTCTGAGTGCCTTCTTCGATGAGGGCAGCGTCGAGCTGCTGCAGGAGCGGGACCGTTCCGGAGTGCTGTCGGCGGCCGGCACCGTCAACGGCGTGCGCACCATCGCCTTCTGCACCGACGGCACCGTGATGGGCGGCGCCATGGGCATCGAGGGCTGCGGGCACATCGTCAACGCCTACGACCGCGCGATCGACGAGCAGAGCCCGATCGTGGGCATCTGGCACTCCGGCGGGGCCCGGTTGGCCGAGGGCGTGAAGGCGTTGCACGGCGTCGGCTTGGTGTTCGAGGCCATGATCCGTGCCTCGGGCCACATCCCGCAGATTTCTGTGGTGGTCGGCTTCGCGGCCGGGGGCGCGGCGTACGGCCCGGCGCTGACCGATGTGATCATCATGGCGCCCGAAAGCCGGGTGTTCGTCACCGGACCCGACGTGGTGCGCAGTGTCACCGGCGAGGACGTCGACATGGCCTCGCTCGGCGGGCCCGAAACCCACCATAAGAAGTCCGGGGTGTGCCACATCGTCGCCGACGATGAGCCCGACTCCTATGCCCGCGCGCGCCGGTTGATCGGATTGTTCTGCCAGCAAGGGCATTTCGACCGCAGCAAAGCCGAGGCCGGGGACACCGACATCCACGCGCTGCTGCCGGAGTCGTCGCGGCGTGCCTACGAGGTGCGTCCGATCGTGGCCGCGATCCTGGACCAGGACATCCCGTTCGACGAGTTCCAGGCCAACTGGGCACCCTCGATGGTGGTCGGGCTGGGCCGGTTGTCCGGCCGGACCGTCGGCGTGCTGGCCAATAACCCGCTGCGCCTGGGTGGCTGCCTGAACTCCGAAAGCGCCGAGAAGGCAGCGCGTTTCGTGCGGATGTGCGACGCGTTCGGGATCCCGCTCGTGGTGATCGTCGACGTTCCCGGCTACCTTCCGGGGGTCGATCAGGAATGGGGCGGTGTGGTGCGCCGCGGTGCCAAGCTACTGCATGCCTTCGGCGAGTGCACCGTTCCGCGGGTCACGCTGGTCACGCGCAAGACCTACGGCGGGGCCTACATCGCGATGAACTCGCGCTCACTCAATGCCACCAAGGTGTTCGCCTGGCCGGACGCCGAGGTGGCGGTGATGGGCGCCAAGGCCGCGGTGGGGATCCTGCACAAGAGGAAGCTGGCCGGCGCGCCCGACCACGAACGCGAGGCACTGCACAACGAGCTGGCCGCGGAGCACGAACGGCTCGCCGGGGGTGTCGACAGCGCGATCGAGATCGGAGTCGTGGACGAGAAGATCGACCCCGCACACACCCGCAGCAAGCTGACCGAGGCGCTGGCCGCGGCACCCGCTCGTCGTGGGCGCCACAAGAACATTCCGCTGTAGCCTCTCCCCTTTCACCGCGAGCAGACGCAGAATCGCACAGCGCGTGGTCCGCGCGCGCGATTCTGCGTCTGCTCGCCGCAGCTATCAACAGCGGTGACTGGTCGATGAGGATATGTGTGCCCATGCTGTGGCCGTGGACTCAGAGGCAGCGGCGATCCTGCGGAGCGCCGGGGGCTTCGCCACCACCGCGCAACTGCTGACAGTCATGACTCGTCAAAAGCTCGACGTTCTCGTCAGAAATCGTGGGCTTATCCGCGTGTGGTACGGCGTCTACACAGATCATGAGCCAAATCTGTTGGGTCGTTTAGCCGCTCTCGACATCTTCATGGGCCAGGAAGCCGTGGTGTGCATGGGCACCGCCGCTCAGCTGTATGGCTTCGACGTCGAAGGCACCTGCGCCATCCATGTGCTCGATCCGGCCGTCAGGTTACGCCCCACCGTCGGTCTGACCGTTCACCAACGCACGGGCGCCCCGCTGCAACGCATCATGGGCCGGTTAGCCTCCGCACCGGCGTGGACGGCGGTGGAGGTCGCCCGCCAATTGCGGCGCCCTCGGGCCTTGGCGACACTGGACGCCGCATTGCGGTCGACGCGGTGCACCTACACCGACATGGCAAACGCCGTCGCCGAGCAGGGGGGCCGTCGCGGCATCGTGGCCGTTCGCGAACTCCTGCCGTTAGCCGACGGACGGGCCGAATCAGCCATGGAAAGCGAGGCACGGCTCGTGATGATCGACCACGGGCTACCGCTTCCCGAGCTTCAGTATCCGATATACGGGCCCGACGGCGACGTATGGCGAGTCGACTTCGCGTGGCCGAAAGCCCGCGTGGTCGCTGAATACGAAAGCATCGCCTGGCATGTCGGGCGTGAGGAGATGCTGCGGGACAAGACGAGGTCGGGCATGATTCAAGAGCTCGGGTGGACCATCATTCCCATAGTCGTCGACGACGTCCGGAAGACACCGCGCCGCCTCGCGAACCGTATCTCCACCCACCTAGACCGGGCGCGCGTGGCCGGTTAGCCCCGCGAGCAGACGCAGAATCGCATGAAAAAGGCCGCGCCAGTGCGATTCTGCGTCTGCTCGCGACCTGGGGTGAGCCGCGCTTTATCCGACGCCCTGGCTGAGCCAGGCCACTTCGCCGCCGTCGCCGCCGTCGCGGTAGGCCTCCAGCGCCTCGTCCCACGGCGTGCCCAGCACGGTGTCGAGCTCCGCCGCCAGTGTGTCGGCGCCGTGCACCATCATCGACCGCAACCGCATCTCGCCGACCATGACATCGCCGTTGGCGCTCATCGCCCCGCTCCACAGACCCAGTTGCGGCGTGTGGCTGAACCGCTGGCCGTCGACTCCCGGGCTGGGGTCCTCGGTGACCTCGAACCGCAGCACCGACCAGGAGCGCAGGGCGCTGGCCAGCCGCGCGCCGGTGCCGACGGGCCCCACCCAGTTGGTGACGGCGCGCAACTGTCCGGGCATCGCCGGCTGCGGCGTCCACTTCAGGTTGGCCTGGGCCTGCAGGGTCGACGACAGGGCCCACTCGACATGCGGGCATACGGCGGCGGGCGAGGCGTGGACATACACCACGCCGGTGGCCACGTCGGCGAATTGATTCGACGTACGCATTTCCTGCTCCTTCGGTTCCACGAGGGACGTCTTCCCCAACGACCTGGTGGACCCGCGAGCGGGATAGATATCAATTTATGTGTCCTGCGTGTCTATTGTGCCTCGTGATACCCATGTTGCGCTAGTGTCTGTTTTCCTCCGAGCCGAATTCGTCCAGGACGGCGTCGGAAAGCGCTGGCCACAGCGACAGCGCCCACTCCCCGAAGTCGCGGTTTGTGAGCACCGCCACCGCCAGGTCGGCGACGGGATCCGCCCAGATGAAGCCCCCCGCCTGGCCGAAGTGGCCGAAGGTCCGGGCGGAGTTGCGCGATCCCGTCCAGTGCGGCGACTTGGCGTCGCGGATCTCAAAACCCAGCCCCCAGTCGTTGGGGCGCTGCACCCGGTAGCCGGGCAGCAACCCGGTCAGGCCGGGGAACTGCACCGTCGTCGCCTCGGCGTGCAGCTGCGCCGACACCGTCGCGGGACGCAGCAGGTCGCGCGCGAATGCCGCCAGGTCCACCACGGTCGACGTGCCCCCATATCCGGCCCCGCTCGCCCCGCCGTCGAGGCGTGTCGCCGCCATGCCCAACGGTTCGCACACCGCCTCCTGCAGGTAGCGGCCGAAGTCGATGCCCGACTCCCGCTGCACGGTCTCGGCCAGCACGGTGAAGCCGTAGTTGGAGTACACGCGCCGCGTGCCCGGCAGGAACAGGACCTCGTCGGAGTTCATCGCCAGGCCCGACGCGTGCGCAAGCAGGTGCCGGATCGTGGCTCCGGGCGGGCCGGCCGGGGTGTCGAGGTCGACGACGCCCTCCTCAACCGCGACCTGCACGGCC
>CAIYOH010000183.1 GCA_903927745.1 uncultured Mycobacteriaceae bacterium
CTCCGGGGGTGTCGCGCGCTACGCCGGGTTTCGGGTCCCCGGCGTAGTGTCACTGCAACGCCGTCAACCAGAGGAGCCGACGTGACGTCACCACAGACCGTCGGAACCTCCAACCCCTACCTCGAGGGGTTCATGGCCCCGGTGCGCGCCGAGGTCACCGCGACCGATCTTCCGGTCACCGGGCACATACCGGAGCACCTCGACGGGCGTTACCTGCGCAACGGCTCCAACCCGGTCGCCGAGGTCGACCCGGCGACATACCACTGGTTCAGTGGCGACGGCATGGTGCACGGGGTGGCGCTGCGCGACGGCAAGGCGCAGTGGTACCGCAACCGCTGGGTGCGCAGCCTGTCGGTGTGCGCCACGCTCGGAGAATCGGCGCCGGCCCGGCTCGATTCGCGGGCGGGCATCCTCTCCCTGGGGGCCAATACGAACGTGATGAGCCACTCCGGCAGGACGCTGGCGTTGGTCGAGGGCGGCGTCGCCAACTACGAGCTCACCGACGAGCTGGACACCGTCGGAACGTGCGATTTCGACGGCACCCTGCACGGTGGCTACACCGCCCATCCGCATCGTGATCCGAAGACTGGCGAATTGCACGCGGTGTCCTATTCTTTCGCGCGCGGGCGGACCGTGCAGTACTCGGTGATCGACGCCCAGGGGCGGGCCCGCAAAACGGTCGACGTCGCGGTGTCGGGGTCGCCGATGATGCACGATTTCTCGCTCACCGATAAATACATCGTGATCTACGACCTGCCGGTGACGTTCGACCCGATGCTGGTGCTGGCGAAGTCGATTCCGAGCTGGCTGAGTCTTCCGGCCCGGCTGGTGACGCAGTCGCTGGTCGGCCGTTTCCGCGTCCCGAGCCCCATCGCCGCCATCATGAACCGCCTTCCCGCGCACACCGACCAGATGCCCTACGCCTGGAATCCGGACTACCCGGCGCGCATCGGGGTGCTGCCGCGCGAAGCCGGCGGCGGAGCCGTGCGGTGGTTCGACGTTGAACAGTGCTACGTCTACCACCCGCTCAACGCCTACTCCGAAATGCGGGACGGGCACGAGGTCCTCGTTCTCGACGTCGTGAAATACCCGCGGATGTTCGACCACGACCGGCGGGGGCCCGGCGACAGCCTGCCCACCCTGGACCGCTGGACCGTCAACCTGGCGACCGGCGCGGTGACCACCGCGTGCCGTGACGATCGGGCGCAGGAATTTCCCCGCATCGACGAATCCCTGCTGGGCGCCAAGCATCGCTTCGGCTACACGGTCGGCGTCTCGACCATCGGCGACGGGGCGCCACCGGCGACAGTGTCGCTGTATAAGCACGACTACGCGAACGACTCGAGCGCCGTCGCCCGACTCGATCCCGAGTTGCAGATCGGCGAGATGTGCTTCGTGCCCAACCCCTCAGCCCGGGGCGAAGATGACGGCGTCCTGATGGGCTTCGCATTCCACCGTGGCCGCGACGAGGGCCAACTGCTGATTCTGGACGCCCAGACTCTGGAAGTGACGGCGACCGTGCACCTGCCGCAGCGGGTGCCGATGGGTTTCCACGGCAACTGGGCGGCCGACTGACGGGGTCACCGGGCCGGCGACGGAACTCACCCCTGCGGGCGAGTCGCCGGCATGCGCTACAGTGACCCTGGCCACACGAACGGGCACGCGGCTGGCAGGTGCATTGACGGAAGGAACCCCATGGGCGTCGCGATCAAGGTTGACGGACTGTCGAAGTCTTTCGGGTCTTCCAAGATCTGGGAGGACGTGTCCCTGGAGCTCCCCGCGGGTGAGGTCAGCGTCCTGCTGGGTCCGTCTGGTACCGGCAAATCGGTGTTCCTGAAATCGCTGATCGGTCTGCTGCGTCCCGAGCGTGGCTCCATCGTCATCGACGGCACCGACATCATCGAGTGCTCGGCGAAAGAGCTCTACGAGATTCGGACGCTGTTCGGCGTGATGTTCCAGGACGGTGCGCTGTTCGGCTCGATGAACCTCTTCGACAACGCGGCCTTCCCGCTGCGGGAACACACCAAGAAGAGCGAAAGCGTCATCCGTGACATCGTCATGGAGAAGCTCGACATGGTCGGCCTCAAGGGGGACGAGAAGAAGTTCCCCGGCGAAATTTCGGGCGGTATGCGCAAGCGCGCCAGTCTGGCCCGGGCCCTGGTACTGGACCCGAAGATCATCTTGTGCGACGAGCCCGACTCGGGCTTGGACCCCGTCCGCACCGCCTACCTCAGCCAATTGATCATCGACATCAACGCGCAGATCGACGCGACGGTCCTGATCGTGACGCACAACATCAACATCGCCCGCACCGTGCCGGACAACATGGGCATGCTGTTCCGTCGCAAGCTGATCATGTTCGGCCCGCGTGAGGTGCTGCTGACCAGCGATGAGCCGGTAGTGCGTCAGTTCCTCAATGGCCGCCGGATCGGCCCCATCGGCATGTCCGAGGAGAAGGACGAGACGACCATGGCCGAGGAGCAGGCCATGGCCGATGCCGGTCATCACTCCGGCGGTGTGGAGGAGGTCGAGGGCGTGCCCCCGCAGATCCTCGCCACGCCTGGCATGCCGGAGCGCCAGGCCGTGGCGCGCCGGCAGGCCCGGGTGCGCGGGATGCTGCACACGCTGCCGAAGAAAGCGCAGGCCGCGATCCTGGACGATCTCGAGCATTCCCACGACTACCAGGCGCAGTAACACGGCCGCAGTTGCGCTCGCTGGGCAGGCGAAATGCCCGCATTTGAGGTTTGCGCTGTTCTGCGCTAGTGTTGAGCGTTGCGCTGGCTTCCTCCTGCCCACCTCACCCGCCACCTGACATCGCGGTCATCAATCTGAGCCTCCCGGCTCAGTTTGTTCGTGGTGCGCGTGAGGGCCGGGTCGGATAGTCCGCCAGCCAAACCGACACCATTCGCGGCACTGCAAGCCCGGGGACCCCGGTGCTTGTGAGTCGCATGAGATGCTGGAAGGACGCATCTTGGCAGGTTCCCGCCAGAGCAAGACGGATCGCCCAAAAAATTCCTCTCACGGGGGATCCTCGAACGGTTCCGTGCCCGGTGCTCCCAACAGACTGTCCTTCGCCAAACTCCGCGAACCCTTGGAGGTTCCCGGCTTACTGGACGTGCAGACCGAATCGTTCGAGTGGCTGATCGGCTCGCCCGACTGGCGCGAGCGCGCCGCGGAGCGCGGCGACGTCAACCCCAAGGGCGGCCTTCCCAAGGGCGGGCTCGAAGAAGTACTCGACGAGCTGTCGCCGATCGAGGACTTCTCCGGTTCCATGTCGCTGTCGTTCTCCGACCCACGTTTCGACGAGGTCAAGGCGCCGGTCGTCGAGTGCAAAGACAAAGACATGACCTACGCCGCCCCGCTGTTCGTGACGGCCGAGTTCATCAACAACAACACCGGCGAGATCAAGAGTCAGACGGTGTTCATGGGTGACTTTCCGATGATGACCGAGAAGGGCACCTTCATCATCAACGGGACCGAACGCGTAGTCGTCAGCCAGCTGGTTCGCTCGCCCGGCGTGTATTTCGACGAGACCATCGACAAGTCCACCGAGAAGACCCTGCACAGCGTCAAGGTGATCCCCAGTCGGGGTGCCTGGCTGGAGTTCGACGTCGACAAGCGCGACACCGTCGGCGTGCGCATCGACCGCAAGCGCCGCCAGCCGGTCACCGTGTTGCTCAAGGCGCTCGGCTGGACCAGCGAGCAGATCACCGAGCGGTTCGGCTTCTCGCCGATCATGATGGCGACGCTCGAGAAGGACAACACCCCGGGCACCGACGAGGCGTTGCTTGATATCTACCGCAAGCTGCGTCCCGGTGAGCCTCCGACCAAGGAGTCCGCGCAGGCGCTGCTGGAAAACCTGTTCTTCAAGGAGAAGCGCTACGACCTGGCCCGAGTCGGCCGGTACAAGGTCAACAAGAAACTCGGTCTGCGCGCCAAGGATTCGCCGAACCCGATCACCACGACGACGCTCACCGAAGAAGACATCGTCGCCACCATCGAGTACCTGGCCCGCCTGCACCATGCGTCCCAGGACGGGCAGAACGCGTCCATGACGGTCCCCGGTGGCGTCGAGGTGCCGGTGGAGATCGACGACATCGACCACTTCGGCAACCGTCGGCTACGTACGGTCGGCGAGCTGATCCAGAATCAGATCCGGGTCGGCATGTCGCGGATGGAACGGGTCGTCCGGGAGCGGATGACCACTCAGGACGTCGAGGCGATCACGCCGCAGACGCTGATCAACATCCGCCCCGTGGTCGCCGCGATCAAGGAGTTCTTCGGCACCAGCCAGCTGTCGCAGTTCATGGACCAGAACAACCCGTTGTCGGGCCTCACCCACAAGCGTCGACTCTCGGCGTTGGGACCCGGTGGCCTGTCGCGGGAGCGCGCCGGACTGGAGGTGCGTGACGTGCACCCCTCCCACTACGGCCGGATGTGCCCCATCGAAACTCCCGAGGGCCCGAACATCGGCCTGATCGGCTCGCTGTCGGTGTACGCGCGGGTCAACCCGTTCGGCTTCATCGAGACGCCCTACCGCAAGGCGGCCGACGGCGTCGTCACCGACGAGATCGTGTACCTGACGGCCGACGAGGAGGACCGCCACGTCGTGGCGCAGGCCAACTCGCCGATCGACGCGGCAGGCCGTTTCGTCGAGCCCCGCGTCTTGGTCCGCCGTAAGGCGGGCGAGGTGGAGTACGTGCCGTCGTCCGAGGTGGACTACATGGACGTCTCGCCGCGCCAGATGGTGTCGGTCGCCACCGCAATGATCCCGTTCCTCGAGCACGATGACGCCAACCGTGCCCTGATGGGGGCCAACATGCAGCGCCAAGCGGTTCCGCTGGTGCGCAGCGAGGCGCCGCTGGTGGGCACCGGCATGGAGTTGCGCGCGGCGATCGACGCCGGCGACGTCGTCGTCGCCGAGAAAACCGGCGTGATCGAGGAGGTCTCCGCCGACTACGTCACCGTCATGGCCGACGACGGCACCCGCCACACCTACCGGATGCGCAAGTTCGACCGTTCCAACCACGGCACCTGTGCCAACCAGTCGCCGATCGTCGACACGGGCGACCGGGTCGAGGCCGGCCAGGTTATCGCCGACGGCCCCTGCACCGAGAACGGCGAGATGGCGCTGGGCAAGAACCTGCTCGTCGCGATCATGCCGTGGGAGGGTCACAACTACGAGGACGCGATCATCCTCTCCAGCCGCCTGGTGGAGGAGGATGTGCTCACCTCGATTCACATCGAAGAGCACGAGATCGACGCCCGCGACACCAAGCTGGGCGCCGAGGAGATCACCCGGGACATCCCGAACATCTCTGATGAGGTGCTCGCCGACCTCGACGAGCGCGGAATCGTGCGCATCGGCGCCGAGGTCCGCGACGGCGACATCCTGGTCGGCAAGGTCACGCCCAAGGGCGAGACCGAGCTGACGCCGGAGGAGCGGCTGCTGCGCGCGATCTTTGGCGAGAAGGCCCGTGAGGTCCGCGACACCTCGCTGAAGGTGCCGCACGGCGAGTCCGGCAAGGTCATCGGCATTCGCGTGTTCTCGCGCGAGGACGACGACGAGCTGGCGGCCGGGGTCAACGAACTGGTCCGCGTCTACGTGGCCCAGAAGCGGAAGATCTCCGACGGCGACAAACTCGCGGGACGCCACGGCAACAAGGGCGTCATCGGCAAGATTCTTCCGGTCGAGGACATGCCGTTCATGCCGGACGGCACCGCGGTCGACATCATCCTGAACACCCACGGTGTGCCGCGACGGATGAACATCGGCCAGATCCTGGAGACCCACCTCGGGTGGGTGGCCAAGTCCGGCTGGAATGTCGACACCGCCAAGGGGCTTCCGGACTGGGCCGCCAACCTGCCCGAGGACCTGCTGCACTCGGAGCCGGACACCATCGTGTCCACGCCGGTGTTCGACGGCGCCCGGGAGAACGAGCTACAGGGGCTGCTGTCGGCCACGTTGCCCAACCGGGACGGCGACGTGATGGTGAACGGCGACGGCAAGGCTATTCTCTTCGACGGGCGCAACGGAGAGCCGTTCCCCTATCCGGTGACCGTCGGCTACATGTACATCATGAAGTTGCACCACCTGGTAGACGACAAGATTCACGCCCGTTCCACCGGCCCCTACTCGATGATCACCCAGCAGCCGCTGGGAGGTAAGGCCCAGTTCGGTGGTCAGCGGTTCGGCGAGATGGAGTGCTGGGCCATGCAGGCCTACGGCGCCGCCTACACGCTGCAGGAGCTGTTGACCATCAAGTCCGACGACACCGTCGGCCGGGTCAAGGTCTACGAGGCGATCGTCAAGGGCGAGAACATTCCGGAGCCGGGTATCCCCGAGTCGTTCAAGGTGCTACTCAAGGAGCTGCAGTCGTTGTGCCTCAACGTCGAGGTGCTCTCGTCCGACGGCGCGGCGATCGAGCTGCGTGAGGGCGAGGACGAGGACCTGGAACGCGCTGCGGCCAACTTGGGTATCAACTTGTCCCGCAACGAATCCGCGTCCGTCGAGGACTTCGCTTAATTCAGTCGGTTATCAACACCCGCAAAGGGGAAAGGGAGTTACGTGCTCGACGTCAACTTCTTCGATGAAATTCGCATCGGCCTGGCCACCGCGGACGACATCAGGCAATGGTCCTACGGTGAGGTCAAGAAGCCGGAGACGATCAACTACCGCACCCTGAAGCCGGAGAAGGACGGCCTGTTCTGCGAGAAGATTTTCGGGCCCACTCGCGACTGGGAGTGCTACTGCGGCAAGTACAAGAGGGTCCGCTTCAAGGGCATCATCTGTGAGCGGTGCGGCGTCGAGGTGACTCGCGCCAAGGTGCGTCGCGAGCGGATGGGCCACATCGAACTGGCTGCGCCCGTCACGCACATCTGGTACTTCAAGGGTGTTCCTTCGCGTCTGGGGTATCTGCTGGACCTGGCTCCGAAGGATCTGGAAAAGATCATCTATTTCGCGGCCTACGTGATCACCGCGGTCGATGACGAGATGCGCCACGGCGAGCTGTCGACGCTTGACGCCGAGATGGTGGTGGAGCGCAAGGGCGTCGAGGACCAGCGGGACGCCGATTTGGAGGCCCGCGCGCAGAAGCTGGAGGCCGACCTGGCTGAACTGGAGGCCGAGGGGGCGAAAGCCGATGCGCGCCGCAAGGTTCGCGACGGCGGCGAGCGGGAGATGCGCCAGATCCGCGACCGCGCCCAGCGCGAGCTGGACCGGCTCGAAGAGATCTGGACCACCTTCACCAAGCTGGCCCCCAAGCAGCTGATCATCGACGAGTCCCTGTATCGCGAGCTCATCGACCGCTACGGCGAGTACTTCACCGGGGCGATGGGTGCCGAGTCGATCCAGAAGCTGATGCAGAACTTCGACATCGATGCCGAGGTCGAAATCCTTCGCGACACGATCCGAAACGGCAAGGGGCAAAAGAAACTTCGCGCCCTCAAGCGCCTGAAGGTGGTCGCGGCGTTTCACCAGTCCGGCAACTCGCCGATGGGTATGGTGCTCGACGCCGTCCCGGTGATCCCGCCGGAGCTGCGGCCGATGGTGCAGCTCGACGGTGGCCGGTTCGCGACCAGCGACCTCAACGACCTCTACCGCCGCGTGATCAACCGCAACAACCGGCTCAAGAGGCTGATCGATCTCGGCGCGCCCGAGATCATCGTCAACAACGAGAAGCGGATGCTGCAGGAGTCCGTCGACGCGCTGTTCGACAACGGACGCCGGGGCAGGCCAGTCACCGGGCCGGGAAACCGTCCGCTGAAATCGCTGTCGGATCTTCTCAAGGGCAAGCAGGGCCGCTTCCGCCAGAACCTGCTGGGCAAGCGCGTCGACTACTCGGGCCGCTCGGTGATCGTGGTGGGCCCCCAGCTCAAGCTGCACCAGTGCGGGCTGCCCAAGTTGATGGCGCTCGAGCTGTTCAAGCCGTTCGTGATGAAGCGCCTGGTCGACCTCAACCACGCGCAGAACATCAAGAGCGCCAAGCGGATGGTGGAGCGTCAGCGTCCGCAGGTGTGGGATGTGCTCGAAGAGGTCATCTCCCAGCATCCGGTGCTTCTGAACCGCGCACCAACGCTGCATCGTCTGGGGATCCAGGCCTTCGAGCCGATGCTGGTGGAGGGCAAGGCAATTCAGCTGCACCCGCTGGTGTGCGAGGCGTTCAACGCCGACTTCGACGGCGACCAGATGGCGGTGCACCTGCCGCTGAGTGCCGAAGCTCAGGCCGAGGCACGCGTGCTGATGCTGTCGAGCAACAACATCCTCTCGCCGGCATCGGGCAAGCCGCTGGCCATGCCCCGTCTGGACATGGTCACCGGGCTGTACTTCCTGACCACCGAGATCGAGGGCGACACCGGCCAGTACACGCCGGCCGCCAAGGACACCCCGGAGACCGGTGTGTACAGCTCGCCGTCGGAGGCCATCATGGCGATGGATCGCGGTGTGCTCAGCGTGCGCGCCCGAATCAAGGTCCGGCTGACCAAGCTGCGCCCGCCGCACGAGGTCGAGACCGAACTGTTCGGCGAGAACGGTTGGCGGCCAGGCAATGCCTGGACGTGTGAGACCACGCTGGGCCGGGTGTTGTTCAACGAGTTGCTGCCGGTTGGCTAAGCCTTCGTCAACAAGCAGATGCACAAGAAGGAGCAGGCCAAGATCATCAACGATCTGGCCGAGCGCTACCCGATGATCGTCGTCGCGCAGACCGTCGACAAGCTCAAGGACACCGGCTTCCACTGGGCCACCCGGTCGGGTGTCACCGTCTCGATGGCTGACGTGCTGGTGCCACCGGAGAAGGCCGAGATCCTCGAACGCCACGAACTCGAAGCCGAAGGCATCGAGAAGAAGTACCAGCGTGGCGCCGTGAACCGTCAGGAGCGCAACGACGCCCTGGTGGAGCTGTGGAAGAAGGCCACCGAAGAGGTCGGTGACGCACTGCGTTCGCACTACCCCAAGGACAACCCGATCATCACGATCGTGGAGTCCGGTGCGACCGGTAACTTCACCCAGACTCGAACGCTGGCCGGCATGAAGGGCCTGGTGACCAACCCGAAGGGTGAGTTCATCCCGCGCCCGATCAAGTCCTCGTTCCGCGAGGGCCTGACCGTGCTGGAGTACTTCATCAACACCCACGGCGCCCGAAAGGGCTTGGCGGACACCGCGCTTCGCACCGCCGACTCGGGTTACCTGACCCGTCGTCTGGTCGACGTCTCCCAGGACGTGATCGTGCGCGAGCACGACTGTGCCACCGAGCGCGGCATCACCGTCGATCTCGCCGAGCGGGCCGCGGACGGGACGCTGATCCGGGATCCGTTCGTCGAGACCTCGGCGTACGCCCGCACGCTGGCCGCCGATGCGGTCGACGCCAAGGGCAACGTCGTCGTCGAGCGCGGGCATGACCTGGGCGACCCGGCCATCGACGCGGTGCTGCAGGCGGGTATCAGCTCGGTCAAGGTGCGCTCGGTGCTCACCTGCGCCAGCGCCGCCGGCGTCTGCGCGATGTGCTACGGC
>CAIYOH010000184.1 GCA_903927745.1 uncultured Mycobacteriaceae bacterium
CGGTCGTAGCCGACCTGCTCCCCGTTGGCGAGTTTGACGACGTGGTTGATCCGGTCCAGGGCGACCGCCGCCACTCCGAGCTTCCAGTCGGCGTCCACCCGGCGCAGCCGCGGCAGCTTTGTGTGGTCAGCCGGCACCCAGCCCTTGAGTACCTGCTTGGACAGCGGCGGCCGGTCGTAGGGTTCATGGGGTTCGTCGCCAATGATGGTGAGCGAGCCTTTGAATCCCTTCGCGCGCAATGCTTCTGCGGCGCGCAGTCCGGCCAGCGATGCGCCGACGATCGCGATCCGTCCCTGCGCCCGGAACTTCGTGGCGACGTCGTCGAGCGAGTACGTGCCAGTCATTCGGTGTCCCGGTCGGCGGGCGGGTCGATCTCGGCGACGATGGCCTGCACCGGGCACGAGGCCACCGCGCGGAGTACCCGCTGGCGTTGGGCCGCATCGGGATTCGGGTCGTAGGCCAATGCCTCCTCGCCAACGAGGGCGAACACCTCGGGAGCCAGTGGGACGCACTGGGCGTACCCCTGGCACTTGTTGAGATCAACCACCAGTCGCATGCCCACGGCCTTTCTGTCCGCCGGTCCGCCCGCCGACTCCAGCGACGTCGGCGACGAACAGTTGGGTGTTGTAGTCGTCGTGGCCCCAGGTGCTGACCAGGATGCCCAACCTGTCCAGGGTGGAGCCGGGGACGATGAACCCGCCGTAATTATGGAACACAAAGTTGTGGGTGTCCTTGCGGCCGGGGTCCTGGTGGGCGACGACGGTCGGGGCGGCGGCGAAGACGTCGGTGGGGTGCGTGGCCACCCGCACTTCGACGCACCCCGTGTCCTGGTTGAACGCGGACAGCACGGCGTAGCCGTCGATGTCGGTGAAGCTCAGTTCGCCGTGGTTCGATAAGCTGACCGGTGCGGGTGCTGCGTGAGGCGTGCCCCAGCCGGCGCCGGTCCACGGACGCCACGTTCGGCGGTCGGCGACGGTGGCCGGATTCGCCCGGTACAGGGTGAGACCATGGAAGCGGACGTACCTGCCGCGGTCGAACGAGCCGGCGACGATGTAGACGAAGCCGTCGGAGCCCTGGTAGCCGCTGAGCTGGGTCGGGGCGCCGCCCCACGGGTGGTCGGGTTCCCAGGCGCGCCAGGATCGCGGGACCGGCTTCCAGCCGCGGGCCGGATCACTCGTGACCTGTGCGAGCCACGATCCACCGACCGGCTTGAGCTGCGAGTCGGTGCCGACCACCATGACGTAGGTCGCCCCTGCGGTGCGGATCGTCCCGGCGGGCAGCGTGTCGATGACGCCGCGAACCCTCCTGGCCGACCTCGGCGTCGGAAACAGTTCGCGCCCGCTGCCGACGGGACCGGTGAGGGCGTGACCGTAGCGGGGACGGCCCTCCGTGTCGAAGCCGGTGACCTCGACCGCCACCGACCGGTAGTGCTCGCCCACGCCGACGTAGTCGCCGCCGAAGGAATCACCGAACACCGCGGCCATCCGCCCGTCGGGCAGCACGACGATCTCACCCAGGTCGGCCGCGGAGATCCCCGGAATGCCGGGAGCGGAGCCGGTGCCGGCAACCGGGCCGATCCTGCGAACCGTCACCCGCGGGAACTAGTCACGCTCAGGAGCTGGTGGATGCAGAGCCCAGTTTGGTGGCCGCGAACGTCGCCGCCTGGTTCGTCATGCCGGACGCGACGTAGGACACGTGCGCGATCATGTTGCCGCCCGGGGAGCAGATCGGGTCGTCCGGGGCGCACAGGCTGATGGTCTTGGCGCCGTAAATCGGGTTGAGCGTGGGCAGCGTTTGACCACCCCACAACATGGTCGAGAATCCGCTGGACGGCTCGCCGAACAGCGCGACGGCAGCGACATGGTCCGCGGCCGAAGCGGGCAGTTGCGTGGTGACCAGGTCGATGACCGTCGAGCCCTGCGAATACCCGCCCAGCACTATCTTGCTGTTCGGGCAGTTGGCGACGGTGTTCTGGATGTGTGCGGTCGCATCGCCGGCACCGGCTGACGAACTGCCGTGGTAGTCGTCGCTCGCCGGATAATTGACGGCATAGACGTCCACCGACTTGCCGTTGACCTGGGCGGTCAGGGACTGCACGAACGCCTCACCGACGTTGCCGAGGCCCGGTTCCTGGTGGGTGCCCCGCGCGAAAACCACCGCGACGTCGGAGCACGGGTCGGCGGAGGCGACCGGAACGGCGAGGGCTGCGAGGGGGAGTGCCAGCAATGTCCACGAGGCCGTCGCCCAGGCGGCAAGGACGCGGGCTGGGATGCGTGCGGTCATAGCCACATGCTGGCACACCGGCTGCGGCGGCGTCGCGCGCGGCTCCCGCGTGACGCGACGTGTGACGTATTACCAGCGCGGGTTTTCGGGAAAGCCGGGACTTCCGGCGCAAGATTTCCTAGAGTGATGTCACACTGGGGAGTGGGGTCGTGGCGTCGGGGAAGGACGGTTCGGGGATGAGCTTTGTGGTCCTGCCTCCCGAGGTCAACTCGTCGCTGGTGTTCGGCGGACCGGGAACAGCCTCCATGATGGCCGCGGCGACATCCTGGGACGGGCTGGCCGCCGACCTGGGCGCCGCGGCGCAGTCATTCACCTCCATCACCTCGGGATTGACCGACCAGGCCTGGCAGGGTCCAGCCTCCGCGGCGATGATGCGAACAGCGACGCAGTACGCGGGCTTCCTCGGCGAGGCGACCGCCCAGGCCCAAGCCGCCTCCGCGCAGGCCCAGGGGATGGTCGGCGCCTTCGAGTCGGCCCTGGCGGCGACAGTGCACCCGCTGGCCGTGGCCGCTAATCGCAACTCGACTGTGCAGCTGGCGGCGACGAACCTGTTCGGCCAGAATGCGCCCGCGATCGCCGCCATGGAAGCCAACTACGAACAGATGTGGGCACAGGATGTGGTGGCGATGGCCGGCTACCACGGCCAGGCGTCGGCGTTGGCGGCCGCGCTGCCATCGTGGTCGACGGCGCTGGAGGGCATCCCGGGCGAATTGGCGAGCCAACTGTCCGGCCTCGTCTCTGGCGGCAACCCGGCGGCGAGCACGCTTCTCGACACCCTTCCGGGTCCGCTCGGCACCGTCGCGGAAGCCGTCGTCACCGTGATCAATGCGCCAACCGAGATTCTGTTCGGGATTCCGCTGATCAACCTCGGTCCTATCGCGACCCTCGGCGGCAACGGCTCGACAGGGGTGGTCCCGCTGTCGCTGTACCTGGGCACCGAGGCGTTGGCGAATGCCTCCGTCGGTACGGGATCTCCGGTGCCACTCCTGGTCGACACCGGGTCCACCGGTCTTGTCATCCCGTACCAGAAGGTCGGGGGGCTCCTGGGGCTGCTGCAGCTCGGC
>CAIYOH010000185.1 GCA_903927745.1 uncultured Mycobacteriaceae bacterium
GGCGCAGGCCACCCGGCGGCTGCAGCCGGACGTCGTGGTGATCCACCCCGACGCCCTCGACACGGCTGCCCCTGATGTCCTGGATGCCATGGATGCCTTGGATGCCTTGGATGCCCCAGCAGGCCTGGCCGGGTCGGCCGGCGGGCCCCATTTGGTGCCCGGCGCCCGCGCCATGCGACTCACCGCCGACCCGGAGAGTATGCGCACGCTGGCCGCCGATGAGTTGGGGCTTCCCGTCGCGCCCTTCTGGTTCGCCGGGTCGGTCAACGAACTCGAGTCCGCTGCCGCCCACGCCGGTTTTCCGCTGCTCGTGCAGCCAGTGGGGCCGGCAGCCGGGGGCCGGGGGTCGGTCGTCACAGGCCCCGAGACGCTCGGTCCCGCGTGGCGGCGGGCGGGGACGTCCCGGGTTCTCGTCGAGAGGGTAGTTGACGTCGAGGTTCTCGTCACCCTGCTCGCGGTGCGCACCGAGGCCCCTGGCGGTCCGGCGATCGAATTCTGCTCGCCCATCGGGCATCTCGGCCTCGACGCCGACGTGCCGGAATCCTGGCAGCCCCAGCACCTGAGCCCGGCAGCGATGGACTCGGCCAGGTCGATCGCCGCCCGGATCGTCAAGGCACTCGGTGGTCGCGGCGTCTTCGGCATCGAACTGATGGTCAACGGCGACGAGGTGTATTTCGCCGGCGTCACCGCCCGCCCGCTGGGCAGCGCCTGGGTGACGGTGTGCAGCCAGCGGCTGTCGGCGTTCGAACTGCAGGCCCGCGCCATTCTCGGCCTGCCGGTGGACACCATGATGGCGTCCCCGGCCGCGGCCCGGGCCGTGCCGTGGAGTTCCGACGGCGCCGCGCCCACGGCGTGGGCGCTGAGCGGCGCCCTGAGCGTCCCGGAAAGCGATGTCCGTCTTTTTCACCGGCCCGATGTGCGCCGCACGCTGGGGCTGACGCTGGCCACGGCGCCCGAGGTCGACGCCGCACGGGAACGCGCCCAGCGGGCGGCGGCAGCCCTGGCTGTGCCACACTCACGCGGATGAGCTACGCCGGAGACATCACGCCGCAGCAGGCGTGGACGCTGCTCAACGACAATCCCGACGCCGTGCTGGTCGACGTCCGCACCGAGGCCGAATGGCGGTTCGTCGGGGTGCCCGACCTCTCCGGGTTGGGCCGTGACGCGGTATTCCTCGAGTGGAACACCGGCGCGGGCACACACAACGAACAGTTCGCCGCCCAACTTCGAGACCAGATCGCGCCCGCCGAAGACCCGGCGCGCCCCGTGATCTTCCTGTGCCGCTCGGGCCAACGCTCCATCGGCGCCGCCCAGGCCGCGACGGGTATCGGCATCACGCCCGCCTACAACGTGCTGGATGGCTTCGAGGGACAGCTCGACGCCGACGGCCACCGCGGTGGGGCGGGATGGCGGGCCGCCGGCCTGCCGTGGCGGCAGCAGTGACCGAGGACCGATCGGTGCGCACACCCGCGCCGCTGCCCGAGGGTGTCGGCCCGGCTACCGTCGCCGTGCGCGGCGGACTTTTGCGTTCGGGGTTCGACGAGACCGCTGAGGCGATGTATGTGACGTCGGGCTACGTCTACGAGTCGGCAGCCGAGGCGGAGAAGGCGTTCACCGGCGATGTAGACCGCTATGTGTATTCGCGGTACGGCAACCCCACGGTGACGATGTTCGAGGAGCGGCTGCGCCTCATCGAGGGGGCGCCGGCGGCGTTCGCCACCGCGAGCGGCATGGCGGCGGTGTTCACCTCGCTGGGCGCGCTGCTGGCCGCCGGCGACCGGCTGGTGGTGGCGCGCAGCCTGTTCGGGTCGTGTTTCGTGGTGTGCAACGAGATCCTGCCGCGGTGGGGTGTGGAGACCGTCCTCGTCGATGGAGACGACCTCGAGCAGTGGGAGGAGGCGCTGTCGGTGCCCACCCAGGTCGCATTCTTCGAGACGCCGTCGAATCCGATGCAGTCGCTGGTCGATATCGCCGCGGTGACCGAGCTCGCCCACGCCGCGGGCGCGAAAGTGGTGCTGGACAACGTCTTGGCCACCCCGATGCTGCAGCGGGGTATCCCGCTCGGTGTCGACGTGGTGGTGTACTCGGCGACCAAGCACATCGACGGTCAGGGCCGGGTGCTGGGCGGCGCCATACTGGGTGACAAGGAGTATATCGACGGCCCGGTACAGAAGTTGATGCGCCACACCGGACCAGCGATGAGCCCGTTCACTGCCTGGGTCTTGGTCAAAGCCCTTGAGACGCTCGATCTTCGGGTCCAGCGCGCCAACTCCTCAGCGCAGCGGATCGCGGAGTTCCTGGAAGGTCACCGGGCCGTCGGCTGGGTGCGCTATCCCTTTCTTCCGTCGCACCCCCAGCACGAACTCGCCAAGCGTCAGATGTCCGGCGGGGGGACTGTCATCACCTTCGCGCTCGACTGTCCCGAAAATGCTTCTCAACAGCGTGCTTTCGAGGTGCTGGACAAGATGCACCTGATCGACATCTCCAATAATCTCGGAGACGCCAAATCGTTGGTGACCCATCCGGCGACCACGACCCACCGGGCGATGGGCCCGGAAGGTCGCGCCGCGATCGGTCTCGGAGACGGCGTGGTCCGCATCTCCGTCGGCCTGGAAGACGTCGACGACCTGATCGCCGACATCGATCAGGCGCTCCGCATCTGACGGACTCTAGAAAGGCCAGCCTCGGGCGTTCGACTTGTAGGTGGCGTTAAGCGCGCTGCAGAGGTCGTCGGCTGTGCCCGCGATCAGAATGTAGTAGGCCTCGCTGCCCGCACGGCTGGTATAGGAATTCGGAGTGGTCCAGCCGCTGTCGCACATCGACGTGTCCGAGCCCGCGGAGGCCCGGCGCCAGTTGGTCTTGGCGCAGGTGGCGAGTGCGTCGACGTCGGGGGTGGCGCTCTTGGCGGCGACCAGCATCGCACCTCCCCACTGGCCGTCGTTGCGGCGGTAGGCGCGCGCCCCCCAGCCGGCCCCGGGTTCGGACCCGCCACTCTGGCAGGCCAGCGCCCGCTTCAGCAGCCCGAAAGGGGCGGCGAGCTGGGGGTTGGCGACGCCGGCGGCGGCCGTGATGAACTTCGCCGCGTCCGACCCGTCCGCCTCCTGAACATTCGGGTTGTTGAGGCCGGTCAGCTGCGCCGAAATTCCGGCGTTGGTGCCGCCCCCGATGACCGGTCCGCCACTGGTCGACGTCATCGGTGGCAGTGTGACGGCGGGATCGGCCGCCGCGGTGACCGACGTCAGGCTCAGGCCGCACGCGGCGGCGAAAACACCGACAGAGTGGGCCGCAGATCGCATCGGGTGCCTCAATGGAATGCGCCGATCCCGGTGAACGCCTGGCCGAGGACGAGTTGGTGCATCTCGGCGGTGCCCTCGTAGGTCAGCACCGACTCCAGGTTCACCATGTGCCGAATGACCGGATACTCCAGCGATATCCCGTTGCCGCCCAGGATGGTTCGGGCCGTTCGGCAGATCTCGATCGCCTCGCGGGTGTTGTTGAGCTTGCCGAAACTGACCTGCTCGGGACGCAGGCCGACGCCGTCCTTCAGGCGACCGAGGTGTAGCGCCAGCAACTGACCCTTGTGTAACTCGACTGCCATGTCGACGAGTTTGGCCTGGGTCAGCTGGAAGCCGGAGATCGGCCGGCCGAACTGGGTGCGCGCGGAGGCGTAGTCGAGCGCTGCCTGCCAGGCCGACCGCGCGGCACCCATCGACCCCCAGATGATGCCGTAGCGCGCCTCGGACAGGCACGACAGCGGCCCGCGCAGGCCCTTCGCCTCGGGCAGCATCGCGTCGTGGGGCAGCCGCACGTCGTCCAGCACCAGCTCGCTGCTGATCGATGCCCGCAACGACAACTTGTGGTGAATGGTGTTGGCGGTGAACCCGGGCGTCCCGGTCGGAACGATGAAACCGCGGATGCCCTCGTCGGTGGCGGCCCACACGATCGCGACATCGGCGACCGAGCCGTTGGTGATCCACACCTTGCGGCCGTTGAGCACCCAGTCCGGTCCATCGCGTCGCGCCCGGGTGGTCATCGATGCCGGGTCTGACCCCGCGTCGGGCTCGGTGAGCCCGAAACAGCCGAGCAGTTCGCCCGTGGCCAGGGCCGGCAGCCACTGCTGCTTGTGCTCCTCGGAGCCGAATTTCCAGATGGCGAACATCGCCAGCGACCCCTGCACCGACACCAGTGACCGGATGCCTGAGTCGGCGGCCTCCAGCTCGGTGCACACCAGTCCGTAGTGCACGGCCGAGGCCCCGCTGCACCCGTAGCCGTTGAGATGCATGCCGAGCAGACCCAGCGCGCCGAACTGCTTGGCGAGCTCGCGGACGGGCAGGTCACCGATCTCGAACCACTCGGCGATGTGCGGGAGCACGTGGTCGGCGCAGAACCTTCGCGTGGTGTCGCGCACCGCGAGCTCGTCGTCGGACAGCGACGCATCGAGGCCCAGTGGGTCGTATCGGTCGAAGTCGAGGGTCGACTGAGTGGTCATACCGTTCAGACTGCCACGTTACGGCTGCCGGCGGCACGACCCGGTGGGTAAGCTCACGAGTCATGCGCGGGCAGGTGCGGCCAGCCGGGTGGCTGGCGATGGACGTCGTCGCCGTGCTCGCGTTCTGCGCGGTCGGGCGCCGCAGCCATGACGAGGGGCTCACCGTCTCCGGCGTCGCAACCACGGCGTGGCCGTTCCTGGCCGGGACGACTATCGGCTGGCTGGTGTCGCGCGGCTGGCGGCGACCCACCGCCGTGGCGCCGACCGGCGTGGTGGTCTGGCTGTGCACCGTGGTCGTCGGCATGCTGCTGCGCAAGGCCACCGCGGCGGGGACGCCGGTGGGTTTCGTGGTCGTCACGGCGGCGGTGAACGCGGCGTTGTTGCTCGGGTGGCGAGCGGTGGCCACAGCGATCCCGCGCCGCCGGGTGTGACGTGACTCTTCGCTTCGTGTCGGCCACCCACGACGACCTGCTGGCCCAGCCACTGTTGGCCGGGCTCGCCGACGAATACGCGCAGCGCTACGGCGGCACACCGGCCCGGCACATGGACTGGTTGCCGGTGCCGGCGGCCGAGCTGGCGCCTCCCGATGGCGGCCTACTGATCGGCCTGGTGAACGACTCGCCGGTGACCGGCGGGGCGTTCCGGCGGCACGACGCCCAGACCGCCGAGCTCAAGCGCATCTGGACCGACCGCGACCACCGGTCCCGCGGCTACGCCAGGGCGCTGCTGGCCCAGCTCGAGGCCGAGACCGCGGCGCGCGGGTACCGACGGCTCTACCTGGTGACCGGCAACCGCCAGCCCGAGGCCGTGGCACTCTATGACGCGACCGGATACACGCGTATCTCTGCCGAGCAGCTGCCCTCGTGGGGACCGTTCAACCCGATCGCGTTCGAAAAGTGGCTGAGCCCCGGGTCACCCGCGCTCGGCGGATGCTGACGCCGCTTCCAAGGCCGCGTGGGCGGCCTCCTCGATCGGTCCGCGCCACACGTCACCGTGACCCGGCAGCAGGATGTCGGTGTCCAGCCGGCCCAGCGCGGTCACGCTGCGCAGGCAGTCCTCCTGGCTGTGGCTGAACACCGCCGGCAGCAGCTGCGGGCCGCTGCGACGCAGCAGCGGGTGGCCGGTGACCAGTGCGTCACCACTGACCAGGGCGCCGTCGACCAGGTACGAGCAGTGCCCGCCGGTGTGGCCCGGCGTGGGAACTGCCACAGGGCGGCCGGGCAGGCCGGCGGCCACCTCGGCGGTCAGGGGCCGGGCCGACGGAATCCCGTCGCGGATCAGGCCGCCGCTGCGCACCACGTGGGCACCCCACACCGCCCACCGGGGCCGCCAGATGCGCAGTGCAACATCGAGAATCGACGCCTGCTCCAGGTAGTCCCGCGTGGCATGACCCACTTCGTCGGCATGGCAGTACACGGCGGTGCCGTACTGGCCGGCGAACCAGATCGCCGAACCCAGATGGTCGATGTGCGCGTGTGTCAGCAGGATGGCGCGCACGTCCCCGGCGTCGTAGCCCAGCGCGCGCAGCGATGCCAAGACGTCGGTGCGGTCCCCGGGATAGCCGGCGTCGATCAACATGACGCCGGTGTCGTCGGCGACCAGCGTCCAGTTGACCGCCGGCCCGACGGCGAGGTGCACGGTGTCGGAAACCTGAACAAGTGTCGGCGCCGGTCCCATGTCCGCGAGTGTAGGAGTAGAAAGAACAGGTGGCCGAACTGAAACTGGGATACAAAGCGTCCGCCGAACAATTCGCTCCCCGCGAGCTCGTCGAGCTCGGGGTCGCCGCCGAGGCGCACGGCATGGACAGCGCGAGCGTCAGCGACCATTTCCAGCCGTGGCGGCACGTGGGTGGGCACGCTCCGTTTTCGCTGGCCTGGATGACCGCCGTCGGCGAACGCACCGCGCGCATCCAGCTGGGCACCTCGGTGCTGACACCGACCTTCCGGTACAACCCCGCCGTCATCGCCCAGGCCTTCGCCACGATGGGCTGCCTGTATCCGGATCGCGTGTTCCTCGGTGTGGGGACCGGGGAGGCGTTGAACGAGGTCGCGACCGGATTCGTGGGCGAGTGGCCGGAATTCAAGGAGCGGTTCGCCCGGCTGCGCGAGTCGGTGCGGCTGATGCGGGAGCTGTGGCGCGGCGGCCGTGTCGACTTCGACGGCGACTACTACCACCTTGCGGGCGCCTCGATCTATGACGTGCCCGACGGCGGCGTCCCGGTCTACATCGCCGCGGGCGGCCCGGCCGTCGCCAAATACGCCGGACGCGCCGGGGACGGCTTCATCTGCACCTCCGGCAAGGGCGAGGAGCTGTACACCGAGAAGCTCATGCCCGCCGTCCGGGAGGGCGCGCAGGCCGCCGACCGATCCGTCGACGACATCGACAGGATGATCGAGATCAAGATCTCCTACGACCCCGACCCCGAGCTGGCGCTGGAGAACACCCGGTTCTGGGCGCCGCTGTCACTGACCGCCGAACAGAAGCACAGTATCGACGACCCGATCGAGATGGAGAAGGCCGCCGATGCGCTGCCGATCGAGCAGGTCGCCAAGCGATGGATCGTGGCGTCGGACCCCGACGAGGCGGTCGAGAAGGTCGGACAGTACGTGACGTGGGGCCTCAACCACCTGGTGTTCCACGCGCCCGGCCATGACCAACGCCGGTTCCTGGACCTGTTCGAGAAGGATCTGGCGCCCAGGCTGCGGCGGCTGGCCTGAGGGGCGGCCCAGTGAACGCCGGTGCCGTGACGGGTGTGATCGGCAGCGCGGCGGCCATCTATATCGCCGCGCCCGAGGCGGAGACCGGCAAGTCGATGGTTGCGCTCGGGCTGCTGCACCGGCTCAGCGCGACTGTCGCGAGGCTCGGTGTGTTCCGGCCCATCAGCCACGCCGCGAACGAGGACCGCGACAACATTCTCGAGCTGCTATTGCCGTACACCACCGCCGGCCTGCCCTACGAGCGGTGCGTCGGGGTGACCTATCAGCAACTGCACGCCGACGTTGACGCCGCGATCACCGGGATCGTCGACACCTATCAGGCGATGGCTGACGCCTGCGATGTGGTGGTGATCGTCGGCAGCGACTACTCCGACCTGGGCCAGGCGACCAGGCCCGTCGAACTGTCGGTCAACGCCCGGATCGCGGTCAACCTCGGCGCTCCGGTGCTGCTGACGGTCAGCGGGAAGGGCCGCACCGCCGAGGAGGTTGCGAGCGTCGTGGAGGTCTGCCTGGCGGAGCTGACAGCTCAACATGCTCACACCGCGGCGGTGGTCGCCAACCGGTGCGAGCCCGCCGAGCTGGGCGCGATCGAAGCCGCCCTGCGTCGCTTCGCCCAGCGTAGCTACGTGCTCCCCGAGGAGCCGCTGCTGTCGGCGCCGACGGTCGCCGATTTGCAGAGGGCCGTGCACGGGACGATGGTGAGCGGCGAGGCATCGCTGGCGCAGCGCGAGGTGATGGCCGTGCTGGTCGCCGGCATGACCGCCGACCACGTGTTGGAGCGGCTCAGCGACGGCGCGGCCGTCATCACCCCCGGCGATCGTTCCGACGTGGTGCTCGCGGTCGCCAGCGCCCATGCGGCCGACGGCTTTCCGGCGCTGTCGTGCCTGATCCTCAACGGCGGTTTCGAGCTGCATCCGTGCATCGCGGGTCTCGTCGCGGGCCTGCGCCTGCGGCTGCCGATCATCGCCACCTCGTTGGGCAGCTACGAGACGGCCAGCGCCGCATCCGCGGTGCGCGGGAGAGTGACGGCGCTCTCGCAGCGCAAGATCGACACGGTGCTCGAGCTCATGGACCGACACGTCCATGTCACCGATCTCGCGGCGCAACTCGTCATCCCAGTGCCGACCGTGACCACCCCGCACATGTTCACCCACCGACTCGAGCTGCAAGCCCGGTCGGATCGAAAGCGCATCGTCCTGCCAGAGGGGGACGATGACCGGATCCTGCGTTCCGCGGGCCGGTTGCTGACGCGCGGCGTCGCCGACCTGACTATCCTGGGCGACGAGGCGCGGATGCGTTTGCGTGCAGGGGAACTCGGTGTCGATATCGACGGTGCGACGCTCATCGACCCGCTGACCAGCGAACTGCGCGACGGATTCGCGGAACAATACGCTCAATTACGCAAGAGCAAGGGTGTTACTGTCGAGCACGCTCGCGAGATCATGTGTGAAGCAACATATTTCGGGACGATGATGGTTCATGTCGGCATGGTTGACGGCATGGTGTCCGGTGCGGCGCACACCACGGCTCACACCGTCCGCCCCGCATTCGAGATCATCAAGACCGTTCCCGACGTGTCCACCGTATCGAGCATCTTCTTCATGTGCCTACATGATCGGGTGCTGGTGTACGGCGACTGTGCGATCATTCCGAACCCCACGCCGGAGCAACTGGCCGATATCGCGATCAGCTCGTCGCGCACCGCGGCGCAGTTCGGCATCGAGCCGCGGGTAGCCATGTTGTCCTACGCCACCGGTGACTCTGGCACGGGTGCGGACGTCGACAAGGTCAGATCGGCGACCATGCTGGTGCGGGCGCGCGAGCCGGACCTGCCGATCGAGGGGCCCATCCAGTACGACGCCGCGGTGGAACCGTCCGTGGCCGCGACCAAGCTGCGCGATTCGTCCGTGGCCGGCCGTGCGACGGTGCTGATCTTCCCCGACCTCAACACCGGCAACAACACCTACAAGGCGGTGCAGCGCAGCGCCGGAGCGATCGCCATCGGGCCGGTGCTGCAGGGGCTGCGTAAACCGGTGAACGACCTGTCCCGGGGAGCGCTTGTCGAAGACATCGTGAACACGGTGGCCATCACCGCGATCCAGGCCCAGGGCGTCCATGGCCGGTGACGCCCCCGTGCTGGTGATCAACTCCGGCTCGTCGTCAGTCAAATATCAACTGGTGGAACCCGGTTCGGGGCGGGCGCTGGCGGCCGGCCTGGTCGAGCGGATCGGGGAGGCCGGGTCGCCGGCCGGCGACCACGAGGCCGCGCTAGGGCTGGCGTTCGGCGAACTGTCCGCGGCGGGCATCGACCTGAGTACCTGCGGACTAGCCGCGGTCGGCCACCGGGTGGTGCACGGGGGCGGGGAGTTCTACCGGCCGACGCTGCTGGACGCCGAGCGCATAGCCGCCCTGGACAAGCTCTCCGAGCTGGCCCCGCTGCATAATCCGCCCGCGTTGAGTGGCATCGAGGTGGCCCGGCGGCTGCTGCCGGGCGTCCCGCACATCGCGGTGTTCGACACCGCCTTCTTCCACGACCTGCCACCGGAAGCCGCGACATACGCCATCGATCGGGATGTGTCGGCGTGCTGGAAGATCCGGCGCTACGGGTTTCACGGGACCTCGCATCGCTATGTCAGCGAGCGGGCCGCCGAGTTTCTCGGTCGGCCGTCGCCGGAGGTCAACCAGATCGTGCTGCACCTGGGCAACGGATGCTCGGCGTCCGCACTCGACGGCGGGCGGCCGGTCGACACGTCGATGGGTATGACCCCGCTGGAGGGCCTGGTGATGGGGTCGCGCAGCGGCGATATCGATCCGGGCATCGTGGGCTACCTGTGCCAGCGGGCGAGCATGAGCGTCGACGAGGTCGAGGCGATGCTCAATAAGCGGTCGGGAATGCAGGGACTGGCCGGTGAGCGGGACTTCCGGCGGCTGCGGGCGATGATCGACGCGGGAGACGCCGCAGCGAACCTGGCCTACGGCGTGTTCGTGCACCGATTGCGCAAATACATCGGCGCCTACCTGGCGGTGCTGGGTCGCGTCGATGCCATCAGCTTCACCGCCGGGATCGGAGAGAACGATCCGGCGGTTCGCCGCGATGCGCTGGCCGGCCTGGAGCGGTACGGGATCCTCGTGGACGAGCAGCGCAACGTCGCCGAGGCAGGCCGGCCTCGGCTCATCTCGGCGGATGACTCGCCGATTGCGGTGCTGGTGGTCCCGACGAACGAGGAACTGGCCATCGCCCGCGACTGCGTCAGCCTGCTGGCCGGGTTGTAGCCGGCGGGGCCCGCGTGCCCTGTGCACGGAGGGCGACGCGGTTGGTGGGCCGCGTGCGACTCTGCGCGGCATGATGCGGGACCTCGCTGCCGAACCATTCATCGGCAGCGAGGCGTTGGCGTCCGGAACTCTGACTCGGCAGCAACTGCGGGCCCGGTACCGGGCGGTCTTGCCGAATGTCTATCTGCCGAACGACGCAGGGCGGTCCCTCGAGTCGCGAATCGTCGCCGCCTGGCTCTGGTCGGGCCGTGTCGGCGTGATCAGCGGGGCCGCTGCGGCGGCGCTGCACGGTGCCCGGTGGATCCCCGATGACGTGCCGATTGA
>CAIYOH010000186.1 GCA_903927745.1 uncultured Mycobacteriaceae bacterium
CCGTCCCGGGCACCGGGCCCGCCGGCGTCATCGACACCGCACCGCGGCGGCTGTCGCCGCAGGTGGTGATCGCGCCGTTCGACCCGGCCGTCGGCGCCGCGCTGGCCGGCGCCGGGACCAGCCCCATCGTCCCCACCTACCTGGACTCGTCGCTGGCGGTGCGCCTGGCCCACGACTCGGAGACGGCGCGCCGCCAGGACGCCCTGGGCTCCATCCTGTGGCACTGCCTGCACAGCGACGACGCCCCGCGCACCCAACTCCTGGTTCCCCCGGCGACCTGGAGCCTGCGGGCCGACGACGCGCAGGGTCTGCTGGCAGCCCTGGCCACCGGCATCCACGCCGGCCTCACGGTGGGGCGCCCCCTGCCGGGGCTGATCGCCGAGGCCAACTCCCGCGCCGAGCCGCAACAGCCGGCGGCCACCTCCGCCACCGGCGCCACCGGCGCCACCGCCGCCGCACCCGGCCGGATCGATGACGACATCACCGCCGACATCGCCGCGAACGTCGGCCGCCTGTGGGGACTCACCGCGGCCCTGGCCACCGACGAACGCACCGGGCTCAGCGGCGTCGCCTACACCGCGCCGCTGCGCGAAGACACCCTGCGCGCGCTCAGCCAGGCCGAGCCGCCCGACATCCGCGGCAACCTGGCCCGCGAGCGCCTCGCCGTGGTGGGCGCCACCATCAACGACCTGTTCGCCGCCGTCACCATCGTCAACCCGGGCAGCTCCTACACCCTGGCCACCGAGCACAGCCCGCTGCCGCTGGCTCTGCACAACGGCCTCGCCGTGCCCATCCGGGTGCGCCTGCAGATCGACACTCCCCCCGGCATGACCGTCACCGACCCCGGCGTCATCGAACTGCCGCCGGGCTACCTGCCGCTGCGGGTGCCGGTCGAGGTCAAGTCCAACCAGCTGGTCGTGATCGACGTGGCGCTGCGCACCCCCGACGGCGTCCACCTCGGCGACCCGGTGCGGCTGTCGGTGCACTCCAACGCCTACGGCAAGGTGCTGTTCGCGATCACAATGAGCGCCGGCGCGGTGCTGGCGCTGCTCACCGGGCGGCGGTTGTGGCACCGGTACCGCGGCCAGCCCGACCGCGCCGACATCGACCGCCCGCGCGCACCGCGGCGCCGGGCCGAGCCTGAGCGCGAGCCCGACCACGAGCGCGAGCCCGACCACGAGTCCCCCCGATGACCAGCCGCCGCCCCGAGCTGTCCGACGCCGCCCTGGTGTCGCGGTCGTGGGCGATGGCGCTGGCGACGCTGGTCAGCCGGCTCACCGGCTTCGGCCGGATCGTCGTGCTGGCCGCGATCCTGGGCGCCGCGCTGTCGAGTGCGTTCTCTGTGGCCAACCAGCTGCCCAACATGGTGGCGGCGCTGGTGCTCGAGGCGACGTTCACCGCGATCTTCGTGCCCGTACTGGCCCGCGCCGAGCAGGGCGACGCCGACGGCGGCGCGGCGTTCGTGCGGCGCCTGGTCACGCTGACCACCGCGCTGCTGGTGGCGACCACAATGCTGTCGGTGGTCGCGGCGCCGGTGCTGGTGCGGCTGATGCTGGGCGCGCACACCCAGGTCAACGCGCCGCTCACCACCGCGTTCGCCTACCTGTTGTTGCCGCAGGTGCTGGCCTACGGGCTGACGTCGGTGTTCATGGCGATCCTCAACACCCGCAACGTATTCGGGCCGACGGCGTGGGCGCCGGTGGTCAACAACATCGTCGCGCTGGTGACGCTGGCGGTGTACGCGCTGGTCCCCGGCGAGCTGTCGGTCGACCCGGTCCGGATGGGAAACGCCAAGCTGTTGGTGCTCGGCGTCGGCACCACGGCGGGCGTGTTCGCTCAGGTCGTGGTGCTGCTGGTGGCGCTGCGCCGCGAGCACGTCAGCCTGCGGCCGCTGTGGGGGCTCGACGACCGCCTTCGGCGCTTCGGCGCGATGGCCGCCGCGATGGTGCTCTACGTATTGATCAGCCAAGTGGGCTTGATCGTCGGCAACCGGATCGCGGCCACCGCGGCGGCCTCGGGCCCCGCGATCTACAACTACACGTGGCTGGTGCTGATGCTGCCCTACGGCATCATCGGGGTGACGGTGCTGACCGTGGTCATGCCCCGGCTGAGCCGCAACGCCGCCGCCGACGACACCCGCGCCGTGTTGGCCGACCTGTCGCTGGCGACCCGCCTCACGCTGGTCACCCTCATCCCGATCGTGGCGGCCATGACCGTCGGCGGCCCGGCGATCGGCAGCGCACTGTTCGCCTACGGGCACTTCGGCGGCGTCGACGCCGGCTACCTGGGTGCGGCGATCGCGCTGTCGGCATTCACGCTGATTCCCTACGGCCTGGTGCTGCTGCAACTGCGGGTCTTCTACGCCCGCCAGCAGCCGTGGCTGCCGATCGTGATCATCGTCGTCATCACCGCGGTCAAGATCGGCGGCTCGCTGCTGGCGCCCCACCTGACGCACGACCCCAAGCTGGTGGCCGGGCTGCTCGGGTTGGCCAACGGCCTGGGATTCCTAGCGGGGGCGATCGTCGGCTACGTGCTGCTGCGGCGCACCCTGCTGCCCGACGGCGGCCACCTGATCGGCCGCACCGAGGTGCGCACCATCGGGGTGACGGCGGCCGCGTCGGCGTTCGCCGGCCTGGTGGCCGTCGCGGCCGACCGCGGGCTGGGGCTCGACCGGCTCACTACTCAGTGGGGAGCCGGCGGCTCGGTGCTGCGGCTGGCGCTGCTCGGCGCCGTCATGCTGCCGCTGCTGGCCGCGGTGCTGCTGCGGGCGGACGTCCCCGAGGCCCGCGCCGCCCTGGGCGCCGTGCGGCGAAGGATCGGCGGCCGCGCCGCCGTGCTGCAGCCCGACCCGGCGGCGGTGGGATCGTCGACGGACCTGGTCCCGTACCCTGAGCTCAATCATTTGTCCCCGCCGGTAACCAGCACCCGGAGAGCGAAAGGACCGGAGGTGACCGACCGACCACCGGACAGCGCCAAATCCGGCGCCGAGTCCGCCGCCGAGTCCGCCGCCGGGTCGAGCCCCGCGCCGGGCGGCGCGCGGCGGCGGCCCACCGCCGGGCCCACGGATCGCCTCCCGAGCCGCGAGCAGCCTCCGGGGCCGCCTGACGATCCCAAACTGGTTCCCGGCGCCCGCATCTCCGGCGGGAGGTATCGGCTGCTGGTCTCCCACGGCGGCACACCCCCGCTGCAGTTCTGGCAGGCGCTGGACACCGCGCTCGACCGTCAGGTTGCGCTGGTCTTCGTCGACCGCGACGGCACGCTGCCCGCCGCGGTGCGCGACGACATCCTCTCGCGCACGCTGCGGCTCAGCCGGATCGACAAGCCGGGCGTCGCCCGGGTTCTCGACGTGGTGCACAGCGGGTCCGGCGGTCTGGTGGTCGCGGAGTGGATCCGCGGCGGATCTCTCAAGGAGGTCGCCGATACGTCGCCGTCGCCCATCGGCTCCGCCCGGGCGACTCAGTCTCTGGCCGAGGCCGCCGAGGCGGCCCACCGCGCCGGCGGGGCACTGTCGATCGACCACCCCGATAGGGTGCGCGTCAGCATCGACGGCAACGTGGTGTTGGCCTACCCGGCGACCCTGCCCGACGCCGACCCGCAGGAGGACGTTCGCGGGATCGGGGCCGCGCTCTACGCGCTGCTGGTCAAGCGGTGGCCGCTGGAGGGAGCCGGGACAACCGGGGGGCTCGCACGGGCCGAGCGGGACTCCGCCGGCAATGCCGTCGAACCCATGTCGATCAACCCCGACATCCCCTTCCAGGTCTCGGCGGTCGCCGCACGGGCGGTCCAGGAGGGCGGGGGAATCCGAAGCGCCGCCACGCTGTCGAACCTGCTGCAGCAAGCCACCACGGTGGCCGACCGCACCGAGATGATCGGCCCGCTCAGTGGCGCCCCGGCGCTGCCCGCCACGGACGCCGAGGCCGGCGCCCGCCGTCGACGCAACGTGCTGATCGGGGTCGGCGTCGGCCTGGCTGCCCTGGTGGCCGTCCTGCTGGTGCTGGCCGCGGCGGTCAGCAGGGTCTTCGGCCACCTCGGTGGCGACCTGAACCGGCCCCAGTTGGGGCTCAACACCCCCACCACGTCGATACCCGCCGCGACGGGCGACCTCATGAAACCCAACAAGGCGACGGTGTTCTCCCCCGACGGCGAAGCCGACAACGCCGGCCAGGCCGGGCAGGCGATCGACGGCGACCCTTCGACCGCGTGGTCGACCGACGTCTACACCGACGCCGCGCCATTCCCCGGCTTCAAGCAGGGCGTGGGATTGATGCTGCAACTGCCCAACCCCCTCGTCGTCGGCCAGGTCACCATCGACACGCCCAGCAGCGGGACCAAGGTGGAGATCCGGTCGGCGTCCACGGCCATGCCCTCGACGCTCAACGACACGACCGTGCTGGCTCCGGCGTTCGCACTCAAGCCCGGCCACAACGTCATCCCGGTCCGGGCCGGGACGTCGACGTCGAACCTGCTGGTGTGGATCTCCACGCTGGGAACCACCAACGGCAAGAGCGAGGCCAGCATCTCCGAGATCACCGTCCAGGGCGCGTCCTGACGGCACTCACAGGCCGCCCCCTGCGGTGACGTGCCGCGCGGCCGCCGAGTGGTTACGGTGCGACCGTGATTGTCAGGTCGCACGGCACGCCGGAACGCAACGACGCCGAACTGCTGGCCGCCCACGTCGCGGGCGACCGGCACGCCTTCGGGGAGCTGTTTCGCCGCCACCAGGGGCAGTTGCACCGCCTGGCCCGGCTGACCAGCCGCACCCCCGAGGACGCCGAGGACGCGCTGCAGGATGCGATGCTCTCGGCGCACCGCGGCGCCGGCTCCTTCCGGTACGACGCCGCGGTGGGCAGCTGGCTATACCGGATCGTCGTCAACGCTTGCCTGGACAGGCTGCGGCGCCTGCAATCCCATCCGACCGCCCCCCTGGAGGACATTCACGCGGTGTCCGACCACACCGCCCAGATCGACACCGCACTTTGTGTACACCGCGCCCTGATGCGGCTGCCCGTCGAGCAACGCGCGGCGGTGGTGGCGATCGACATGCAGGGCTACTCCGTGGCCGACACCGCCGCCCTGCTGGGTGTCGCCGAGGGCACGGTGAAAAGCCGGTGTTCGCGGGCGCGGGTCCGGCTCGCCTACCTGCTCGGGTATCTCGACGCCGGCCGCCTGGTCGCGGACACTGGGGTGGATGGATGACGACAGGGACGGGCCGGGGGACGGGCCGGGGGGCGGGCCGGCCGGGGAGACCGACCCGCCACTGACGGTTGAGGTGCTCGCCGATCTGCAGGCCGGGCTGCTCGACGACGACACCGCCGCCCGGGTGCGCCGGCGGGTCCGCGCCGACCCGGACGCCGAACGCGTGGTGCGGGCCCTGCAACGGGTGCGCCGCGACATCGCTGACCTCGCTGGCGCCCCCGCCACTGAACCGGCGGCCGACCCGGCGTCAATACCGCGTGCGCATTTCG
>CAIYOH010000187.1 GCA_903927745.1 uncultured Mycobacteriaceae bacterium
AAAACCACCGGGTTTTGGTGCGATTCTGCGTCTGCTCGCGGGGCTAGCTCAGGTGTGGAGCGCTTTCTTCAGGGCGGCGAGCCCCCGGTTGGTCGCCTCGGCGGCGGCCGGGATCACCAAGGCGAAGCTGACGTAGCCGTGCACCAGCGTCGGCTCATTGCTCAATTCGACGGGCACGCCGGCGGTGTCGAGCAACTCGGCGTAACGGGCGCCATCGTCGCGCAGCGGGTCGTGCTCGGCGGTCCCGATGTAGGCCGGCGGCAGGTCCGCATGATGGTCGGCGTTGGCGGGGGCGAGGGTGACGGGCAAGACGGTGGGGTCGGAGATGTCGACGTCGGGCAGATACCACGCCAGGAAGGCGTCCATGACGTCGCGGTCCAGAATCGGCGCGGTCGCGTTTTCGGTGAACGACGGCAACGACAGGTCGGCGGTGACGACCGGATACCACAGCAACTGGAAGCACAGGCTCGGCCCGGTCTCGCGGGCCAGGTGAGTCATCACCGCGGCGAGGTTGCCGCCCGCGGAGTCCCCGGCGACGGCGATTCGCTCCGGGTCGCCGCCCAGTTCGGCGGCGTTGGCCGCCACCCATTGCAACGCGGCCCAGCTGTCGTGTACCGCGGCGGGAAACGGGTGCTCGGGGGCCAGTCGGTAGTCGACGGACACCACGATCGCCTCGCCGCCGACGGCGTGCGCGCGGGCGACGGGGTCGTGGGTGTCCAAGTCGCCCAGGGCGAACCCGCCGCCGTGGTAGAAGACGACGATCGGCAGCGGCCGGGCGGCGTCGACCTCTGGCCAATAAATGCGGACACCAACGTCGCCGATATCGCCGTGACCGACCGTCCGATCCTCGATCCGCATGCCGGGAAGCGCGTCCTCGGGGACCTGCAGGAGCTTCATCTGCGAGCGTGCGTGCTCGACGCCGTCGGCCACCCGGAAGGTCAGTGGGACCGCGTCCAGTAGCGACTTGAAGGTGGGATCGATACCTGGTCGGGCGCCTGCCTGCTCCGTCATGGGCTTCACCGTACCGCTGCCCTGCGCGGTGGTCTCACGGGTGCAGCGCGGCCCGCAGGGCGCCGAGCCCGCGGTCGGTGGCGGCGGTGGCCGTGGGCACCACGCCGGCGTAGCCGAGGTAGCCGTGCACCAGCGTCTCGGCGTTGTGCACCTCGACGGGGACGCCGGCCGCAGCCAGGAGTTCGCCGTAGCGGATGCCGTCATCGCGCAGGGGGTCGTAGCCGGCGACGGCGATGTAGGCCGGAGCTAGATCACTCAGGTTCTCCGCCCGGCCCGGCGCCATGCCCGGCGGCGGGTTGAACATGTCGACATCGCCTGCGTACCAACGGGAGAAGTCGGCGACGGCCTTCGCGTCCAAGATCGGCGCGGCGGCGTTCTCGGTGAACGACGGCAACGTCGCGTCCCACACAGTGGACGGGTACCACAGCAGTTGGAACGCGAGCGGCGGGCCGCCGCCGTCGCGGGCCTGGTGCGCCATCACCGCCGCGATGTTCCCCCCGGCGGAGTCTCCGGCGACGGCGATCCGGTCGGTGTCGGCGCCGATTTCATGGCCGTGCTCGGCGACCCAGATGGTGGCGGCCCACGCGTCGTCGACGGCGGCCGGGTAGGGGTGCTCCGGCGCCAGCCGGTAGTCGACGGACACCACGATCGCGTCGGCGCCGACGGCGTGCTGACGGGCCGAGGCGTCGTGGGTATCGAGGTCGCCCAGGACGAACCCGCCGCCATGGAAGAACAGCACGACCGGGCTCCGCTCGTCGTGCCCCGGCGGCCAGTAGATCCGGATGGCGATCGGTCCCGCGGGCCCGGGGATGGTCCGGTCCTCGACGCGCAACTCAGGGTGCACCAGCCGTCGTGACAACTCCCGGAACCCCCGCCGGGCCGCGTCGATACCGTCGTCGGTGGTTAGCCGGAACGGAACCGCATCCAGTACCTTCTGCAGAATGGCGTCGATCGCGGGTTTCCCGTGGGCTGTGTTGTCCAAGCTGGGCATGGAGGTACCGTACGCACCCCGCCGGGTGTCCTCCCTCTGGGTCCTGGCCGTGTGGGCGGCCCTCGGCTACGGCGGCTTCCTCACCGTCCTCGCGTTGCGCACCCCACCGGGAGTGGGACTCACCGGGCATTCGATCCTGCAGCCGCCGTTCAAGGTGTCGATGGCGGTGTTGCTCGCCGTCGCGGCGACCCGCCACCCGATCGTCCGCGAGCGGCGCTGGCTGGTGCCCGCGCTGCTGTTGTCGGCCGTCGGCGACTGGCTGTTGGAAATCCCCTGGTGGACGGAGTCGTTTGGCCTGGGTCTGGCGGCATTTCTGTTGGCCCACCTGTGTTACCTGGCCGTGTTGTTGCCGCTCATTCCCCGGGCGCGCCCGTCGAACCCGCGACTGGCTTCGTTGGTGCTGATCTGCCTGTCCGTCATCTGTCTGCTGGTGTGGTTATGGCCCTCCTTGGATCGCGACAAGCTGACCATTCCCGTGGTGGCTTACATCTTTGTGCTGATCGCCATGGTCTGCGCGGCTCAAGTGGCGCGGTTGCCGACGATCCTGACCGCGGTGGGGGCGCTGAGTTTCGCGGCGTCCGACGCGATGATCGCGATCGGCCGGTTCGTCCTGGAGAGCGACGGCCTCGCGGTGCCGATCTGGTGGCTGTACGCCGTGGCGCAGATCCTCATCACGGCCGGTTTCTTCTTCGGCCGGGAGGCGCCGGGCGACGCGGCCTTCGCGGGCGATGGCGAGGTCGTGGACTGGCCGGCCGAAGGTTTTGACTAGCAACCGGCGTTGACGGCAGCGCAGAGCAGTTGAGGATGCAGTGACGCAGTCCGGGCGCACACGAATCGATGTGGAGCCGATAGCCCGGGTGTTGCCGATGCTGTCGGTCCCGCACCTGGACCGCGAGTTCGACTACCTGGTGCCGGCCGAGCAGTCCGACGACGCTCAGCCGGGGGTGCGGGTGCGGGTGCGGTTCCACGGCCGGCTGGTTGACGGGTTCGTGCTGGAGCGCCGAAACGACACCGATCACGGCGGCAAACTCGGCTGGCTCGACCGGGTGGTGTCGCCCGAGCGGGTGCTGACGCCCGAGATCCGACGATTAGTCGACGCGGTCGCGGCCCGCTACGCCGGAACCCGGCCAGATGTCCTGCGCCTGGCGATACCGGCCCGACACGCCCGGGTGGAACGAGAACCCCCAACCGCGATGGCCGCGATGGCCCCGATGGCCCCGCCGGTGATGCCGGCGCCCGTCGACCCGTCGGGCTGGGACTGCTACGCCAGCGGCGGGCGATTCCTGGCCGCGCTGGCCGAGTCTCGCGCCGCTCGCGGCGTCTGGCAGCCGCTGCCGGGCGAGTCGTGGGTGGACCGGTTCGCCGAGGCCGCCGCGCACACCATCAGGGCGGGGCGTGCGGTGCTGGCGGTGGTGCCCGACCAGAAAGACGTGGATGCGCTGTGGCGGGCCGCCACGACTCTGATCGACGAGAGCAGTGTGGTGGCGCTGTCGGCGGGCCTGGGGCCGGCCGCGCGGTATCGGCGCTGGCTCGCGGCGCTGCGGGGCACCGCGCGGTTGGTGATCGGCACGCGCAGCGCGGTGTTCGCGCCGCTGAGCGACCTGGGTCTGGTGATGGTCTGGGCCGACGGCGACGACAACCT
>CAIYOH010000188.1 GCA_903927745.1 uncultured Mycobacteriaceae bacterium
CTGGCTCCGAAACCGATCACCTCGCCCGACGAGCTGCGGATCGGCCACAACAGCCGCCGGTGGAAGCGGTCCATCGGGCCGCGGCGGCCCTCCCGCGACAGGCCGGCTGCTTCCAGCTCCTTGAACTCGAAACCCTTGCGCTGCAGATGTTTTGTCAGCGAGTCCCACCCGGACGGGGCGAATCCGCACCCGAAGCGGCGGGCGGCTGCGGCGTCAAAGTTGCGCTCGGTCAGATACCGGCGGGCCGGTGCGGCCTCCTCGGATTCCAATTGCGCCGCGTAGAACTCCGCCGCGGCGGCGGTGGCCCCGGTCAGCCTGCTGCGGCTACCGCGGTCGCGCTGCACACTGGTCGCCGCACCGGTGTAGGTGATCGTGTAGCCGACCCGGTCGGCGAGCAGTTCCACCGCCTCAACGAAGTTGATGTGTTCGATCTTCTGGATGAACGCATAGACGTCACCGCCTTCGCCGCAACCGAAACAGTGGAAATGGCCGTGGTTGGGGCGCACGTGAAACGACGGCGACTTCTCGTCGTGGAACGGGCAGAGGCCCTTGAGCGAGTCGGCCCCGGCGCGTCGCAGTTGGACGTAGTCGCCGACGACGTCCTCGATGCGGACCTTCTCGCGGACGGCGGCGATGTCGCGATCGGAAATCCGGCCGCGGCCCCCCGCCCGGCCGGCATCTCGTGACCCCGCCGGACTTGACATCGGCTCAGTCTAGGACGCCGGACCGACCCGTCTAGTCGGTGCCGATGACACCGCAGGCGACCCGCTCGGGCGCGCCGTCGGTGTATTCGGCGCCGTGCACCATCAACGCCGCCCTGTTCGGTCCGATCAAGTCGTCGCGGGTGAAGCTGTCGGTGGTGGTGATCAGGTACGCCGAACCGTCCTGGCGGACCTCGAGCGAGGTCAGGTTGCCGCTTTCCGGCTTGTCGGTGTGTCCGGGTGCCTGCAGGTGACCGCCCGCGGACAGGAAGTTACCGGTCGGCCCGCCGTTCGGCCCGACCGAATTCGGCTCGCACTTGCCGATTTCGTGGACGTGCAGGCCGTGGAAGCCGGGCAGGAGAATTCCGGCGGTCACCGTCTTGACCGTGACGGTGATGTACCCGCCGGTGAAGTCGAACGTCGCCGTGGCGACGTCGCGGCCGTCGGCCGACTTCAGGTGCGCGGCAAGCGACTCACCACCGGGCGCGGCGACGGCCTGCGCCGACGGCGGCGCCGGCACGGCTGTCTTGACCGCCGGCACGGTGCCGGGTTGGCTGCTGGGGTTCTGGTCGGGACTGCATGCGGTGAGCGCCAGGACAGGGAGCGCCACGACGACCGCGGCGGTGCCGCTGATTCTCCTCATAACCCGCAGCCTATCCCGCATCGAGTTCACAGCCCAAGCCGCTGAGATGCGGGCCGCGGCTGAACGCCTCGACGTCGATGCGCTCCAGTCGGCCCTCGGTGTAGGAGGCGATCTGGTCGATGACGACCCGCGCCCGGGCGTCGTCATCGGCGGCGGCCACGAACGCGGCGGCGAACATCGGGTCGAGCGTTGCGGGCGCACCGTCGGTCAGCAACCGTTGCACCCGGTGGATGCGTTCGCGCTGCCGGGCCTGGGAGTCCAAATGCCGTTGATCGGACATAATGAACTGCAGCGCGAGGATTTTCAGCAGTGACACCTCGGCACGCACCAGGTCGGGTACGTGCAGGTCGGCGCGGTAGCGGGCCAGCGGCCCCGGCCCGGCCGCCGCGCGGGTGGTCTCAATCGCGGCCGAGGCGAACCTGCCGACCAATTCACTGGTGAGCCGCTTGAGCGCGACGGAGGCGGCCAGCGTGGCCTCGTAGACGCCGCCTGCGGTCACTGCGGCCACCGCGGTCACCGCGGGAAGCTCCGACAGCCGCCGCGCGGCCGCCATGAAGTCGTCGGCGCTCACCCGGGAGAACGCGCTCTCGCCCAGTTCGGCCAGCGCAGCCACCTCGCTCACGTCGGAGAGCACCCGAAGGTCGATCCGCCGACTGACCACGCCGTCCTCGACGTCGTGCACCGAATAGGCGACATCGTCGGCCCAATCCATCACCTGGGCTTCCAGGCAGACCCGCTCCCCCTGTCCGCACGAACGAACCCAGGCCGCCGAGTCATGGTCCTGGTCGTAGAAGCCGAACTTTTTGGTCCCTTTCCCCAGCCCCTGCCCGCGGGTCCACGGATATTTGGTGACCGCGTCCAAGGAGGCTCGGGTCAGGTTCAGTCCCACGCTGTCGCCCCGCTCGTCGAGGACTTTCGGCTCGAGAAGGGTGAGGATCCGAAAATTCTGCGCGTTGCCCTCGAAGCCGCCGTACTTCCGGGCGACCTCGTCGAGCGCTCGCTCGCCGTTGTGACCGTAGGGCGGATGCCCGATGTCGTGGGCCAAGCCGGCCAGGTCGACCAGGTCCGGATCGCAGCCCAGTCCGACGGCCATGCCGCGCCCGATCTGGGCGACCTCCAGCGAGTGCGTCAACCGGGTGCGTGGGGTATCACTCTCGCGGGGCCCGACGACCTGCGTCTTGTCGGCCAGGCGGCGCAGCGCGGCGCTGTGCAGCACCCGGGCCCGGTCCCGGGCGAACTCGCTGCGGTGTTGACCCTCTGTGCCCGGCAGACCCGCAGTCTTCGGCCCTTCGTGGACCCGCCGCTCGCGGTCGACGGCGTCATAGGGGTCGAAGGGGGCCCAGGGGTCGTGCTGAGTCGTAGTCACCGAGGCACAGTCTGCCAGGCACGACCCCGGCAAGCGCAGGTTCGGACTAGATTGGGGTGCTATGCGCACCGCCCGTCTGCTCGCCATGATCGTGACGATTCTCGGCGTGGGCCTGCTGGCACCACCGGCCGGCGCCCAACCGCCAGTCCAGCTGCCGAATTACGTCACCGACGACGTCGGGGCACTGTCGAACTCCGGCCGCGCCGCGGTCAAGTCGGCGGTCGACAAGCTCTATGCAGACCGCCATATTCGGCTGTGGGTCGTCTACGTCGACGACTTCTCCGGTCAGAGCCCGCAGAGCTGGGCCCGAAGCACCTGGAGCATCAACAACCTGGGCGAATACGACGCGCTGCTGGCAGTGGCCACCGTCGGCCGCGCGTACGACTTCCTGGTGCCCTCCGCGGTCAAGAGTGTCAGCTCGACGAAGGTCGACGAGCTGCGGCGCGACAAGATCGAACCCGCCCTGCACAACGGTGACTGGAGCGGCGCGGCGATCGCGGCGGCCAGCGGGCTCGACACCTCGCCGCACTCGACGAGCCCAGCCACCCTGCTGGTGGCGCTGGGCGTCATCGCCGTCACTGGGCTGCTGCTGATGTTCTTTCTGCGTCAGCGCGCGCGCCGGCGGCGGGCCGCCGCTATTGCGGCGGCGCGGCGGATCGACCCCACCGACGCCAACGCACTGGCCGCCGTGTCGCTCGACGCGCTCGACGACCTCTCGCGGTCGAAGGTCGTGGACGTGGACAACGCGTTACGCACCAGCTCTAACGAGCTCGACGTGGCGATCAGCGAGTTCGGTGACGAGCGGACCCGCCCGTTCACGCAGGCCGTGACGAACGCCAAGGCGGCGCTGGCACAGGCGTTTACCGTGCGGCAGCAACTCGATGACGACGACCCCGAGACCCCCGAGGAGCGCCGGGACCTGCTCACGCGGGTGATCGTGTCGGCGGCGCGCGCCGACCGCGAGCTCGAGTCGCAGCGAGAGGCTTTCGAGACAATGCGTGACCTGGTGATCGACGCCTCCGCCCGGCTCGACAGCCTGACACAGCAATACGTGGAACTGACCAGCCGCCTCGACCCATCCGCACAGCGACTGACCGACTTGCACAACGACTTCGACCCCGCCGCCCTGGCCTCGGTGTCCGGCAACGTCACGGCTGCCACCGAACGGCTGGAATTCGCCGACCGCAGCATCGCAGCGGCCCGGGAGGTAGCCGGGAAGGCGGTGACCGGACAGCAGAGCGCCCTGGTGGACACCTATCGCTCCGCGGAGGCAGCGCTCGGCCAGGCGCGTGCACTGCTCGACGCAGTCGACCATGCCGCCAGCGACATCCGCCACGCCATCGCCGAGATGCCCGCGGCGATCGTCGACGCCCGGGCTGGCATCGACCGCGCCGACGGGCTGCTCACGCAGGCGCAGACCACGAAATACGCACACGGCGGCGAACTCAGGGCGGCACGGGACGCGGTGGCCCGCGCGGTCGAGTACGCCGGCGTGGGCTCGGCGGATCCCCTCGGCGCGTTCGGGCAACTGACCAAGGCCGACGCCGACCTCGACCGGCTCCTGGCCTCGATCGCCGAGGAACAGGCCAACGAGGAGCGGCTTCGCCGCTCCTACCAGCAGGCGTTGTTCACCGCCGACGCCCGCGTGCGGGGGGTGTCCGACTACATCGACACGCGGCGCGGCGTGATCGGCCCGGAGGCCCGCACCAGGATCGCCGAGGCCACACGGCACCTTCAGGCCGCACGGGACAAGGGCGCGACGAACGTGACCGAGGCCATCGCGCACGCCAATGCGGCGTCGAAGCTGGCGGCCCAGGCGCAGTCGCTGGCCAATGACGATGCGCGATCGGCCCAGCGGGCCTACGCCGGTCGTCAGGGTGGCGGGAATATGGGGGCGATGGTCGGCGGGATCATCATCGGCGACCTGCTCAGTGGAGGTATGGGGGGCGGGTCCGGCAACTGGAGCCCCACCTCGTACGGCGGCTCGGCGGGGGGCTCCGACGGAGGCTTCGACGGCGGGTTAGGCGGCGGCTTCGACGGAGACTTCATGGGTGGCGGCGGCCGCTTCTGACACGCCTGCGTGAAGACCCCTGAACTAGACCCCACGACAAGAACAAGCCCCCGGGTTGACACCCGGGGGCTTGTCTCATGCGTTACCAGGAGGGCGGCGCGCTGTGCACGGCGCGCCGCCACTGCCTGGCGTCAGCCCCAGCTGGAGCCGACGGCGCTGTCGGTGCTGGCCATGATGTTGCCAGCGGACTGCACGTTCTGGCCGTGGGAGTTGGCCTGCTGGTAGATCACCTGGAAGTTGCGACCCAACTGGGTGATGAACTCCTGGCAGGCCACCGAACCGGCGCCACCCCAGAAGTCACCAGCAGCCAGCACATCGCGAACGATGGCCTGGTGCTCGGACTCCAGCGAAGCCGCCTGCGC
>CAIYOH010000189.1 GCA_903927745.1 uncultured Mycobacteriaceae bacterium
AGTGCTGCCCGACGACGTTGCGCAGGGTGCTCTGGGCGATCTGGTTGATGGCGACGTTGACGTTCTCGATGACGACGACGGCCTTGCGGGCATCGACGACCCGGAAGTAGGCGACAGCGGCGATGTCGACACTGACGTTGTCGCGGGTGATGATGCCCTGCGACTGGATCGGCATGGTGACGATGCGCATCGACACCTTCCACAGCTTGTCGATCACCGGGATGATGAACCTCAGCCCGGGCTCGCGAACACCGATCACGCGACCAAGCCGGAAATGCACTCCGCGCTGATACTGCTGCACCACGCGGATCGAGGTGCTCAGCACCAGCGGGACCAGCAACACCACCACGGACGACCAGACGATCGCGCCAGTGCTCATGGGTCAATGCTAGGGGTGCCCGCGCCGGCGGTCTGCAGCCACAAGTCCCGCCCTGCGTGGCCGAAAGGCCCTCACCCGGGGGAACCCCATCGAGGTTGCGCCCCCGGTCGTCGTTCCCGGACAACCGCAGCCATGGCGGCAATCCCGCCGATCACGCCGTCAGCGCGGCAGTCCGAGGAGTCGCTCCGCGGCGATGGTGAGCAGAATCTGCTCGGTGCCGCCGGCGATAGTGAGGCAGCGGGAGTTGAGGAAGTCGTAGACCGCCTGGTTGTCGACGAGGCCGGCGCCGTCGCAGACGTCCATGGCGTACTCGGCCAGCGCCTGCCGGTAGCGGACCCCGATGAGCTTACGGACGCTGGACTGCGCCCCGGGATCCTGCCCGCCGACGGCCATCTGGGCGATCCGCTGGTCGAGCAGCGCGCCCGTCTGCGCGTCGACGATCAACCGCCCCAGCCGATCCTGCTGGGCGGCGTCGAGATCCAGGTGGGCGAGCACGTCGAGCAATTCCTCCATCGGGTTACCCAGGGCGGTGCCGCTGGCCATCGCGACCCGCTCGGAGGCCAGGGTGGCTCGCGCCAGCCGCCAGCCGTCGTTCACCGCGCCGACAACCAGATCGTCCGGTACGAACACGTTGTCCAGGAATACCTCGTTGAACAGCGAGTGGCCGGTGATCTCGCGCAGCGGCCGGATCTCAATCCCAGGCGAGGCCATGTCCACCAGGAAGTAGGTGATCCCCTTGTGTTTCGGCGCATCCTGGTCGGTGCGCGCCAGGCACACACCCCACCGCGCCTTGTGCGCGGCCGAGGTCCACACCTTCTGCCCGCTCAGTAGCCAACCGCCGTCACCCCGCACCGCCTTGGTCCGCAGCGACGCCAGATCCGAGCCTGCCTCCGGCTCGGAAAACAGTTGACACCAGAGGAATTCGCCCCGCAGGGTGGTTGACACGAAACGTTCGATCTGTTGCGGCGTGCCGTGCTCGAGGATCGTCGGCGCCACCCACCAGCCGACCACCAGGTCTGGACGCGCCACACCGGCCGCCGCCATCTCCTGGTCGATCAGCAGCTGCTCGGCCGGGGACGCCGCGCGGCCGTGCGGCGGCGGCCAGTGCGGAGCCTGCAGACCTGCCGTCGCCAACGCTGCGTGGCGTTGCCCCTCCGGCAGCGCGGCGACGTCACCGACGGCCCGGGCGATCTCGGGGCGCAGACCCTCCACGTCGGAGAGGTCGATGCTCAGGCGGCGGCGCACGCCGGCCTGGGTGAGCGCGGTGACCCGCCGCAGCCAGCGCTCGGACCCGCCGAGGAACGCACCGATGGCGTGCGCCCGGCGCAGGTAGAGGTGGGCGTCGTGCTCCCAGGTGCAGCCGATGCCACCGAGCACCTG
>CAIYOH010000190.1 GCA_903927745.1 uncultured Mycobacteriaceae bacterium
AGATCGTGCACGCCGACCACGGAGACGGTGCCACCGGGCCGCACCGCGTTCAGAGCGTCGGTCATCGACGCGGCGGTGGCGACGGCGTCGATCACCGCGTCCGCGCCGCGTCCACCGGTTCCCGCCAGGATTGCCTCCACCACCGCCGAGGCCTTGACGGGCGTCGCTCCCCATCGGGCGGCCCGCGCGAGGCGGCCGTCCACGCGGTCGACAGCGAAAACCTCGGCGGCGCCGTGAAAAAACGCGCTGCGCAACGCGCACAGGCCGACCGCGCCCAGTCCGATCACCGCCACGGTACCGCCGTAGGGGATGTCGGCACGCTGAGCGGCCGCCCACCCCGTGGGGAGGTTGTCGGTGAGCAACAGCGCCTGTTCGGTGGTGATCCCGGCCGGAATTTTCAGAAGCTGGAAGTCGGCTGCGGGCACGGCGAGCAGGTCGGCCTGCGCACCAGCTAGCACCCCACCGCCGAAGATTTGGAAACCGCTGTGGCACATGACCGGATCCAGGGTGGCGCAACCGGGGCAGGCGCCGCATCCGGTCACCGACGACACCATCACCTGATCGCCGACCGCGACAGTGCGTACGTCCGGCCCCACCGCGACGACGGTGCCTACTGCCTCGTGGCCGAGCGGAATCGGCTCGGCGAGTGGGAAATCGCCCTCATAGAAGTGCAGATCTGATCCGCAGATAGCGGTTGCGGCGACCTCGATGATCGCCCCATTGGGCCCCGGCAGTACCGGATCGGGTCGGGTCTGCACCCGTATGCTGCGGGGCCCGTCGATGACTACCGTGCGCATGCTGATCCGCTCACTTTCTGCACCGTGCTCATGTTTTCTGCCGAATCACGAATTCAGACCAATCGGGCTCGCGCACCGCAGCCCAGTACTCGGGCAGCCGCCACGGGCTGACGGTGTGGATCTCTCCGTCGGCGTTCTTGAAGTACGAATGCGTGACGGCCGGATGCGACCAGACCATCTTTGTGATCTCGGCCTGTGTTCGTTGGTGCCAGTCAGCTGCCGCCTCGGCGGTCGGCTCCAGCGAATGCGCGTTCGTCGTCACCAGATGCTCGAGACATTGGTCGATGTAGCGCATGTGGAGCTCGGACTGGAAGATGAGGCTTCCCCCGTGGGCGAGGTGGGCCCCCGGACCGTAGATGATGAAAAAGTTGGGGAACCGCGGAACGGTGATCCCGAGATGGGCATACGGGCGCCGCCCCCACATCTCGTGCAGGTCGGTGCCGTCGCGGCCGGTGACGGTCATCGGACACAGCACATCGGTGTGCCGGAATCCGGTGGCGTAGATGATGACATCGACCTCATGGGTGACACCGTCGGCGGTGACGATGCCGCGCGGGGTGAGTCGCTGAATCGGGGTGCGCACCAACTCGACGTTGTCGCGTTGCAGCGTGCGCAACCAGCTGCCGTTATCTTGCAGAGTCCTCTTGCCCGTGGCGGGATAGTCGGGCAGCACCTTGGCCAACAGCGCGTGGTCGTCGCCGACTTGGTCGGTGATCCACTGGGTGAACATCATTCGCGCCGCGGCATTGATGTCGCTGACGGCATAGTTCGGATCGGATTCGTGGCAGGTGTAGTCCGGATCGCTGCGTGCGGCGTCGAGGCCCTTGTCGGCGCCGGGCCACAGCACGAGCAGCCGGTACCACCTGCCGTAGTACGGCAGGTGGCGCATCGCCCACCGCATCCCGTCGCCGACCCTGTCGTGATACATCGCGTTGGGGAACATCCACTGGGCCGTTCGCTGGAATACGGTCAGGTGCTCGACGCTGCCGGCGATCGCGGGAGCAATCTGGAAGCCGCTGGCGCCGGCCCCGACGAGCGCGACCCGCTTACCGGTCAGGTCGACGGAGTGATCCCAGGCAGAGGAGTGAAACGAGGGCCCGTTGAAGGTGTCGGCGCCGTCGAAGTCGGGCAGGTTTGGCCGATTCAGTTGGCCGACGGCAGTGATCAGGGCCCGGGCGCAGACCGCGCTGGTCTGGCCGTCGGCCCCGCGCAACGACACGCTCCACGTGCCCGCGGCGTCGTCCCACTCGGCCGAGGTGGCCTCGGTCTGCCAGCGCACATGGTCGTTGAGCTGGTGCTTGTTCATCACTTCGGCGAAATAATCCCGCAGTTCGGGCTGCTCGGCGAAGTAGTGGGTCCAGCCGTTGTTGGGTTCGAAGCTGTAGCAATAGAAGTGGTTTGCGACATCGACCCGCGCACCGGGATACGTGTTCTCCCACCAGGTTCCGCCCGGCCCCGCGTTCTTCTCGACGATGGTAAAGGGAATGCCCGCCTGTGCGAGGCGGATGCCGGCCAGGATGCCCGATTCGCCACACCCCACGACGAGCACCGGCAGGTCGGCCGCTCGGTCCGCCGGCAGGGCGGCCGGACGGCGCGGGTCGGCGGCATCGAGGTCGATCTCTTCGGCGAGCAGGGGCAGGTAGTCGTCCGGGACGTGTTCGCAGGCGACCCAGTCCGTCATCTCCCGCACGAGTTCCGGACTCAGCGGGTCGGGTTCGGGGCACCCGCGATCCCGGTAGTCGACGATCGCGGGAAGCGCCGCTGTGCGGGCCCGTGCCTTGTCCTCCTCGGACATGAAGCCTTGGATCTCGTTGAGGAAGCTCCCCAGGGGCGTGAAGTCGCGGATGAATCGCGGGTCGCCGGTGATGTGCACGAGCGACAACAGCAGCGCCGGAATACTGACATCCTCGAGGGCAGCAGCGATCTCGTCGTCGGATGTGGTGAAGGGATCACCGGCGTAGGCGCTGCGCATGGGACCGGTCCTTCTGGTGGGCGGCGGTGCCGAATTACGCTACTTGCGGTTCCGTAATGGACACGTCACGCTACCCGTTGCGGGCGGAGCGGATCAACAGGTGGTGCCCGGCGTGACTAGGGATCATCGGGTTTGTCGGGGTCTCTGGGGTCGGCGTCTTGGCCGGTGAGGATTTTTTCGGGGTGGTGGTGGTTGTTGGTGCGGGGTTGTCCGGTGTCGAGTTGTGGGGGTGGGATCCATTGGGTGTCGCCGGTTGCGGTGGTGCGGGTGGTCCAGCCGTCTGGTGTGAGTAGGCGGTGATGGGGGCCGCAGGCGAAGGTGAGGTTGTCGATGTCGGTGCGGTGGCAGGTGGCGTAGTCGGTGACGTGGTGGACTTCGCAGTAGTAGCCGCCGACGGTGCAGGCGGGGCTGGTGCACCCGCGATCCTTGGCG
>CAIYOH010000191.1 GCA_903927745.1 uncultured Mycobacteriaceae bacterium
CAGTTCCTGGGGGTCCTCAGGCAGGCCGACATCATCGCCGGGCATGGCTTCCCCAGCTTCAAGAGCGTCACACAGGGCGTCATCGACGCGTTGCTGCTACATACCCGCCACCTCAACGATTTTCACGTCCAGTACGGCCTGGTGGTCTTGGCCTACATCGGCATGGCGATCCTGCTGTACCGGAGAATCTGGTGGCCGCCGGCGGTCTGGGTCGTGCTGATCGTGGCGACCGTCTATTCGGGGGCGCCGTTTCGCAATCCGTTCGGCCGCGCGATCGAACAGTTCAGCCAGTTCTTCTACAACGATCCGCGGCGGCTCACGGGCGTGGTGACAATGCTGCTGACGCCGATGGCGGGCATCGCGTTGTTCGCCGCGGTGACGCTCGGGGTGCTCGGCGCCCGCCGGGTCACCACCAGGTTGCGGCCGCTTCCCGCCCCGGTGTGGCCCGCGGTCACCGCAGTCCTCCTGGTGGCAGTCACCGTACTGGGCGCCCGGCATTATCTCTACCGGCACCTGTTCCTCTTCGGCGACAAATACGACTCCGTCATCATCGACCATCGTGACCTCATGGCAATGGCCTACCTGGCCAAGCTCCCCGGCGCGCACGACACCCTGATCGGCAACTCCAACGTCGACGGCACCGCCTGGATGTACGCGGTGGCCGACCTGCACCCGTTGTGGACCCACTACGACTATCCTCAGCAGACCGGCCCGGGCCCCTACCGTTTCGTCTTCTGGTCGTCGGCCCGCAAGGGTGCGTCGGATCCGAAGGTCGTCGAGGCGGTCAAGGCGCTCAATATCCGGTACATCTTGACCAGCGTGCCCAACGTTCGGGGGTTCGCCACACCCGACGGACTAGTGTCACTGGATAAGTCGACGTCGTGGTCCCTGGTTTACGACAACGGCGGCGCCCGGATTTACGAGTGGCGCGCGGATGCCGGGGCGTCGCACCCGTAGGGCAGGCACGGATGGTCGCAAAGGATCAGAGGATGGTGAAGTGTTGAGCACCGGCAACTACGGCGGCGAACCCGATGATGACGGAATCGAGGTTCTCGGTAGCGGCGATCTGCGGGGTGTCGCGATGCCCGACTCCGACGACGAGGGCTCCGTGACCGACTTGATCGAGCAACCGGCCAAGGTCATGCGCATCGGCACGATGATCAAGCAACTGCTCGAGGAGGTGCGGGCTGCGCCGTTGGACGACGCCAGCCGCAATAGGCTGCGCGACATCCACGCCGCCAGCATCCGCGAGCTCGAAGAGGGGCTGGCGCCGGAACTGCGGGAGGAACTCCATCGGCTCACCCTGCCGTTCACCGAGGGCACGGTGCCCTCGGACGCCGAGCTGCGGATCGCCCAGGCGCAACTGGTCGGGTGGCTCGAGGGGCTGTTTCACGGCATCCAGACCGCGCTGTTCGCTCAGCAGATGGCCGCACGCACCCAGCTGGAGCAGATTCGGCAGGGCGCCCTGCCGCCGGGAAGCGGCAAGTCGGGCCATGCCGGGCACGGACACGGGCAATACCTGTAAGCAGGCGTGGGTAGCTGATGGTGGCAAGTCGGGGTCCGCACATCGAGGTGCAAGACGCGTGGGTGGAATTTCCCATCTTCGACGCCAAGTCGCGCTCGTTGAAGAAGGCCTTCCTGGGCAAGGCGGGCGGCACGATCGGCCGCAACGCCGCAAACGTCGTCGTCGTCGAGGCGTTACGCGACATCACCATGTCGCTCAAGCTTGGCGATCGGGTCGGGCTGGTGGGGCACAACGGCGCCGGGAAATCGACTCTGCTGCGGCTCCTTTCGGGGATCTACGAACCGACGCGCGGGTGGGCGAAGATCGCGGGCCGGGTCGCGCCGGTCTTCGACCTCGGGATCGGCATGGACCCCGAGATCTCCGGATACGAGAACATCATCATCCGCGGGCTGTTCCTCGGGCAGACTCGCAAGCAGATGCTGGCCAAGGTGGACGAGATCGCCGAGTTCACCGAACTCGGTGACTACCTGACGATGCCGCTGCGCACCTACTCCACCGGGATGCGGGTCCGGCTGGCGATGGGTGTGGTCACCAGCATCGACCCCGAGATCCTGCTGCTCGACGAGGGGATCGGCGCCGTGGACGCCGACTTCCTCAAGAAGGCCCAGTCCCGGCTGCAGAGCCTGGTGGAGCGCTCCGGAATCCTGGTATTCGCAAGCCATTCCAACGATTTCCTGGCCCGGTTGTGCACGACTGCGATGTGGATCGATCACGGGGTGATCCGGATGAACGGCGGCATTGAGGACGTGGTGCGCGCCTACGAGGGCGACGACGCGGCGCGGCACGTGCACCAGGTGTTGGCCGAAACCCGGCGCGACGCCGCGGCCCGCGGCCCGCTCCCACAACGAGCACTCCCCGATGACTGAGACCATCATCGCCGTCGTCGTCACCCACCGACGCCCCGACGAGCTCGCCATGTCGCTGGATGCACTCGGCACCCAGACCCGCGTGCCCGACCACCTGATCGTTGTCGACAACGACGGCGGCGCGGACGGTACCCCAGCCGGGTCCACGGCCGGCCGGGTCCGCGACCTGGTGGCAGCTCAGCCGATCCCGGCTACCTACCTGGGATCCCACCGAAACCTCGGCGGCGCAGGAGGTTTTGCGCTCGGTATGTTGCACGCGTTGTCGCAAGGTGCCGACTGGGTGTGGCTGGCCGACGACGACGGACGCCCCCAGAGCGCCGATGTGCTGGCGACGCTGCTGGCTTGCGCCCAGCGACATGGGCTGGCCGAGGTCTCACCCATGGTGTGTAACGTCGACGACCCGCAGCGGCTGGCGTTCCCGCTGCGCCGCGGGCTGGTATGGCGTCGGCGCGCCGACGAATTGCGCACGGACACCGGGCAGGACCTGCTGCGCGGAATAGCGTCGCTGTTCAACGGGGCACTGTTCCGCGCGTCGACCCTGGAGGCCATCGGTGTCCCGGACCTGCGGCTGTTCATCCGCGGCGACGAGGTCGAGATGCACCGTCGACTGGCGCGGTCGGGCTTGGCGTTCGGCACCTGCCTGGACGCGGTCTACCTGCACCCCTGCGGATCCGACGAGTTCCGTCCCATCCTGGGCGGCCGGATGCACACGCAGTATCCTGACAACCCCACCAAACGCTTCTTCACCTACCGCAACCGCGGCTACCTGCAGTCACAGCCCGGACTACGCAAACTGGTTCCCCAGGAATGGCTTCGGTTCGGATGGTTCTTCCTGGTGACCCGGCGCGACCCCAAAGGCCTGCTCGAGTGGATTCGGTTGCGCCGCCTGGGACGTCGGGAACTCTTCAGCAGGCCCCACGACACAGGAGGCGCCCCATGACGTTCGTCGATGCGGCCGCGAAGTCGAACACGCTGGCTCGCGCCCGCGGCGATCTGATCGACGGGTTCCGTCGTCACGAGCTGTGGCTGCACCTGGGCTGGCAGGACATCAAGCAGCGCTACCGCCGCTCGGTCCTGGGACCGTTCTGGATCACCATCGCAACCGGAACCACGGCCGTCGCGATGGGCGGGCTCTACTCCAAGCTGTTCCACCTCGAGCTATCGGTCCACCTTCCCTACGTGACGCTCGGGCTCATCGTGTGGAACCTGCTCAACGCCTCCATCCTGGACGGCGCGGAGGTGTTCGTCGCCAATGAAGGGCTGATCAAGCAGCTACCGACGCCGCTGAGCGTGCACGTCTACCGGCTGGTGTGGCGGCAGATGATCCTGTTCGCCCACAACATCGTCATCTACGCCGTCGTCGCGGCCATCTATCCCAAGCCGTGGTCGTGGGCCGACCTCTCGGTGATCCCCGCACTCGGGCTGATCGTGCTCAATTGCATCTGGGTGTCGCTGTGTTTCGGCATCCTGGCGACCCGCTACCGCGACATCGGTCCGCTGCTGTCCGCGGTCGTGCAGCTGTTGTTCTTCATGACGCCGATCATCTGGAACGACGACACCATGCGGCAGCAGGGCGCTGGGCGCTGGTCGAGCATCGTCGAGCTCAACCCGCTGCTGCACTACCTCGACATCGTGCGCGCGCCGCTGCTGGGCGCCCACCAGGAGTTGCGGCACTGGGTCGTGGTGCTGGCGCTGACCGCGGTCGGCTGGGTGCTGGCGGCCTTCGCGATGCGGCAATACCGCGCCCGGGTGCCCTACTGGGTCTGATCCTGGCGTGGGTGTTGGCGCTTGCCCGGTCGTGGTGCGACACTGAAGCGCTATCGATGGCGGGCTGCGAAAGGTCACCAGAATTGGTCAAAAAAGCCAAATCGGCTGCGGATACGGCGCGGGAGAACCTCGCCGCCGAGTTGGACCGGCTCCGTCAGCGCCACGATCTGCTGGCGGTCGAGGTCAAAAACGACCGCGGGATGGTGGGCGACCACGGGGACGCCGCCGACGCGATACAACGCGCCGAAGAGCTGGCCGTCCTCACCGAGCGGATCCATGAACTGGACCGGCGGCTGCGGGAAGGGCCCGGGCACTCCGAGGCATCCTCGGCGCTGCCCAGCGGCACCGAGGTGACCCTGCGGTTCCCCGACGGCGAAGTCGTCACGATGCAGGTGATCTCGATCGTCGAAGAGGCCCCCCTCGATCGCGACGCCGAGACCCTGACCGCCCGCAGCCCCCTGGGGCAGGCCCTCGCCGGTCGTAAACCCGGCGACACGGTGACCTACTCGACGCCGCAGGGCCAGAACCAGGTCGAGCTGCTCGCGGTCAAACCACCCCGCTAGCTTGCCCCGCCACGTCTCACCCATGTCCCCCATGTCCCCCATGGTTGCCCCGCCGCCCGACTCCGCGCCTCACAGCCAGCCCGTGGGGCCGCACCTACCGTTGACGACACAGGTGTGGCGTTTCGTCGTCGCCGGCACCATCGCCGCGATCGTCGACTACAGCATCTACATCACCCTGTTGAACGCGGTCGGCCTCCAGGTCGACCTGTCCAAACTGATCAGCGTCACCATCGGCACCATCACGGCCTACCTGATCAACCGCCGGTGGACATTCCGCGCTGCTCCGAGCGCGGCCCGGTTTGCCGCGGTCATCGCCCTCTACGGCCTCACCTTCGCCGTGCAGGTCGGGGTCAACCACGTCTGCCTAGCACTTCTGCACTACGGGACCTGGGCCTGGGCGATCCCCGTCTCGTTCGTGATCGCCCAGGGCGCCGCGACGGTGATCAACTTCATCGTCCAGCGCACCGTCATCTTCCGCGTGCGGTGAACCTGCACGCGGAAGCGGTAACCTCGGAGACGATGTCCAGCGCTGAAACTGTTGCCAGGCCGACCCGGCTGACCGGGTGGGGCCGCACCGCGCCGTCGATGGCGGACGTGCTGCGCAGCCCCGACCCCGAGGTCATCGCCAAGGCCGTGGTCCGGGCAGCCCAGGAAGCTGAAGCCTCCGGCGCCCGCGGCGTGATCGCCCGCGGGCTCGGCCGCTCCTACGGCGACAACGCGCAAAACGGCGGCGGCCTGGTGATCGACATGAACGCGCTCAACACCATCCACTCGATCAGCACCGAGAGCGGGCTCGCCGACCTTGACGCCGGAGTGAACCTCAATGAGCTGATGAAAGCGGCATTGCCGCTCGGCCTGTGGGTCCCGGTGCTACCGGGAACCCGCCAGGTCACCATCGGCGGAGCGATCGCGTGCGACATCCACGGCAAGAACCATCACAGCGCGGGTAGCTTTGGCAACCACGTGCGGTCGATCGATCTGCTCACCGCCGACGGCCAGATCCGCCACCTGACCCCCACCGGTGAGGATTCCGACATTTTCTGGGCCACCGTCGGGGGCAACGGCCTCACCGGAATCATCCTGCGGGCCACCATAGCGATGACACCCACCGAAACCGCCTACTTCATCGCCGACGGTGACGTCACTTCGGGACTCGACGAGACCATCGCCTTCCACAGCGATGGCAGCGAAGCCGACTACACCTACTCCAGCGCGTGGTTCGATGCCATCAGCGCACCCCCGAAACTCGGCCGCGCGGCGATCTCGCGGGGCTCGCTGGCGCGCCTCGACCAGCTACCGACGAAGCTGCAGCGCAATCCCCTCAAATTCGATGCACCCCAACTGCTGACGCTGCCCGAGATCTTCCCGAATGGCCTCGCCGCCAAATACACATTTATGCCGATCGGCGAATTGTGGTATCGCAAGTCGGGCACGTACCGAGGCAAGGCCCAGAACCTGACTCAGTTCTACCATCCGCTGGACATGTTCGGCGAGTGGAACCGAGCCTACGGGCCGGCGGGATTCGCCCAATACCAGTTCGTCGTGCCCACCGCCGCCGTCGACGAGTTCAAGGCCATCATCCGCGACATACAGAGGTCCGGACATTACTCATTTCTCAACGTGTTCAAATTGTTCGGCCCTGGTAACCAGGGCCCGCTGAGCTTCCCGATCCCGGGCTGGAATGTGTGCGTCGACTTTCCGATCAAGCAGGGGCTCAACGAGTTTCTCACCGGACTCGATCGTCGGGTGCTCGAATTCGGCGGCCGCATCTACACTGCGAAGGATTCTCGCGCGAGCGCCGAAACGTTCCATGCCATGTACCCGAGGATCGACGAGTGGATCGCCGTCCGGCGCAAGGTCGACCCCTCTCGGGTATTCGCCTCCGACATGGCCCGCCGCTTGGAGTTGTTGTAGATGCTGGACGCCGTCGGCAACCCGCAGACCATCCTCGTGCTCGGTGGTACGTCGGAGATCGGACTGGCCATCTGCGAGCGGTACCTGCGCAACACGCATGCGCGGATCGTGCTGGCCGCCATGCCCGGCGATCCGGGCCGTGACGCCGCGGCGGCCCAGATGCGGTCCGCGGGCGCCCGATCGGTGGAGATGATCGACTTCGAGGCCACCGACACCGACAGCCACCCCGGCATGATCAACCAAGCGTTCTCCGGTGGTGACGTCGACGTCGCGATTGTCGCGTTCGGCATCCTCGGCGACGCCGAGGAGCTGTGGCAGAACCAGCGCAAAGCCGTGCAGGCTGCCCAGATCAACTACACCGCAGCTGTTTCGGTGGGAGTATTGCTGGGCGAGAAGATGCGCGCCCAGGGCTTTGGTCAGATCATCGCGATGAGCACGGTCGCCGGCGAGCGGGTGCGACGGTCCAACTTCGTCTACGGCTCCACCAAGGCCGGCCTGGACGGTTTCTACCTGGGGCTGTCTGAAGCATTGCGTCCCTTCGGGGTTCACGTTCTGGTGATCCGGCCCGGTCAGGTGCGCACACGGATGAGTGCGCACGTCAAGGAGGCGCCGCTCACGGTCGACAAGGAGTACGTCGCCGACCTCGCAGTGGCCTCCGCCGCCAAGGGTAAGGAATTGGTTTGGGCACCAACGGCATTCCGGTATGTGATGATGGTGTTGCGACACATCCCCCGCAGCGTCTTCCGCAGGCTGCCAATCTGATCGTGCGCCACGCACTGGACACCCTCCGCGATATCGCAGTGGCGGTCGCGGTCACGGTGGTCGTGTCGGTGGCGGGGCTCATTGCTATTTCCCGGGTGCGGTGGCCGGCGTTTCCGTCGTCCAATCAGCTGCACGCGCTGACCACTGTCGGCCAAGTCGGCTGCCTGGCGGGGTTGGTGGCCGTCGGCTGGGTGTGGCGTCGCGGCGGGCACCGCCGCTCCTTTCGGATACTGGCCCGGCTGGGTGGGCTGGTGTTCACATCGGCGTTCGCCGTCGTGACGCTGGGCATGCCGCTGGGCGCCACCCGGCTGTACCTGTTCGGCATCTCCGTCGACCAGCAGTTCCGCACCGAATACCTGACCCGGCTCACCGACAGCCCAGCGCTGCACGACATGACCTACGTCGGCCTGCCTCCGTTCTACCCGCCGGGCTGGTTCTGGATCGGGGGGCGCGTCGCGGCGCTGACTGGAACACCGGCCTGGGAGATCTTCAAGCCGTGGGCGATCACCTCGATCGCCGTCGCGGTGGCGGTCGCGCTGGTGCTGTGGTGGCGGATGATCCGCTTCGAGTACGCGCTGATCGTCACGACCGCGACCGCGGCGGTGACCCTGGCCTTCGGTTCGCCCGAGCCCTACGCCGCGATGATCACCGTGCTGCTGCCGCCGGTGCTGGTACTGACGTGGTCGGGCCTGCGCGGGGCCCCCGCCGAGCGTCCAAGTGCGGGCGCCCCCGCCGCCGAGCGTGAAGCTGGCATCACGTTGGAGCCCGAGCGTGAAGACAGTTTCACGCGCGGCATAGGGGGGTCCGGGGGCGGCGTGACGGGGGGCCCGGGCGGCGGGTGGGCGGGCGGCGGCTGGGCGGGCGGCGGCTGGGCGGCGGTGATCGGCGCTGGGTTATTCCTGGGCTTCGCGGCCACCTGGTACACGCTGCTGTTCGCCTTCAGCGCGTTCACGGTGACGCTGATGGCCCTACTGGCGGCGGCGTTGCACTGGCATCGGGCTGGGCGCAGCCTGAAGGCCGCCCTCGATCCACTGCGCCGGCTGGCCGTGATCGCCGTCATCGCCGCGCCTATCGCCGCCATCACCTGGGCGCCGTTTCTGCTGCGCGCCACCCGCAGCCCCGTCAGCAACACCGGCAGCGCCCAGCACTACCTGCCCGCCGACGGCGCCGAACTGAGCTTCCCGATGTTGCAGTTCTCGCCGCTGGGAGCGCTGTGCATGGTCGGCGCGCTGTGGCTGGTGATCCGTGCCCCGAGATCGACGCGCGCGGGAGCCCTGGCCATCGGCGTGTTCGCCGTCTACCTGTGGTCGCTGTTGTCGATGCTGACCACGCTGGCGCGCACGACGCTGTTGTCGTTCCGGCTGCAACCCACGTTGACTGTGCTGCTGGTTGCCGCGGGAGCGTTCGGAGTGATCGAGGCGGCGCGGGCCCTGGCCGCCAGGAGCCGGGCCGTACTCCCGGTCGCCGCCGCGATCGGGCTGGCCGGGGCGATCGCGTTCAGCCAGGACATCCCCGAGATTCTGCGGCCAGACCTCACCATCGCCTACACCGACACCGACGGCCACGGCCAGCGCGGCGACCGGCGGCCACCCGGCTCGGAGAAGTTCTACGCGGCCGTCGACGCCGCGATCGCGCACGCCACCGGCCGGGCGCGCGACCATACCGTCGTACTCACCGCCGACTACAGCTTCCTGTCGTACTACCCGTATTGGGGTTTTCAGGGACTGACGTCGCACTACGCCAATCCGCTCGCGCAGTTCGACCTGCGGGCGGCGCAGATCAAGAAGTGGTCGAAACTCACCAGCGCCGAGGCGTTTATCCACGCTCTGGACGCGTGCCCGTGGCAGCCGCCCACGGTGTTCCTCATGCGCCACGGCGCCGCCGCCCATGGCGGATCCACCTACACCCTGCGGCTCGCCGAGGACGTCTACCCCAACCAGCCCAACGTGCGCCGCTACACCGTCGACCTGCCGGCCGCCCTGTTCGCCGATCCGCGCTTCGAGGTCCAGAACATCGGGCCGTTCGTGCTGGCCGTCCGCACGCCGGCGAGGTGAACAAATAGCATCTAGCACCGTGAGCGACGCGGGCGGCAGTCACCGGATCGCGCGACGGGTCGCCGTCGTCGCCGGTCTGCTCGGGACGTGGATGGCGCTCGCCACGCCGCTGCTTCCGGTTCACCAGACCACCGCCCGGCTCGACTGGCCCCAGTCCGGGACGTACGCCAGCGTCGAGGCCCCGCTGATCGGCTACGTGGCCACCGACGTCACCGTCACCGTGCCCTGTCAGGCCGCCACCGGGCTGGCCGGGCCGCAGAACGCGGGCGTGACGGTACTGGTGTCAACAGTGCCCAAGGCGGCCCCCAAGGCCGCCGACCGCGGGCTGCTCATCGAGCGCGCGAACGACGACCTGGTGGTGGTGCTGCGGGACTCCCCGCTGCTCCGCGCCCCGTTGAGCCAGGTCCTCGGCCCGGACTGTCAGCAACTGTCCATCACCGCGCGCGCAGACAGAGTGACCGCGGAGTTTGCCGGCCTGACTCGGGACGGCGCACCGCTGCGCGGGGAGAAAACCGGCTCCGATCTGCGGCCGCAAATCGTCGGCGTGTTCACCGACCTGACCGGACCAGCGCCCGCGGGCCTGACGTTCTCGGCGACTCTCGACACCCGCTACAGCACCAGCCCCACCCCGGTGAAGCTGGCGGCGATGATCCTCGGCGTCGCGCTGACAGTGATCGCGCTGGTCGCGCTGCACGTTCTCGATCGCGCCGACGGGCGCCGCGACCGCCGTGTCCTGCCCCGGCGCTGGTGGTCGATCCGCGGCCTGGACGCGCTCGTCGTCGCTGTGCTGGCGTGGTGGCACGTCGTCGGCGCCAACACCTCCGACGACGGCTACATCTTGACCATGGCGCGGGTGTCCGAGCGCGCCGGCTACATCGCCAACTACTACCGCTGGTACGGAGCGCCCGAGGCGCCGTTCGGCTGGTACTACGACCTGCTGGCGTCGTGGTCGCACGTCAGCACCGCGAGTGTCTGGATGCGGCTGCCCACCTTGGCTATGGCGCTGACGTGCTGGTGGGTGCTCAGCCGCGAAGTCCTCCCGCGACTGGGGCACGCCGTCACCACGCGGCGGGTGCCGGCATGGACCGCGGCGGGCATGTTTCTGGCGGTCTGGCTACCGCTCGACAACGGCTTGCGTCCCGAGTCGATCATCGCCCTGGGCATTGTGCTCACCTGGTGCGCGGTGGAACGCGCGGTGGCCACCAACAGGCTGCTTCCGGTCGCGGTCGCCTGCATTGTCGGCGCGCTGACACTATTGTCCGGGCCCACGGGCATCGCCTCGGTCGGGGCGTTGCTGGTGGCAATCGGGCCGCTGCGGACCATCCTGCTCCGCAGGTCGGCCCGGTTCGGAGTGCTGCCACTGCTGGCGCCCCTGGCCGCCGCGGCCACCGTCACCACGATCCTGATCTTCGGCGACCAGACCCTGGCCGGGGCGCTGAAGGCCAACGCTCTCAAGCGGGCCATCGGGCCCAGCCGGAGCTGGTTCGACGAGCACCTGCGATACGAGATGCTCTTCACCGCTACCCCGGACGGATCGGTCGCCCGCCGCTTCGCGGTGCTGGCACTGATTCTCGCACTGGGGATTTCGGTCGCGGTGTCATTGCGTAAGGGCCGGATTCCGGGCACGGCCGCCGGGCCGAGCCGCCGGATCATCGGCGTCACGGTCATCTCGTTCCTCGCGATGATGTTCACTCCCACCAAGTGGACCCACCACTTCGGGGTGTTCGCCGGGCTGGCCGGGGCGCTGGGCGCACTGGCCGCCGTCGCGATCACAGCAGGTGCCGTGCGTTCGCGCCGCCACCGCACCGTCGTCGCCGCCGCAGTGCTGTTCGTGGTGGCGCTGTCATTCGCCAGCGTCAACGGCTGGTGGTACGTCGCCGATTTCGGTGTCCCATGGGCGGGCTCGTTCCCCAAGTGGCACTTCGCCTTCGCGACCATTCTGCTGGGCCTGACCGTGCTGCTGCTGCTGTTAGCGGCGCGGTTCTCCGACGCCGACCGGGCCGGCTCTCGCGTGACGCCCATGTTCGCCATCGCGGCGTGGGCGCTGGTGATCTTCGAGGTGGCGTCGCTGACGCTGGGCATGGTCCGCCAGTATCCGGCGTGGTCGGTGGGCCGGTCCAACCTGCAGACGATGGTGGGTGCCCACAAGACATGCGGGCTGGCCGACGACGTGCTGGTGGAACTGGATCCCGACGCCGACATGCTGGCCCCGGTAGCGGGGTCCGCAGCCGACGCGCTGGGCTCCGGCGGGTCGGAAGGTTTCACGCGCACCGGGATTCCCGCCGATGCCCGCGCGCTGCCCTTCACCCTCGATCAGGCCCGGACGCCGGTACTCGGCAGCTGGCAGTCCGGTGCCCGCGCGGCGGCGCGGCTGCGGTCGGGCTGGTACCGACTGCCCACCCCTAACGTGGCGGGACCGCTGCTGGTGGTGAGCGCGGCCGGCCGCTTCGACTCCCGCAGCATCCAGCTGCAGTGGGCCAGCGACGATCAGGCTGCCGCCGGCAATCCTGGTGGGACAGCGCAATTCGCCGACATTGGCGGAGCCCCGGCCTGGCGCAACCTGCGGCTGCCGTTGGCGACGATCCCGGCCGGTGCCACCGCGGTCCGGTTGGTCGTCGATGACAAGGATCTGGCGCCAGAGCATTGGATCGCCCTCACCCCGCCCCGCATTCCCCAGTTACGCACGCTGCAGAACATCGTGGGGTCGACCGACCCGGTGTTCCTGGACTGGGAGGTGGGCCTGGCGTTCCCCTGCCAGCGGCCGTTCAGTCACCGCAACGGTGTCGACGAGACGCCGCGGTGGCGGATCCTGCCGGGGCGCGTCAGCGACGAGGTCAACTCACCGGTGATGGACAGTATCGGCGGCGGCCCCCTGGGCGTCACCGAACTCCTGCTGAAGGCGACCACGGTGGCCACCTACCTCAAGGACGACTGGTCGCGCGATTGGGGCTCGCTGCAACGGTTTACGCCATATGACCCGGGCGCGCAGCCCGCCCGTCTGGAGCTTGGGACGGCGACGCGCAGCGGGCTGTGGAACCCAGCGCCGCTCAGGCGATAGGCGCGGGTGCTGATGCAACAACACGATGCCGATCCGTCTACCCCGCCGGAAAGCTTCCATGGCTTCGAGCCCTTCGACCATCGGGGAGCCGCAGTATCCAACGCCCTTGTCAACCGGCTGCGTGACGAGGAAGCTGTCTGACCCGTTCCCAACGGGCATCAATGTCCTGATCGCACTGCTTACTAGCGATCACATTGACCACCAGCGCGTCCGCTGATCGGTCGACGCCGAGATGGTCCACGGCTGCCGTAACGGTTGAATTTCGACCGCACGTGGGGCGGTGCGGGGGTCGCGACCACGGGCCGGAAAAAAATTCCGAAAACCCGGCGGGAGAAAGGCGACTGGACGACACTGTCCAGACGCGTTAAGGATGTGCCACAGCGAGACCGAAGGACCCAAGGACCCAAGGGAGGGATTCATGTCCTGGTTTGTGCAACCCGAGGCGGTGTTGGCCTCGGCGGGAGCGGAGTCGCAGATCAGCGCGGAGACCGAGGCGGCGGCCACCGCGGCGGCTCCCGCCCTGCTCGGGGCGACGCCGATGGGGGGCGACGCGGACTCCGTGATGTTTTCTGCGGCGCTGAACGCCTGCGGCGCTGGCTATCTGGGTGTGGTCGCCGAGCACGCCGCCCAGCGCGGCGTCTTCGCCGGCACCCAGGGCATTGCGTCGGCGGTCTACGTCGCCAGTGAAGCGGCGCGCGCCGCAGAGATCGGGATCTGAGGGACGTCGGTCATGCCTGATCCCGGTTGGGCCGCACGTACGCCCGAAGACAACGATCTGTTGCTCAAGGCTGGGACGGGGGTGGGCCCCCACGTGGCCAACCAGGTTGCGTGGGCCGTTGTGGGCGCCAGCCATCACGCCTGCGGAGTCGCGTCGGCCATCAATACCGCGGCGACGTCCGCGGGCTGGATGGGCGCCGGGTCGGCGGCGTCCGCCGCAACGGCCACCCTGCTCAACGCGTCGCTGCACGGGCTGGCCGGCTGGGTCGGCGTCAAGCCCGCCGTGGTGGGGGCTGCAGTCACCGCCTATCAAACGGCCAACGCCGGAATGCGTCCCGCCCCCGAGTGCGTCGCGAACCGGGTTGAGACCGCGGCCGACCACGCCATCAACCCGAGCGTGTTGTGGACGCTGACGCCGCGCATCGCCGCACTGGAGCTCGAGTACTTCGGCACCATGTGGCCGAATAATTCCGCTGTCGGTGCCGCCTACGGGGCGATCCTTGCGGGGCTGGCTGCAAGCCTGGCGATTGCACCGCCGACGGCGGGCATGGGCGCCTCGCCGGAGGCCCCGGCGGAAGCGGCGTCGGCGGTCGGCGAGGCGTCGGCACACGCAGCAGCCGGCGACGGGATGCGCGCCGCCTACCAAGGAGTGCAGACGGAGACGACGGCCACCGGCCAAGCCGCGTCGAGCGTGCCCGATGTGGGCGGCCAGCTCGGCACGGTCATGGCACCCCTGCAGGCGCTGACGGGGGCGGTTCCTCAGGCGCTGCAGGCGCCCACCGGAATGATCCAGGCGCCGATGAGCGCGATTCAGCCACTGCAGTCGCTGATGGGCATGTTCGCCGATCCCGGCACGCTGGATGTGGGCGCCACCGCGCCGGAGGTGTCGATGGCCCCGGGCGCCGGGGCCGTATCGGTCGGCGGCGGCGGCACGTCCCCGGGCGGTGCGGGCATGCCGGCGACCACCTTCACCCGTCCCGTCAGCGCCTTCGAACCCGGCGTGGGCGGGCGCCCGGTTGGGTTGCGCCCCAGCGGGGCGTTAGGCACCGAAACATTGAGCTCGCCGACCAGGACCGTCGCTGGCAACACGATCGGCGGCATGCCCGTCGGACGCCCGACGGGTGATCAACGCCGATCCGACGACACGTCGACGCAGCCCGCCACGGTGCGGGTCGTGGACGATCCTGTGCCGTAACTGGTTCGCTCACAGGGTGAATCGACACATCTGAACAGTCCTCATACACTGCACCGAATCCCCAACCGGAGAAGGAGAAATCACATGGCCAACAGCTCGATCGTCGTCGATGCAAATCTATTACGCAGCACCGCGGACAAAATTCACGCCAACATGGAGCACGCGATCGCGATCGCGCAGGGCTATGTGGCGAACCAGGAAAACGTGATGGGCCCCGCGACCTGGTCGGGCGCCGCGGTGGTCGCGTCACACGCGACGGCCACGGAAGTCGCCAACGACTTGAATAAGGTTCTGCACGGCGGCACGCGCCTGGCCGAGGGCCTCACGCAGGCCGCGGCGCTAATGGAACATCACGAAGCCGACTCGCAGACCGCATTCCACGCCCTGTTCGGCGGCGCACAGAACGCCTAGTCACTCCGACCGTCATCGCTCTTCTGGAAAGGAATCTCAGCATGGACAACGTGATCGCGTACAACCCGTCAGCCGTCGCCGACTTCGCCACCGATGTGGGTGCCCGCGCGGGCCAGCTCGAAGCGCTGCACAGCGACACCGCGAACCTGACCAACGCGCTCCAGGAATTCTTCGCCGGGCACGGTGCAGCGGGTTTCTTCGACGCCCAGTACCAGATGCTGTCGGGGCTGCAGGGTCTCGTCGACACCGTGCGTCAGCACAGCCAGACGACTGGCCACGTACTCGACGCCGCCATCAGCACCGACAACCACATGCGGGGACTGTTCGCGGGGTGAGGGCCCGGCGGAGACGAACCGGCAGACGTGAACCGGCAGACGTGAACCGGCAGAAGTGAACCGGCGGACGTGAACCGGCGGAGGTGAAAGCACCATGTTGACAACGACAGTCGACGGCCTGTGGGTGCTGCAGGCGGTGACCGGGATCGAGCAGACCTGTCCCGAGCTCGGCCTGCGGCCACTCCTGCCGCGGCTCGACACCCCCGAGCGCGCTCTGCAGCATCCAGTCGCCGCCGAGCTCATCGCCGCCGGGGCGCTCGACCCAGCGGGCAACGCCGACCCCATGATCCGCGAGTGGCTCACGGTGCTGCTGAGACGCGACCTGGGGCTCCTGCTCACCATGGGCGTTCCCGGTCGCGAGTCGACCCGGGCCTGCCTGTGCCGATTCGCGACGTGGTGGGTTGTGCTGGAGCGCCACGGCGACCGGATCCGCCTGCACCCCGCCGGCAGCGCCGGCGACGAGTCGGCCGCCGCCGAATTGGTGGTGGGTCAGGTCGAGCGGCTGTGCGGCGTCGCGGAAGCGGCGCCGCTGCGTCCGGTCACCCTGGACAGCGAACAGCTGCTGGAGTCGGTGCGCGACGGACCCACCCTGCAGGCGTTTCTCCTCGGTCAGCGTCTCGATGTCGACCAGCGTCAGATCGTCGCCATGGCCGCCGACCCCACCCGCTCCGCCCACGCGACCATCGTGGCGATGCAGGCCGGCGCCGGGCCCGACAGTACCGCCCGCGTCGCCGTCGGTGACTCCACGGTGACCATTGTTGATACCCCCGCCGGCCGAGTCTGTGTGGCCGACGTCGTTTCCGGCCAACGTCGATATCAGGTTGTCTCGCCCGGGTCACGTACCGAAATCGCCGACACCATGCAGCGCCTCATCCGCCACCTTCCCGCCGGCGATGAGTGGCATGCGTATCGGCGAGCCGTATGACCCAATCTGGTTTCATAGCAACAGATTACGTGGTTTTGAGTTTTACAATTCCGCGAACACGTCATCACACGCGGTGCTAGCATTTCATTCGTGACGAACCGTTGGAATGACTCTGATAACTTGCTCGATGACGCGCCTGGGCGGACCGATTTGTCGGCGGTGCGCAGCTTTGGCGATTCGGTGTCAGACACCATGCGGGTCACCGATCTTGCTGCGCCCCGCAAGATTCCACCGAGTTCAGGTTGGCGCAGACTCATCTACCGCGGCTCATTTCAGAGAATAAATCCCGGCGAATCGCCAGCCGAGCGGCACTACAGGGACGTACGCAACCGCATCAAGCGTCACGTCCGCCGACACTATGTCATCACCGTCATTTCCGGGAAGGGTGGCGTCGGCGTCACCACGATGGCCGCCTGCATCGGCGGCGTCTTTCGGGAATGCCGTCCGCAGAACGTGATTGCCATTGACGCTGTGCCCAGTTTCGGCACGTTAGCCGACCGGATCGACGAGTCACCGCCCGGTGATTACAACGCGATCCTCAACGACACCGACGTGCAGGGCTACGCCGACATCCGTGAGCACCTGGGGCAGAACTCGGTCGGGCTCGATGTGCTGGCCGGAAACCGAGCGTCAGACCAGCCGCGGCCACTCGTGCCCGACATGTTCTCCGGAGTGTTGGCACGGCTGCGCCGAACCCACACCGTCATGATCGTCGACACCTGTTCGGATCTCGAACACGAAGTGATGGAGCCGATTTTGGAGAACACCGATACCCTTGTCTTCGTTTCCGGAATCACCGCCGACCGTTCCAAACCAGTGCTGCGGGCCCTCGACTATCTCCGGTCCCAGGGCTATCACGAGTTGGTGTCGCGCAGCACCGTGATCATCAACCACACCGACCACATCACCGACGATGACGCGCTGGCCTACCTGACGGAAAGGTTCACCAAGGTCGGAGCAATCGTGGAAGTGATGCCGTTCGATCCGCACCTGGCTAAAGGCGGAATCATCGACACCGTTCACGAGCTGAGAAAGACGTCCCGGTTGCGGCTGTTCGAAATCGTCGCCGGCCTGGCAGACAAATACATTCCGAGCGCTGAGCGCACGGCGTCGTGACGTCGCCGCAGAAGGTCGCTTTCCCGGCGCGGTGTGCGGTCAACATTGCCTACGACCATCACCTGTGTTCGCAGGTCTTCCCTGCCGCCATTCCGGTGGAGGGTTTTTTCGAGGGCATCGTCGAGTTGTTTGACGTCGATCTGAAGCGCAAGGGTTTCACAGGTGTGGCACTGCCCGCCGGTAGTTATGAGTTGCAGCGAATAAACGGCACGCGGCTCGATATCAACAAGAGCATGGATGAGCTCGGCGTACAGGACGGCGACACGCTCGTCCTGATGCCCCGCATGGCCGGCGAGTCCTTCGAGCCTCAGTACGAATCACTGTCAACGGGCCTGGCGGCCATGGGCAAGTGGCTGGGCAGCGACGGCGTTGATCCGATGTTCGCCCAGGTGACCCCGCTCACGGCCGCACACACCGCCATCGCGATCATGGCGATGGCGGTAGGCGCGGTGGCGGCCATGGCGCTGCGGGCCCGCAGCCTCACCGATGGCATCATCCCGGCGGCCGTGGCCGGTGGGATCGGAGCGCTGCTGATGATCGCCGCAACGGTCACCCGCCGGGGCTGGAAGGCGCGCCGCGACCTCTTCGGCGGGTTCGCCTGGTCGGCGGTGGTGACGCTGGCTGTCGCGGGGGCCTGCGCCCCGCCTGGCAGGCTGGGAGCTCCCCATGCGCTGATCGGGCTCGTGGTGATGATCGTGGGCGCCGTCGCCATCGGTGCCCTGACACCAAACCGGTGGCAGACCGCGATGGTCGCCGCCGTGGTGACGGTTGATGGAATCCTCGCGGTCGCCGCCGCCATGCGGATGTTCCGGGCGGCCGCACCACAGTCTGTGTCGGTGTGCGCGCTGGTGCTGTTGATCATGGTCGTCAGGATGGCGCCGTTGACCGCCTTGTGGGTGGCGCGGGTACGGCCGCCGCACTTCGGATCGATCACCGGGCGGGACTTGTTCGCGCGCCGCGAGGGCATGCCCGTCGACACCGTGTCGCCGGTCAGCGGCGGCGACACCGAGGACGACGACAACGAGTTGACCGACATCACCGCGCGCGGTGCGGCGATAGCCGCGTCGGCACGGCTGGTCAACGCCGTCCAAGTCGGTGTGTGCACCGGGGTTTCGGTGCTGCTGCCGGTTGCGGTCTGGGGGGTGCTCACGCCGGGTTCCCCGCGGGAGGGATTAGCGCTGCTGTTCGCCGGCCTGGTGACGGGAATCTTCATCACCCAGGGCCGCGGATTCGCTGCCAAGTATCAAGCAGTGGCGTTGGTGTGCGGAGCGTCGGCTGCGGTGTGTGCCGGTGCTATCAGGTACTGCACCGCGCTGCCCGCAGATGCGGGCGGCGGCATGCTGTGGCCGGCGGTCGTGGTCGCGGGTTTCGCCGCAGCGGGCTTGGCAGCAGCTCTGTTGGTGCCGGCGACGCGTTTCAGGCCGGTCATGCGGCTAGCGGTCGAATGGGCCGAGGTGCTGGCGTTGATCGCTGTGCTGCCGGCGGCGGCGGCTCTGGCGGGGCTGTTCTCGTGGCTGCGCAACTGACACGCGCGCTCTCGCGGGCGGCCGCGATCTGCACTGTCATAATCCTGGTCGCGCTGGTAGTGCATGTTCCTCCGGCACAGGCAATTACACCACCGAAGGTCGATCCGGTCTTGGCGCCGCCTGATGGACCGCCGGGACCCGAGCAACCGATGCGCCGCGCGAACAGCTGCGCCACGCCGGTCACCGTCAAGAACCCCGACGCCGGGCAGCTGGCCCCGGGTTTCACGCTGCTCAACATCGGCACTGCGTGGCGGTACAGCACGGGCAACGGGGTGACGGTGGCGGTCATCGACACCGGGGTGTCCCCCAATCCGCGGCTGCCGGTCGTACCCGGTGGTGACTACATCACCGGTGACGACGGGTTGTCGGATTGCGACGCGCACGGCACGATCGTGGCCTCGATCATTGCCGCTGCGCCGCAGGGCCCCAACGGGCCTGTGCCCATGCCGCGGCCGATGCCGGCGACGCCGGCGTTCCCCCCGCCGGTCGGGCCGCCGGCCGTCACCGGGGCCGCACCGCCACCCGTCGAGGTCGGACCTGCGCCAGCACCACACTCTGACGGCGGAACCTCAGGCGACGAACCGGCGGTGCCGCCACCGACGCGGGGAGCTCCCGACGGGGTGGTGGGCGTCGCTCCGCACGCGAAGATCATTGCGATCCGGCAGTCGTCGCGCGCCTTCGAACCGGTCAACCCGCCGCCGGCCGATGCCAACTCCGACGAGAAGATCAAAGCCGGAACTCTGAACACACTGGCCCGGGCCGTCGTGCACGCAGCGAACATGGGCGCGAAGGTGATCAACATTTCGGTGACCGCCTGCTTGCCCTCAATGGCCCCGGCCGACCAGCGAGCGTTGGGCGCGGCGCTGTGGTTCGCGGCGACCGTCAAAGACGCGGCGATCGTGGCGGCAGCCGGCAACGACGGGGAGGCCGGCTGCGACAACAACCCGATGGACGACCCACTCGACCCCTCGGATCCGCGGGACTGGCACCAGGTCAAGGTCGTGTCGTCGCCCTCGTGGTTCTCCGACTACGTCTTGTCGGTCGGTGCCGTCGACGTCACGGGAGCGCCTCTCGATAGGAGTATGTCCGGCCCCTGGGTGAGCGTGGCGGCGCCCGGGACTCACATCATGGGCCTATCGCCGCAAGGGGGTGGACCGGTCAACGCCTACCCGCCGTCGCGTCCGGGCGAGAAGAACATGCCGTTCTGGGGTACCAGCTTTTCGGCGGCGTACGTCAGCGGCGTCGCCGCCCTGGTGCGGGCGAGGTTTCCGGATTTGAGCGCGCACCAGGCGATCAACAGGATCGTGCAATCGGCGCACAATCCCGCAGGGGGAGTGGACGATCACGTGGGCTACGGGATGGTGGATCCGGTGGCTGCCCTCACCTTCGACATCCCGCCCGGCGACCGGATGCCAGCCGGGGCGCGGACCCGCGTCATCACGCCCGCCCCGCCGCCTCTGCCACCGGATCACCGGGCGCGCGATATCGCCATCGGCGTGGTCGGCGCTGTCGCGATCGGTGTGGTGGTGTTGGCAATCGCGGCTCGGCTGCGCAGGGCGCGATGAGGCCCGGGCTATCCGGATTCAGCGCCGGGAGCACCCGGCGGGTCGCCGGGGTGTGTGCGGTGTTCGTGCTGGCGCTGGCGGGTTGGGCGCTGGCCGGGCACATCGGTGCCGTGTTCGCCGCCGTGGCGGGCATCGTGCTCGTGTTCGTCCGGTGGCGGGGGCAGCCGCCGTGGTCGTGGTTGGTCCTGGCACTGCGGGTACGCCGCCGGATCAGCTGGGACCCGCCGATCACGGCGGCCAACAACCGATCCGGCGGCGGCGTGCGGGTGCAGGACGGCACTGCGGTGGTAGCTGTGCAACTACTCGGCAGGGCGCACCGGGCGACCAGGGTCACCGGCTCGGTGACCGTCGACAACGACAACACCATCGATGTTGTCGACGTGGTTCCCATGTTGCGTCACGCGCTGGGCCTGCAGCTCGATTCGATCAGCATCGTCACCCTGGGCTCGCGGCACGGCACCGTCGGCGACTACCCGCGCGTGTACGACTCGGAGATCGGCACCCCACCGTATGCGGGCCGACGTGAAACCTGGCTTGTGATCCGACTATCGATACTGGACAACGCGCAGGCGCTCCGCTGGCGGACAACGGTTGGGGCAGCTGCTGTTTCGGTCGCACAGCGCATCGCGGGCTTACTGCGGTGCCAGGGTTTGCGGGCACGGGTGGCCACGGCCACCGACCTCGTGGAACTTGACCGCCGGCTCGGTTCGGACGCGGTGGCGGGCGGTGCGCAATGGTGGACAGCCATCCGCGGGGAGGCGGGCTGGATGACCACCTACGCCTACCCTGCGGAGGCGATCACGTCGCAGGTGCTGGCGCAGGCGTGGACGCTGCGCGCCGACGAGGTCATCCAGAACGTCACCGTCTACCCGGACGCGACCTGCACCGCGACGATCACCGTGCGGACACCCACCCCGGCGCCCACCCCGCCCGCGGTGATCCTGCGCCGACTCGACGGTGAACAGGCAGCAGCGGCCGCGGCCGGTATGTGCGGCCCGCGGCCACGCCTGCGGGGGCTGCGGCCCGGCCCGCTGCCGCAGGAGTTGGTCATCGAGATCGGGCCCTCGGGTGTGCTGATCGGCAGGCTCGCCAACGGGGACCGCCTGATGATTCCGGTCACCGATGCGGGCGAACCCTCGCGCGTCTTCGTCGCGGCGGACGATCCGATCGCGAAGCGGATCGTGATCCGCACGGCCGGCGCCGGCGAACGCGTCTGCGTGCACACCCGGGAGCCGGCGCGCTGGGCCAGCGTCCGCATGCCGGAGATCAGCGTCGTCCGCGTCTCAAGGCCCACGCCCCGAACCACCGTCAGCGTCGTGGAGGTCGACGGCACGGGCGGTGACGGCGTCACGATCGCACCCACCCCACGACCGTCCACCGTCATCACCGTCGCGCCATCAGGTACGACGCTCCCCGAGTCGCAGCGGCACACCTTCGACGTGCTGATCGAACAGATCGGCGAGACAGCGCTGATTCTTACTGCGGCAGAGCATACTTGGGTACTCGACATGGACCTGTTCCGGGCCGAGAACCGCTACGTCGCCCCGGGGCCTGTCGGCGTTGGCGCGACTCGTGGGTGACTTACACACTGCGCGTCGACATTTCGACCGGGCGATGGCGATCATGGGCTGTGAAAATCCCGCGGCGGCGTTGCCGGACTTCGTCGCCGCCACCGACGCCGACGCCACCATGGCCGACGCCTGGCTGGGGCGCATCGCCTGCGGCGACAACGCCCTGACGTCGCTGAGGCAGCTCTACGCCACCGGCGAATGGCTGCACCGCGAGACCACGCGGATCGGCCGGGTGCTCGCCGCCCAGCTCCAACTGGGCCCGTACATCGCGATCACCGTGACCGATGCGTCGCAAGTGGGGCTCGCACTGTCGTCGGCGCTGACGATCGCCGGACAGTACGCCGAGGCCGACGAACTGCTGGCCAACAAAGACCTGCTGGATTCCCCGGTCAACCACCAATGGCAACAGCTGGCCCGGGCGTTCTTGATGTTCAACACGCAGCGCTGGCCCGACGTGTTGGCGACGGCCGCCGAGGAGTTACCGCCGCAGGCCACCATCATGTCGGCCGTCACCGCGTCGATCTGCGCGCTGGCCGCCCACGCCGCGGCGCATCTGGGTCACGGCCGGGTTGCCCTAAATTGGTTGGACCGCGTCGACGGCGCCGACATCCCCCTGTTGGCCGCCGACCTGGCCTACATGCGGGGCATGGTGCACCGCCAGCTCGGCGCGGAGGACAAGGCCGAGGTCTGGCTGTCCCGGGCAACCCTCAATGGGGTGCTGACCGGCCCTGCCACGGACGCCCTCGCTGACGCCCACCTACACCTGGCCGTCACCGACGAACGGACCATCGCCACCCGGACCGACCGGTGGGACGCCTCGACGGCGAGGTCTCGGGAGGAACAGGACGACGACGACGCGGCCGGGCGGCGGGCGGAGTTGCTGGCCGAGGGCCGCGCGCTGCTGGCCCGGCAGGTGGGCCTGGCGGCGGTCAAGCAGGCGGTCTCGGCGCTGGAGGACCAACTCGAGGTGCGCACGATGCGCCTGGAACACGGCCTGCCGGTGGAGGGCCAGACGAATCACATGCTGTTGGTGGGACCGCCGGGCACGGGCAAGACGACCACCGCCGAGGCGCTGGGCAAGATCTACGCCGGAATGGGGATCGTGCGGCACCCCGATATCCGGGAGGTGCGTCGATCGGACTTCTGCGGAAACTACATCGGGGAGTCGGGGCCCAAGACCAACCGACTCATCGAACAATCCCTCGGGCGTGTCATTTTCATGGACGAGTTCTACTCACTGGTCGAACGCCACCACGACGGCACGCCGGACATGATCGGGATGGAGGCCGTCAATCAACTCCTCCTCGCGCTAGAGGCCCACCGCTTCGACTTCTGTTTCATCGGCGCCGGCTACGAGGACCGGGTCGACGGTTTCCTCACCGTGAACCCGGGCTTGGCCGGCCGGTTCAACCGCAAGCTGCGCTTCGAGTCGTACTCGCCGACCGAGATCGTCGAGATCGGGAGCCGCTACGCCACACCGCGGGCCAGCCTGCTTGATGACGCCGCGCGCGAGGCCTTTCTCGACGCGGCCACCACCCTCCGCTGCTACATCACGCCCGGCGGGCAGCACGGCATCGACGCCATGCACAACGGCCGGTTCGCCCGCAACGTCGTCGAACGCGCCGAAGGGCTGCGCGACACCCGGGTGGTCGCCCACAAGCGTGCGGGTGGGCCGGTGACGGTCGAGGATCTGCAGGTCATCACCGCACCCGACATCGAGGCCGCGGTGCGCGCCGTGTGCTCGGACAATCGCGACATGGCCGCCATCGTCTGGTAGCACGGGCCTCGGATGCCACACCAATCCTCGAATGTCACACCAGCGTGGCCGCCAGCGACCAGCGTGGCCGCCGGCGACCAGCGTCGCACCAGCGTGACGCTCGCACAGGGGCGCCGCCGCCATGGTCGGGGTGCCGCTACCTCAGGAAAACCCGATCGGCATATCCTCCTTCTGTGATGGTGCGCGCGGGCCGGATGCTCGAGAACATCGTCGTGTTCGCCACGGTTGTGCTGCTCACCCTGCTCACCGCACCTCCGGCTCTTGCCGTCGCTCCGCCCGCGATCAACCCGGGCGCGGTGCCGCCCGACGAGACGGGACCCGATCAGCCCCTTGAACAACGCCGGCTGTGCAAGGATCCCCTGGCTCTCCCCGGCACCGACTTCCACGATCCGACGTGGGCCAACACCTACCTAGGCGTCGGGGAGGCCCACAAGTTCGCCACCGGAGCGGGCGTTACGGTGGCCCTCATCGACACCGGGGTGAACGCCTCGCCGCGGGTGCCGGCCGAGCCCGGCGGCGACTTCGTCCTCAAGGGAGGTGACGGGCTCTCCGACTGCGATGCCCACGGGACGCTCATCGCCTCGATCATCGCCGGCCGGCCCGCACCGACCGACGGCTTCATCGGCGTCGCCCCCGACGCGCGCCTGATCTCGCTGCGCCAGACGTCGGAGGCGTTCGAGCCCAAGCAGGACAACGACAACAAGCCCGATCCGAACGACCCCAACGCCACGCCGGCAGCCGGGTCGGTGCGCAGCCTGGCGCGCGCGATCGTCCATGCCGCCAACCTCGGCGCCAACGTCATCAACATCAGCGAAGCGGCCTGCTTCAAGGTGAAGAAGACCGTCGACGAGTCGACGCTCGGCGGTGCGATCAACTATGCGGTCAACGCCAAGGGCGTCGTGATCGTCGCGGCAGCCGGCAACACCGGGGGTGACTGCGCGCAGAATCCCTCGCCGGACCCTTCGGTACCTGCCGACCCGCGCGGCTGGCAGCAAGTGGAGACCATCGTCACCCCGGCGTGGTACGACCCGATGGTGCTGACTGTCGGAGGGGTTGGCGATAGCGGGGCGCCGAGTCCGTTCTCGGTACACGGGCCGTGGGTAGGTGCGGCGGCGCCCGCGGAGAACATCGTGGCACTCGCCGGCAACGGCGCACCGGTGAATGCGCTGCCGGGCAAGGAGGCGCCGGTGCCGATAGCCGGCACGTCGTTTTCCGCGGCGTACATCTCCGGTGTGGCGGCGCTGCTGCGACAACGGTTCCCCAACCTGGCGCCCGCGCAGATCATCAATCGCATCGTGGCCAGTGCCCGCCATCCCGGCGGCGGCGTGAACGACGAGGTGGGCGCCGGGCCCGTCGACGCCGTCGCGGCGCTCACATGGGACATCCCGGCCGACGGATCGCCCGCACACCCGCCCGCGGTCGCGCGGGTCGATCCCCCGGCAACGGTCACGCCGCCCGATCACCGGCCCATCGCTATCGTCACCGTGGGCGTCACTGCCCTGCTGCTGGGGCTGGGGTTGGCCGCCCTCATCCAACGAGCCCTGCGAAGAGACTGAGGTCCGATGAGCGTTTTGGGATTGCGGTTGACCGGCGACAACTTATGGTGGGTGGCGCCCTTCGCCCCGGCGTGCATCCTGCTGTTCCTCGACACCCGCTACTCGCCGGCCGGCCCGGCGCTGGTGGTGCTGGCCGTGGTCGTCGCCACCGTGACATTCCGGGGCCGGCGGGCGATCGGGTGGATCGCCGCGCTGGGCGCATGGCTGGTCAGGCGCAGCAGCCCCCTCGATGAGCCCCGGGACACCGCGGTGGGTGCCACGGTGCAGCCGGGAGAGCATGTCGCCGTGCGCTGGCAGGGCGAGTTCCTGGTCGCCCTGATCGAACTCATCCCCCGGCCATTCACGACGACGGTGATCGTGGACGGTCATGCCCACACCGACGATGCGGTGGATACCAAGCTGCTGCAGCAGCTGTTGGCGGTCCACTGCCCCGATCTGGAAGCAGACGTCGTGTCGGTCGGCTGCCGGATCAGCGCGAACGCCGCGCCGGAGGTGGCAAGCCTGTACGGCCTGGTGATCGGGTCGGATCCTGCTCCGGCGCAGCGCCGCACCTGGATCATGATGCGAGCCGACCCGCAGCGGGCCCTTAAATCGTCGCAGCGGCGCGATGTCGGCGCCGCGGGGCTGGCCCGCTACCTGGTGGCCTCGACGACCCGCATCGCCGATCGACTCGCCAGCCACGGCCTCGACGCGGTGTGCGGACGCAGCTTCGACGAGTACGACGAGGCCGCCCGCATCAGCTTCGACCGCGAAGGATGGTCGAAAATCAAAGGCCCCGACGGTGTCACCGCCGCCTATACCGCACCGGGCGGGCCGGACGTGTGGTGGTCGGCGCCGGCGGACCGCATCATCACCACGGTCCGGATCGACCCCTCGGCGGCACCGCAGTCCACGGTGGCGCTGACCACGGTCGGCGAGCCGCGAAAACCTCGGGGCTTTTCCCCGGTGTCCGGCGGCCAGCGCGCAGCACTGCACGGACTGAGCCTGGTGCCCAGCCGCCACTGCACACTGCCGATCGGGCCGGCCGGGGTGCTGGTGGGCCAGACGGCGAACCAGCACCGGATGTACCTGCCCTTCGGTGACGTCGATGTGAGCATCACGCTGGGTGACGCCAGGACATTCATGCAGTTCGCGATGAGGAGTGCCGCAGCCGGGGGGATAGTCACCCTGCCGGCGCGGTTCCAGAAGTTCGCCGAATTGATCGGCGCCGAGGTCGGGCCCGAGGCGAAGGTGGCGTGGCCTAACGCGACGACCTACTTCGGTGAGCGGCGGGGAATCGACCACGAGGTGGTTCTGCGGCACGACGTGATGAGCACGCCCCGGGACCGTAAGGTGCCGATCGAGCCGGTGACGACGCCCGACGAGAGTGCCTACGAAAAAGTCCTCCCGCGGTAGGCGTTGCGCTCGACATGCGGGCCCGGAGGTGCGGCTTTACAATTCGGGCAGCTCAGTTTTCTCCACGACAGCGAAGGACTTCCCCCGATGACGGCTGCGAACATGCCCCCCGGTACTCACCCCCAAGTCGTCGAGGCCCTGGATCAGTTGAAGCGATTCAACTCGGCTCTCGAGGATCAGATGCAGCGAACGGCGACCGGATCGTTTAGCGCCACCGACGAGACCGAGACTGTCGACGTGACCATCAACGGCCACCGCTGCCTGACCGGCCTGCACATCGAAGACGGCCTGTTGCGGCTCGGCGCCGAAACGGTGGAGCAGCGGATCAACGAAGCGCTGGGCCGCGCGCAGGCCTCGGCGACCCAGGCCACCCAAGCCCAGCAGGCCGAACTTGTCTCGACGTTGTCGGAGGTGGCCGCCTCCCTGTCTGGGATGCTGCAGGACTAGCGGCGGCCACGGTCGCCGCGGCCTGCGCGCCAACGGTCAGCTCCGAGAGGATCTCTGATGACACAACCCTCATCTTCCACGGCCACCCAGCCTCCGGTCACCGTCAACGCTCCGTCCGGGTTCGACTGGATCGGCTACCCGATCCTTCTGTTGTCGATCAACGCCCAAAACCTGACGAACCAAATCATCCGGGGGCTCCAGGGGTGGGAACACATGGCGCAGACGCTGGGGGTTCTTCTGGCTGACCGGGGTGACCACCGACGGCACCATCGTGGTCGCCAACAGCTACGGACTGGCCTACATCCCCGAGTCGGTTCAACTACCCGACCAGGTCATCCTGGCCAGCGCCGACGACGCGATTCCTGCGGCGCAACGCGCGCGCTGGGCGACCTATCCGATGGTGGCCCTCGAGGACTGGGCCGCCTACCGCCAGAAGCCGCTGCGGGCCGTTATCGCCACCGCCGCGCAGTTAGCCGGTTCCGATTCCGGAGCGGCCACCGTGGTGCTTGCCCCTGATGACATACCCGAGCACGGCGCCATGGTCGGCCGATCCCGGCTAGGGGTGGTCGATCCGCACGCAGCCGAACGGCTCGCGGCGACACCCGACTCTGGCCTGGCCCGCCTGCTAGCGCCCACACGCAATGCCACCGGGCCCGCCAACCCGCTCCACATGCTGTGGCGTGACGTGATGACACCCCTAGCGCGAAGCGCTACCAGCCGCCAAGGCGAGCACCTGAAAGCGTTCCACACCTACGCCGCCGCCGCCCGAGAGTCATGCCTCATGCAGGCCCGCACCCCGGCCAGCCCTGGTACCAACACCGACGCCGTACGCACCGCCATTGCCGACTGGCTGTACTGGAAACACATCGCCCGCCTGCTCGACGCGGCTATGACTCCGGTTTCTCAGGGCTCTGCTCGGTAGGCTCGGCGAGCGCGACCCGGCGCACCACCTCACTCAGACGCTGATCCGTGGCGACATACGTGGCTGCCGCGGCGACAATGTTCGATCCCGTCCGCCGGAGGGCTTCGTTGACGGCGGGGAGTCCCTCGACAACCGGGGACTCGATCAACGGCATCGTCTGGTTGACCGCCGCGGACACCGGATCGGTTCCGGCCGCCGCGAGGGGCGGTGGCGGCTCCGGCAGTACCAAGCCCTGCAACGACTCACCTGCCTGCCGCAGGCTGACGGGATCGACACTTAATTTATCTGACATGGAGCTGCCTCCGAGTGACTCAGAAGTGGATGTTGCGCACAGTGTCGTAGACGCCGGTGATCCACAACAGCATCGGGACTATCGACGCCACGACGGCACCGTCGAGCAATTCCAGGATCCGCTTGGCCACCGGTGAAATACGGCGAACCCCGGCCGTCGCGGCCACCACCGCCAGGGTGACCAGCACCACGACAAGGTAGATCGTCAGGATCAGCCAGGCGTTGTGCGGGAACCAGAGGCTCAGCCTCGCCGCGACACCGATCGGGATGGCGGCGGTGGCCGCGAGTAACGGCCACGCGCACCACCGGTCGGCGTACAGCCGCGACCTGAACCCACATGCCGTGGTGACGAGTCCGGCCACCACCAGGCTGTGCACAAAGAAATGGCCGCGCTCCAACACGGCGATGACGCCCGGCACGAAAATGACAGAGCCAGCCATGACGAACCCGATCAACAGCTGCTTGGCCAGATGACTACGCTCAGCGAGCCGCTCGGCCGACTGAGGAACCGACGCGATAATCGCCTGCCAGGTCCGCGATTCCTGCTCCTCGCCCACCTCGTCGCCGGCCACGGCATCCAGCAATTCCTCGTTCTCGACGCTCTCGCCGGGTGCGGGGATCGGGGGCAGGGCGATCCGGGCGATGACGACGGTGAGCTTGGCCGCATTCGTCACAGCGATGAGGCCGACCACGACCGCGGCCCCCGGTACCCAGTGTTGCCAACCGAATCCGCAGGCGATCGCGGCCGCGGTCACGGCCGCCGCGATGACCGCAGCGAACGTCGCCAGTTCCACACGCCGCCGCGGGCCACCCCGGGTCATCAGCATTAAGAACAGGACAGCCGCCGCCCCAGCCGCGATCTGCGGCGCCCCGAAGTACGCCCCGCCCTGCGGCGGCGGCACGGCCAGGGCGACGGCGACGGTGATCAGGGGCATGGACGCCGCCAACAGGCTCTCCGAAAACCCTGTCCGCTGGTAAAAACGCTGGGCGGCCCAACCCGCCCCGAGCAGGGCCAGTCCCCCGAGCCCCAACGCGAGCGCCCACCACGGGCTGCGCCCCGTGTTCCGCCACGTCAGTACTGCGATCGACGTCAAGGCCAGGGCCGCAACCGGAACGGCCGCTCCGATGAAGCGAGTCAGCGCAGTGCGGTCGAATTCCGGCGAGACGTCTAAGACCGCGATCGCATCGATGACGTCCTCGACCAGCGGACGGTAACGCTCCGAATGACTGACCGCTACCAACGTGAGCAAGGAACCGTCGACGATCGCGGCGTCGTCGAGCGACTGGTCGGGCTCCAGTGGCGGCGCCCCGGGCCGGGCGAACGTCCAGGCGCCCTGTGCGGAAGCGTCAAAACCGGACAGAACGTCGACGGGCGCGCCCTCCAACAGCTCGCCTATCACTGCGACAGTGTCGTCGATGTATGTCTCTATCGGTGCCGACGAGGGCAGCACCACATCGGTCAGCCGTCGGCCGGTGAGGATCGTCACCCGGGTCGACGCGAGCTTGACCGGGGCAGCCTGTTCCGGCGCGGCAGCCGCCGGTCCGGCGGCGGTCGCTGTTGGCGCACTCAACGTAGTTCACCCTTGTCGATGTTGTCGGACGGTGCTGTTGCCAGTTCTGGGACTCTACTCTGCGACCACGAAGCGCGGAGAACGAGACAAGGCGAGATCTCCCCGTCGGGGTCGATCTCGCCTCGTCTCGTGACGTGCGAAGCGGCGCCGTTCAACTACCCGCCGAACGTCCCAGCGATCGCCGAGTCGGTCTGGGCCATGCCGTCGCTGGCTTCCTGAGCGGCCTGAGCCAGCTGACCGAACGAATTGTTCAGGTCAGCCGAGTTCTGCTGCCACCGCCGCTGAATGTTCTGGAAGGACTCCGAACCTGTTCCGCCCCAGATGCTGGCGAGGGTGGTGACAACTCCCTCGCCTCGTTCGAGCAGGCTTTGGATCGTTGCTTGTTGCTGGTGCAGCTGTGCGACGCCGGAACTGATACCGGCGAAGTTGTAGGACATATCGGACATGTGTGAAGTCTCCTGTTGGTGGTGGTGTTCGTGGTGGTGGTCAGACGATCAGACGGGAAAAGCCGTCAGAAGCCCACGTCGACGCTGCTGATGGATGACGCCTGCTGCTCGGCGACCGAGGAGTACTTGAGGCCGGATTGCTTGACGGTGTCGCCGATTTCATTGCACAGCTGAATCTGCTTGCGGGCAGCCTCGTCGAATCTGCTCAACGCGGCCTGCAAGGCCGTACCGGCTTGGCCTGTCATGTGGGTTTTCAGTTCTGCTGCAGTGGAATCCGTCTGGCCGACTGTTCCCTGGAATTCCGCAGCGATGCTGCTGAGTGCTTCGGCTTGCTGGCTCAGTATGGCCGAATCAGTCTGCATCGGTTGTGACATCTGTGGCCCCTTTCTGTGTTGTGTGTCCTCGCCACTGGGTGGCAAGTCTTCCGGCCTGGGCAACCGGGAAGTCTCTGAGACGGCTCGCGCTCACCAGTCATCTCCGTCGTCGAAGAGGGTGTCGTCGCCGCCCGGGGTGAGCACCGCGGGCACCATCTCGTTTTGTCTGGCACCACCGACCATGCCGGTTGGGGCACCGGCACCGGCTCCGGCGCCCATCATGCCCATCGGGGCGGCTCCCCCGCCCGCCGCCGACGACCCAGCGCTCGCCGCCGCCGGTGTGACGCCGTGCGACGGCTTGTCGATCAGATCCCCCATCGCCGACGTGCGTGCCGATGAACCGCCGGACCCTGGCAACGCCTCGGAGTACATCATGCCTTTGCCGATGCTGGGACCGGACCCGCCCGCGAGAGGGTGGGTGGACGACGGGTTGGTACCCAGGAGACCTATTTGACTGTCCTTGTCGCCGTCCGGTCCGCCGCCGCCCGCACTAGCCAAGGTTGTTGTGTCGCCGACACCAGCGCTGGCGCCGCCGACACCCGCGCCGCCCATGCTGCCCATGCTGCTGGCCTGGCTGACCAACTGCGACAGCATCGACGGTGCCGCGTAGGCGGCCGTCGGTGCAATCTGGGTGAGAGTGCTTGCACTGACAGGACCTCCCTGGCCGCTCAGCGCGGCGACCGCCCCGCCCGGGCCGCTCAACGCGGCGGCAGCATCGCCAGAGTCAGTCTGCAGGCTTGCCGCCAAGGCCGTGGTGTCGCCGGTCGCCAGGGCGTCACTGGCCTCGGCGGCCAGTCCTGTCACCTGCGCGACCGCCGGCTGGCTCAGTAACGATCGGGCAATTTGCGCCGCCTCGACCTGAGCTGTCGCAACCTGAGCTGCCGCGGATTTGACGATCGGCGGCGGCGACTCAAGCGGCCCGAACGCGGTGTTGAGGGCCGTCTCCGCTTGGTAGATGTCCATCGCGCCGCCGGCTTGATTCCACATGCGAACGAAATAATCGGTTTCGTTGAGTCCGATGGGCGCGGTGTTGATGCCGAAGAAATTGGTCGCCGTCAGAACCCCTGTCGTGACGCGGTTGGCCGCGATCTCGGGCAGAGACGGCGTCATCCCTACCGCCTTCACGTAGGCCTCGGCCTGAGCGGCGGCTTTAATGGCGTTCTGCTGGGCATATTGCGCGGCG
>CAIYOH010000192.1 GCA_903927745.1 uncultured Mycobacteriaceae bacterium
CAACACTGCCTGATACCTCTGCTCCACCACGCTGATCTCCCTCATGAAGGGAGTGTCAAGGATCAGCCGAAACAACTGTCAAGCATCAGCCGAAACACTGTCAGGCATCACCCGAAACAGGAATGTCAACCATCAGCCGAGGCACTACAGCTTTCTGGTGCGCCGTCAGGGTTTCGAACCCCGGACCCGCTGATTAAGAGTCAGCTGCTCTACCAACTGAGCTAACGGCGCGCTAGACGGCCGAAACCGTGTACGCGACAATAACAGGCGTGTCGCCGCGGCGTGAAATCCCTGACCAGCAGCCATGGGAGAGTCGTGATCTGCGACACCCAATCGCCGACCCATGTCGGTTCTCGGAGCGGCGGGGAACCCGTTAGACTTCCCCGGTATTCCGGTCGGCGCCTATCAGCGCTGACCGATGCATCCCCCATACGGTGAGTCGAAAGGTCGGTGGATGACACTGAGGCGCGGATCGCGATCGTTGCTGGCAGTCGCTTTGGCCGCGGTTGCCGTGTTCGCCGTCGCCTGCGGCGGCGGGCGCAGCGCCGCACAGCCGAAGGCGATCTTCGACAAAGGCACGCCGTTCGCTGATCTGCTGGTGCCCAAGTTCACGTCGTCGGTGGGCGACGGCTCCGTCGGTGTCACCGTGGACTCGCCGGTGACGTTGAGCGTCGCTGCCGGCGTCCTCGAGTCGGTCACCATCGTCAACGAAAACGGCAGGTCTATCGGCGGGGAACTCAGCCCCGACGGGCTGAAGTGGTCGACAGCCGAACCGCTCGGATATAACAGGCGCTACACGATGACCGCGAAGGCGCTGGGGCTCGGCGGTCCGGCGACCCGCCAGGTGAGCTTCAAGACCAGCTCGCCCGCACACCTGACGATGCCCTACGTCAGTCCCGCCGCGGGCGAGGTTGTGGGCGTCGGCGAACCGGTGTCGATCCACTTCGACGAGAACATCGTCAACCGCGCCGCCGCTCAGAAAAACATCGCCATCACCACCGACCCACCCGTCGAGGGTGCGTTTTACTGGTTGAACAACCACGAGGTCCGCTGGCGCCCGGAGCAGTACTGGAAGCCGGGAACCAACATCGACGTGGTGGTCAACACCTACGGCGTCGACCTGGGCAACGGAATGTTCGGCGAGGACAACGCCAGAACGCACTTCACCGTCGGCGACGAGGTTGTATCCACGGCCGACGACGCGACCAAGACACTGACCGTGCGGGTCAACGGCGAGGTGGTCAAGACCATGCCGACGTCGATGGGCAAGGACAGCACCCCGACGGCCAACGGCGTCTACATCGTCGCCGGACGGTTCAAACACATCATCATGGACTCTTCGACGTACGGGGTGCCCGTGAACTCGCCCAATGGGTACCGCACCGACGTTCAGTGGGCCACCCAGATCTCCTACAGCGGCGTCTTCGTGCACTCCGCGCCATGGTCGGTGGGCGCCCAGGGCAACACCAACACCAGCCACGGGTGCCTGAACGTCAGCCCGAACAACGCCCAGTGGTTCTACGACCACAGCAAGGCCGGTGACCTCGTGGAGGTCATCCACACCATCGGGCCGCCGCTGCTGGGCGTCGAGGGATTGGGCGACTGGAACATCCCGTGGCCGGTGTGGAAGGCCGGCAACGCCGACGCGACGTCGTAGGCGCGCGGAGCTTGCGCCTTCGCCGACAGCGAGATGTGGGCTTGGACGGCGCCACCGTGATGAACCTGCGGGCTGCGGCGACCGATGATGACGGGAATCCCGTTCGTCACTTTCGCGCCATGTCCTAGCCGACTCAGCAGGTCACCATGGGAGCTCAACAGGAAAGGAAGTCCGCCGAAATGCCCTCAACTCGTCGACTGGCCAGCCTGATCATCTCTGTCCTGGCCGGTGTGGCCATGATCGTCAGCACTCCGGTTGCGGCCGCCGATATCGCCGATGATGTCTACCTGGCCCAACTGCGCGCTTTGGGGTTCTCGTGGCCCCCCGACCATGATCAGGGAATTCTCGGAATGGCGCACCTCGTCTGCGACGACCTGTATTGGGGTTGGACGCAAGACCACATTGCTCAGCAAAGCCACGAAACCCTCGACGCGAGGGGAGTTACGTACGGGCAGGTCAGCTCGATGATCCAACTCGCGACGGCGACCTACTGCCCGTATCTGACGCCGCAAACCTGAGTCGCGGTCGTACGGATCGACGGCGGTATCTTGTCAGAAGCCGTCGTCACAATGGCGGGATGAGCGACGACCACGGTATGAGCGATGACACGTCCGCCGATCCGGCCGCCGTCGGGGAAACCGAGGCGCTGGATGCTTCGCCCACCGAGGCTTCGCCCACCGAGGCTTCGCCCACCGAGGCTGTCTACGCCTGGTCCGACGAAACGTGGGACGAGGGCAGGCCGGCTCGGAGTCCCCGCATCGACGGCCGGGTGATTCCCGCCGCGCTCACCGCCCTGGCGGCCGCGGCCGTCAGCGTCGCGGCGACCCTGGTCCTCACCACCCCGCGGGAACCCGACCGCTTCACCATCCGGCCGGCACCCGTAGAGCAGGCCGCGCCTCCGCCGACCACCATGCTCATCGAGCAGCCGCCACCCCCGGCGCCGAGGTCGTTGGCGAAGCCGTCGCCGCCGGCGGCCCCCGCCTATCCGGCGCCTCCCGCGCAGGCGGCACCAGCGCCCGCCCAGGCGCCTCCGCCCGACGCCCGCGGCCAATTCACCCGCTCCCTGCACGGCGACACGCTCGCGACCCAAGGTGGGCGCGGATTGAACCTCACCGAAGGCCCGGCCGCGGTCGATTCCGAAGCGGCCGACCTGTGCAACAGCCTCGCCAACGGCGGGGATGTCCAGCCCTATATCGACGGCACCCTGAAAAAGTCGCCGTCGCTGACGCGATGGCAGGCGGTGCTGGTGGTGAACCAGGCGATCCACGCGTACTGCCCGCAGTTCACCCGATGAAACGCCCGACTCGCCGTGGGGTGAATGACGGCGACGGCAAGTCGAGTTGAAACCCGACTTACATGAGAGTGGGCTCCATGCTGAGGGTTCTGCCGAGGCCGGACACGAAGGGTGTTAGGGCGACGACAAGCTGGCGCGTTTGTCGGGCTTTGCGTACTGCAGCGCCATCCTGGTGATGAATTGTGTGCAATACGGCGCGGACTGCTCCGATACGACCCCTGCCAGGACGACCCGCAAGACCCGTTCCACCGCATCGAACGCGTTCGCTCCGGTGGCGTGTGCCAGCATGCGGGAGCCCAGCATCGAAGCCCACGCGACGTACCCGACGGCTTCCGGGTCGACGTCGTCGCGTAGATCGCCTTCCGCGGCGGCCTCCATGAACGCATGGACAAGCATTTCCCCCCGGCCAGCGGTGTTGAAGCTGTCCGCCGCGGCGGGGCTGACATGGATCAAGGACTGCCGAAGCAGGTTCCCGACCTTAACCAGCTGGTCATTCTCGTTCAGGTTGGTCACGACGAAGGCGGCAGTGATCAGCTTCTCGAGCGCGTGCGATGGGGTTGTGAGAACGGTGATCATGGCGGCGTTGATCAAGCTGTTGGCGTCATTAATGATTGCCGCTGCCGCGGCTTCCTTGGTGGCGAAGTGATGGTAAAAGGCGCCCTTGGTCAACCCGGCCCGTTCAACGATGTCAACTATCCCGGTGCTGCCAAAGCCGCGTTCACCGAACAACTCGACGGATGAGTCGAGGATCTTCTGCCTCGTCGACTCAGACCTCACGGTGATACGACCGGTTTAGATTTGATGTCGAAATCGTACAGTATTTCGAAGATCTATCGACTACTAAAACTCTTAGTACGAGTGATCTTCATGGAGACGGGAACACGTCGACCGCATGGGGCGGACGAGGGGACTTTCAGGGTACGTCTAGACGACGTCCAGGCGACGACAAAACCCTCTGACCTGTGGGGTGAGTGACGGGGCTCGAACCCGCGACTTCCAGGATCACAACCTGGTGCTCTACCGACTGAACTACACTCACCACGTCCGCGAGCAGGCCCCGGGGTCGGGGCCGCCTAGCGGCATGTCCGATATTAGACGGTCGATGGCCCGACGGCCGAATCACTCCTGCCGGTCGCGTCGCCAGCGGCGCTGAGCGCTGTGGCGACCGCCTCGATGTCGCTGGTCGACGGCCCGGGTGGGGTAACGAACGCGGTTTGCCGGTAGTAGGCCAGCTCGCGGATGGATTCGCGGATGTCGGCCAGGGCCCGGTGGGCGAGTCCCTTCGCGGGCTGGCCGTAGTAAATCCGCGGATACCAGCGCCGGCAGAGTTCCTTGATGGAGCTGACGTCGATCATCCGATAGTGCAGAAACGCGTCGAGAGTGGGCATGTCGCGGGCGAGGAACGACCGGTCGGTGGCGATCGAGTTGCCGGCCAGCGGCGCGGTCCTGGGCTGGGTGACGTGCGTCGTGATGTAGTCCATCACCATGGCCTCGGCGGTCGCGAGGTCGACGGTGGACGCCCGCACCTCGTCGGTCAGCCCCGAGCGGGCGTGCATGGTGGCCACCACGTCGACCATCGACGACAGCGCCGCGTCGTCGGCGTGGATCACCACGTCGACCCCGTCGCCGAGGATGTTCAACTCGGCGTCGGTGACCAGCGCCGCGATTTCGATCAGCCTGTCCGAACCAAGGTCCAGTCCGGTCATCTCGCAGTCGATCCACACCAATTCTTCGCGCACGGCGACCAGACTAAGCCCCCGGTAAGGCCCCCAGTTCAGTGATGCCGTCTCTTTCCCCGACAAGTAGTGTGATCGGTGCCGAAGCGGGGCCAGCCATTGGAGGAAGAGGAGCTATCACGATGACCACCGAATCAGCGCCCAGTGGGTCCGCGCAGCTGATCGCAAGCGGCTACGCCGTCGACGGCCAGGCCCTGGAGTTGGGCACGGTCGTCGTCGACGGCGTCGCCGACCCGGCCGCGCAGGTGCGTATCCCGCTGGCCACTGTCAACAGGCACGGGCTGGTGGCGGGAGCGACCGGAACCGGCAAGACCAAGACGCTGCAACTGATCGCCGAGCAACTCAGCGCGGCGGGCGTGGCGGTGCTGATGGCCGATATGAAGGGCGACCTGTCGGGTCTGGCCCGGGCGGGGGAGGGCAACGACAAGACCGCCGCACGCGTCAAGGACACCGGCGACGACTGGGCGCCGACGGCCTTCCCGGTGGAGTTCCTGTCCCTGGGCACCGGCGGTGTTGGCGTGCCGGTGCGGGCCACCGTCGACAGCTTCGGCCCGGTCTTGCTCTCGAAAGTGTTGGGCCTCAACGCCACCCAGGAATCGACCCTCGGCCTCATCTTCCACTGGGCCAACGAGAAGAACCGGCCCCTGGTCACCCTGGACAATCTGCGCAGCGTCATCAGCCACCTCACCAGCGATGCGGGCAAGGCCGACCTCAAGGACCTGGGCGGGGTGTCATCGACCACGGCGGGTGTCATCCTGCGGGCGCTGGTGAACCTCGCCGGGGAGGGCGGCGACACCTTCTTCGGCGAGCCGAAGTTCGACCCGAACGACCTGCTGCGCGTCGACGCCGAGGGCCACGGCATCATCTCGCTGCTGGAGTTCACCGGCCAGACGTTGCGCCCGGTCATCTTCTCGACCTTCCTGATGTGGGTGCTGGCCGACTTGTTCAAGGTCCTCCCCGAGATCGGTGACGTCGACAAGCCCAAGCTGGTGTTCTTCTTCGACGAGGCGCACCTGCTGTTCACCGACGCCTCCAAAGCCTTCCTCTCCCAGGTCGAACAGACCGTCAAGCTGATCCGCTCCAAGGGCGTGGGCGTGTTCTTCTGCACCCAGCTGCCCACCGACATTCCCAACGACGTGCTGTCCCAGCTGGGCGCGCGAATCCAGCACGCGCTGCGGGCCTTCACCCCCGACGACCAGAAGGCGTTGAGCCGGACCGTCCGCACCTACCCGAAGACCGACGTCTACGACCTGGAGTCGGCGCTGACCTCGCTGGGAATCGGCGAGGCGGTGGTCACCGTGCTCTCCGAAAAGGGCGCGCCGACGCCGGTCGCGTGGACCCGGATGCGGGTGCCGCGGTCGCTGATGGCCTCGATCGGCGATGACGCGATCTCCGCCGCCGCGCACGCCAGCCCCCTGTACGCCACATACGGGCAGACCGTCGAGACGCCGGACCTGCCACTGCCGTCGGACGGGATCGACGTGCCGCCGATGCCCGACCCTTTCGACCTGCCGCCGATGCCCGAGCCTGTCGAGCCCGTCGAACCGCAGGGTCCCGGCATTTTGGAACAGGTGCTCAAGAACCCGACCGTGCGAAGCGCGATCAACACCGGTGTGCGCGAGGCCGTCAAGGGCATGTTCGGCGGACGCCGCCGGTAGCGGCTGCCCGCCCAGCCCCCGGCCTAACCGCCCAGCTTCTTGTAGAAGCTGCCGACGATCGGTGCGACGATGGCGCGCGGCGCGTAACCGCTCGCGACCGACATCGCCTTGGACGTCAGGCCCGGCACGACGCGCATCTTGTTGCGCGCCAACGCATCCAGCGACACCTTCGCGGTGTGCTCGGTGGAGATCCACAGGAAGTCCGGCACCAGCCTCTCCACCAACGAGGCCTCAGCCTCGGCGGGGAGGTCGGTGCGCACCGGGCCCGGCGCGAGCACCGTCACGTGCACCCCGCGATCACGCACCTCCCCGCGCAGCGACTCGCTGAAGGTGTTGACGAATGCCTTGGTGGCCGCGTACGTGGCGTTGTACGGGATGGGTGAATTGCCCGCCGCCGAGCCCGAGATCAGGATCCCGCCGGCCCCGCGGTCGATCATGCCGGGCAGCACCGCCAGCGTCAGGTCGTGCACCCCGAGGACGTTGAGTTGTACCTCAGCCTTCTCGCCCGCAGGGTCCAGGCCCGCGACCGGGCCGAAGGTCGCGGTGCCCGCGTTGGCGCACAGGATCGAGATGGGCAGCCCGGCCAGTTCATCGCACAGCGCGGCCCGGTCGCCCGGGTCGGCCAGGTCGGCGGGGCGCACGTCGACGGTGACGCCATAGCGCTGGGTCAGGCGTGCCGCGAGGTCGCTGAGCAGGTCCTCGCGGCGCGCGGTGACGATCAGGCTGTGCCCGCGGGCGGCGAGCTCGGTGGCCAGCGCCTGGCCGATGTTCTGCGACGCCCCGGTCACCACGGCGCGCGCGTCGGGGCTGGGGGCGGGGATCGGCATGGGGCCCATGGTAAACGGGTGGGGCGCTAGAGTCGGCGGGTGCGAGATCAGCCGGCGCGGTCCAGCGTGTTCGCGTGGGCCCTGTGGGAGTCCGGCGCTATCGGCTTGACCGCGATCGTGGGCACCTTCGTCTTCTCCGTCTACCTGACGAGCAGCGTGGGGGCGGGCCTGCCGGGCCCCACGACTCCGGCCAGCTGGCTGGGCCGCGCGGGCGCCATCACCGGGTTGGTTGTCGCGCTGCTGGCGCCGGCCATGGGAGTGTGGGTGGAGTCCGCTCATCGACGGCGGCTGGCGCTGAGTGTCCTGACCGGCGTCGCGGTCACGGTGACGTGCCTGATGTATGCCATCCACGACACCCCGGGCTACCTGGCGGCCGGCCTAGTGCTGCTCGGGGCGGTGGTGGCCGCAGGCGACCTGGCCAGCGTCCCGTACAACGCGATGCTGCGGCAGCTCTCCACGCCGCGCACGGCGGGCAGGATTTCCGGACTGGGCTCGGCGGCCGGGTACCTGGGCAGCGTCATGCTGCTGGTGTTGATCTACGTGGGCTTCATTTCCGGCCACGGCCCGGAGCGTGGCCTGCTGCGGGTGCCCGTCGCCGACGGGCTCAACGTCCGCGAGGCGATGTTGCTGGCCGCCGCGTGGTTCGCGGTGCTGGCCCTGCCGTTGCTGTTCGTGGCGCACCGCCTCCGGGGGACCGACCCAGGGCTGGACCACGCAGCGCCGCACCAGACGAGCCTGCTCGGCGGGTACCGTCGGCTCTGGTCGGAGCTGTCCGCGGAATGGCGCCGCGATCGAAACCTGGTGTATTTCCTCGCCACCAGCGCGATCTTCCGGGACGGGATGGCGGGGATCTTCGCCTTCGGCGCCGTGCTGGGCGTCAACGTCTACGGGATCTCCCAGGGCGACGTGCTGATCTTCGGGGTGGCCGCCAGCGTGGTGGCCGCGGTGGGGGCGTTGCTGGGCGGGTTGGTCGACCACCGGATCGGTTCGAAGCCGGTGATCATGGGGTCCCTGACCGTGATCATCATTGCGGGGCTCAGCATGATGGCGCTGTCGGGCCCCCGGGCCTTCTGGGTGTGCGGGTTGCTGCTGGCCCTGTTCGTCGGGCCCGCGCAGGCGTCGTCGCGAGCCTTGTTGCTGCACATGGCGAAACACGGCCGAGAAGGGGTCGTCTTCGGCCTCTACACGATGACCGGGCGGGCGGCTTCCTTCATCGCGCCGTGGTTGTTCTCCGTCTTCGTCGATGCCTTCGGCGCGGTGCGCGCCGGGCTGGCTGGGATCTCGTTGGTGCTGATCGTCG
>CAIYOH010000193.1 GCA_903927745.1 uncultured Mycobacteriaceae bacterium
CACCGGGGGGCAAGGTGGCCTCCTGATCGGCGCCGGCGGCCTCGGCGGGGCCGGCGGCGCCAGTGACAGCGCCACCGGCGGGGGCGGCGGTCACGGTGTGGTCAGCCCGATAATCGGTAACGGCGGCGGCGGCGGCGCCGGCGGCTACAGCGTGACTGGGAACGGCGGTGCCGGAGGGCGCGGTGGGCTTGCCGGGTTGATCGGAAACGCCGGCGACGGCGGTGCCGGCGGATCCAGCAGCGCACCCACCGGGGGCCTCGGCGGAGCCGGTGGGGATGGCGGGCAGGCCGTGTTCTGGTCCCTGCCGGCGATTTTCGGCGGCCCGAGCGGTGCAGGCGGTGCAGGTGGGGCAGGCGGGCCGGGCGTCGGCGGTATCGGTGGCGCCGGCGGGGCCGGCAGCAACGGCGCGATCCTGCTTGGCAGTGCCGGTTCCGGCGGTGCGGGGGGTGCCGGCGGTAGCAGCGGCGGCGTTGGGGGAGCCGGAGGGCACGGCTGGGGAATCGGTGGCGGCGGTGGCGGCGGCAACGGGGGTGCTGGCACGTTGGGCAGCGGCGGGCATGGCGGCGGCGGCGGGGCGTCCGCGCTGATCGGTAACGGCGGCAGAGGTGGAGCCGGCGGATTCAGCGCTCAAGGGGCCGGTGGTAACGGCGGGGACGGCGGCAACGCGGTACTCCTCGGTGCAGGCGGTGACGGTGGAAACGGTGGGGATGTCGGTTCGGGCGGCAGCCCGGGTTCCGGTGGAACCGGCGGAACCCGCGGCATCGTGGGGAGGCTCTTCCCTGGGCCCTTCGACGGGCAGAACGGGCTACCGGGGACGGTGACGTAGCCGACGCTCGACCACCGAGGTGGCGGCGGCGGCGACCGAGTAGGTGTTGACCGTGATCGCGGCCATGTAGACCCCTGCAGTCAACTCAGCGTTACGGGACAAGCCCGGCCGCGAATAGACAGACGAAGAGGTTTATCACTAGCATCAAGAACGCGGCGACGGAGTCCTGCAGCGACGACTTGGATCGATAACGGACGACAAGGCCGAGGGCCATCAGCAGAGCTAAGCCCCCTGAAGCGGCGACCGTCAGTGGCGGTATGAGGTAGCCCACGACGAGTCCCGCCGCACCGAGCAATTCGAGGACACCGGTGAGTTTGCGCCAGTCGGGTAGACCGAATTGTTCGAACTCCGACACCATCGCGTCGGTGAACAGAACACTGAAGCCGTAGTAGAGAAAGAGGACAGCCGATAGCGGCTTGAGGATTTGATAGAGAAGATTCACGCAGTCATTGGCCCGTCACAGTGGCTTTCATTGACCGTAACCCTACAGCGAGGGCATCAGATGTCATCTTCAACAGTCTCCATCATTCTCCAGGTCATCGCCGGACTCGGGCTCATCAATGTGTGGGTGGTACGTGCCCGGTCAGCAACATCGTTTCGGGGAGGTTCATCGCAGACACTCCGAGAAGAATTTGACGCCTATGGCCTTCCCAGTTGGACCTTCTACGCGGTCGGCGCATCCAAGATCGTGTCCGCGGTGTTGCTGATCGTCGGTATCTGGGTACCGCAGGTGGTTCTGCCAGCCGCGCTGATTGTCGCCGGACTGATGGTCGGGGCCTTGGCGATGCATGCGAAAGTCAAGGACCCTCCGATCAAGTGGGTGCCGGCATTCGTGATGCTGGCGATGGTCGTCGGGATCGCGCTACTGCGGTGATCCTCGGCTGCTCGAGTTGAGCAGGACACGAGATAGCCGGGGCCACGGCACCGCTTAAGCTGCACCACCATGACGGTGTCGAGACTGCGGCCCTACGCGACCACCGTGTTCGCCGAGATGTCGGCCCTGGCCGCCCGCGTCGGCGCGGTGAACCTCGGCCAGGGATTCCCCGACGAGGATGGACCGCCGTCGATGCTGAAGGCGGCGCGCGACGCCATCGCCGCCGGCACCAACCAGTACCCCCCGGGTATGGGAATCGCGCCGCTGCGAGAGGCGATCGCCGCCCAGCGCAAACGGCACTACGGCATCGACTACGACCCCGACACCGAGGTGCTGGTGACGGTCGGGGCCACCGAGGCCATCGCCGCGGCGGTGATCGGCCTGGTCGAGCCGGGCTCGGAGGTGCTGCTGATCGAACCCTTCTACGACTCCTATTCGCCGGTGGTGGCGATGGCCGGCGCGCACCGGGTGGCCGTGCCGATGGTCGCCGACGGCCGCGGCTTCGCCCTCGACGCCGACGCGCTACGCCGGGCGGTGACGCCCCGCACCCGCGCGCTGATCGTCAACTCGCCACACAACCCGACCGGCACGGTGCTCAGCGCCACCGCCCTGGCCGCCATCGCGGAGATCGCCGTGTCCGCCGACCTCCTGGTGATCACCGACGAGGTCTACGAACATCTGGTGTTTGACTCCCCCCACGGTCACCCACACCTGCCCCTGGCCGGTTTCGAGGGCATGGCCGAGCGCACCCTCACCGTCTCCAGCGCGGCCAAGATGTTCAACTGCACCGGCTGGAAGATCGGATGGGCCTGCGGCCCGGCGCCTCTCATCGCCGGGGTCCGCGCGGCCAAGCAGTATCTGAGCTACGTCGGGGGTGCGCCTTTCCAGCCCGCCGTGGCCCTCGCGCTCGACACCGAGGACGCCTGGGTCGCCGCACTGCGCGACTCCCTGCAGGCCCGACGCGATCGGCTGTCCGCCGGGCTGACCGGGATCGGATTCGACGTCCACGACAGCGCCGGTGCGTATTTTCTGTGCGCCGATCCCCGGCCGCTGGGGTACCGCGATAGCACCGCATTCTGCGCGGCACTCCCGGAGAAGGTGGGGGTGGCCGCCATCCCGATGTCGGCGTTCTGCGATCCGGCCGGTCCGCTGGCTGCGGCGTGGAATCATCTGGTGCGCTTCACCTTCTGCAAAAGCGACGACACCCTCGACGAGGCGATCAGGCGGCTGGACGCGCTCCGCCCGTAACCCGTTCGCGCAGACCCTCCAGCGCGGAACGCAGAATTTTCGTGCGGGCCCGGCTGACCCAGAAACCGGGAAGCGGCACCCGAAGCTCCACGGTGATGGTGAACCGCACCCGCGTCGTGTCCTCGCCCTCGCGGGTGAGGTTGTACTCCCCGTGCTGACCGTGCTGCTGGGATGTCTTCCTGGCGTCCCACACCATCCAGTCCGGCCCCCAGTGGTATTCGATCAGTTCGGTGTCGCGGATACCGGCCACCGCGATGGTCACAAGGACCCGCCGCGGCAGCCCGTCGGGGTGTCTGTCGACGACCTCGATCCGCTTGTGTACCGCCGACCAGGACGGGACGGCGTCCAGGTCGGCCAGTGCCTCCATGATCTTTTCCAGGGGCGCGTCGATCACGATGTCGGACGACGCTTGGATGGCCACTGCTGTTGAGTCAGCGGCCGCCGGTGTCGGCGCCACCGGTGACCAGCGTGCGCAAACCGGTCACCGCGGCGTCCAGGACGTGTTCGCTCGCCCGCCTGACGATGAATCCCGGCAGTGGCCGTCCCGGTTCGACCGTGAGATCGAAACGCACACGCGTCTTGCCGGAGCCCTCGGGCCGCAGGGTGTATTCGACATGCTGGTCGTGCTGCTGGGAGGTTCCCCGGGCGTCGTAGACAACCCAATCGGGGCCCCAGTGGTATTCCAGGATTTCCCTGTCGGTGAGGCCCAAAACCTTGATGGTGGCCGCGACGTGGTGTGGGCGCCCGTCGGGGTGACGGTCGATCACGTCGACACGCTTGTGCAGCGGCGACCACCTCGACACGGCGCGAACGTCTTGGAGCACGGTCATGACCGCGTCCGGCGACGCGTCGATGACGAACTCACGTGATGCTTTTACGGCCACTGCCACCAACGTAGCAACACCGCCACGGACCGGGGCGGTTTACACGTAAATAGACGGTTACCAGTCGATCTCGCTGAGCGGTGTCGCCGCCGTGGGCGGCCGCCCGACCGGCCCGGCAGGCGTGCGCGAGAATCGCGGCGCGGGCGCCGCCTGGTCCACCCCGTGGGCGGTGACGACCGTGGACCGCGCCCGCAGATGCTCGTCAGCGGCGGCCTCGCGCCAGGTCAACACGGGCGAGACGCAGGCGTCAGTGCCCGCGAACACCCGGATCCAGTCGTCGCGGCTGCGGCTGGCGAAACGCTCGGTGAACACCTCGCGCATCCGCGGGTAGGAGGCGATATCGAGTTGACCGGGCACCTGGTCAGGCGCCAGGCCGAGCCCGCTGAGCAGCGCGGCGAAGAACTGCGGCTCGATGGCGCCGACGGCCATGTACTTGCCATCCGAGGTTTCATAACAGCGGTAGAACGGGGCACCCCCGTCGAGCAGGAACGATTCCCGACGGTCGCGCAGCGCCCCGGTGGACTTCATGGTCCACATGACCTGGGCGAGCACGCTCACTCCGTCGACCATCGCCGCGTCGATGACCTGTCCCATGCCGGAACGTTCCCGCTCGTACAGGGCGGCCACGATGCCCAGCAGCACCAGCATGGAACCGCCGCCGAAGTCGGCGATGAGGTTCAGCGGAGGCAGCGGCGGGCGGTCGGCGTAGCCCAGCGCCGCCAACGCGCCGGTCCGGGAGAGGTAGTTGATGTCGTGGCCGGCGGTGTGCGCCAGCGGGCCGTGCTGCCCCCAGCCGGTGATCCGCGCGAAGATCAGCCGGGGGTTGACGGCCGAGCAGTCATCGGGGCCGATACCGAGGCGTTCGCAGGTGCCGGGCCGGAAGCCGTCCAGCAGCACATCCGCCTTGGCGGCGAGATCCAGCAGCGCCCCCGGCTGCGCCTTGATGTCCAGGTCGACGGTCCGCTTGCCGCGGTGCAGCAGGTCGCGGTCCTCGGCCGGCATCGTCATCCCTCCGGCGGGCCGACGCACCCGCACCACGTCGGCCCCGAGGTCGGCGAGCACCATTCCCGCATGCGGCCCCGGCCCGATACCGCCGAGTTCGATGACCTTCACTCCGGCCAGCGGGCCCGTGCTGCTCACGGCGCCTATCGCCCCTGTATGACTTTCAGGACCCGCGCGCGAAGCCCGTCAGTGTTGATCTCCATCACGCCCTTGATGGCCCGTTTCATCACGAAACCCGGCAGCGGCACGAGCGGATCGAGCGCCAGGTTGAACGTCGCCCGGGTCTTGCCGCCCTCCGGGGTGAGTGTGTAGCTGCCTTCCTGGTTACGCGAGGCCTTCCCGCTTTCCTGCGTCCACGTGACGCCGTCGTCGCGCCAGGTGTAGGCGAGCACGATCTCGTCCGTCACGCCGGCCGTCTTGACCTTCATCCGGGCCCGCCGCGGCCGGCCGCTCGCGTCGCGGTCGAGCACCTCGGCGCCCTGATGGATGGACGACCACTCGGGCATCGACTCGACGTCGGCGACGACGTCGAGGATCTGCTGGGGACTTGCTTCGATGACGACTTCGCGGGATTCCTTGACGGCCATGGCTGGGACCATAACGCGGCTGCGCCCTATCGGGAATGGTTTCCACCGGGCGTACCGTCGTGCGTGTGATCGAACCCGACCCCGCGTACACCGTCGGCGACTACCTTCTGGACCGCCTGGCCGAGCTCGGCGTCACCGAGATCTTCGGCGTCCCCGGGGACTACAACCTGGAGTTCCTCGACCACATCGTCGCCCACCCGGCGATCCGTTGGGTGGGCAACGCCAACGAGCTGAACGCAGGCTACGCCGCCGACGGGTACGGCCGGTTGCGGGGGATGTCGGCGTTGGTGACCACATTCGGGGTTGGTGAACTGTCGGCGGCTAATGCGATCGCGGGCAGCTACGCCGAAAACGTGCCCGTGGTGCACATCGTGGGCGGCCCCTCGAAGGATGCGCAGGGCACCCGCCGGGCTCTGCACCATTCCCTGGGCGACGGCGACTTCGAGCATTTCCTGCGCGTCAGCCGTGAAATCACCTGTGCTCAGTCGAATCTCATGCCGGCAACTGCGCGACGCGAGATCGACCGGGTGCTCAGCGAGGTCCGTGAGCAGAAGCGGCCCGGATACATCCTGATGTCGACCGACGTCGCGCAGTTTCCCACCGAACCACCCGGCGTGCCGCTGCCCCGCTACCCCGGCGACACCAGCCCCAGCGCCCTGGCCATGTTCGCCGACGCCGCCGCCGCACTCGTCGCCGACCACCGGCTGACGGTGCTGGCCGACTTGATGGTCCATCGCCTGCAGGCCGTCAACGAACTCGAGGCACTGTTGGCGGCCGACGTGGTGCCGCACGCCACATTGATGTGGGGAAAGAGCATGCTCGACGAGAGCTCGCCGAACTTCCTGGGCATCTACGCGGGCGCGGCCAGCACCGAATCCGTGCGCATAGCGATCGAGCAGGCGCCGGTGCTGGTCACGGCGGGGGTGGTGTTCACCGACATGGTCAGCGGCTTCTTCAGTCAACGGATCGACCCGGCCCGCACTATCGACATCGGGCAATACCAGAGCACCGTGGCCGGCGAGGTCTTCGCGCCGCTGGATATGGCCGCCGCCCTCGACGCACTGGCCTCCATCATGGTGCGGCGCGGGATCACGTCGCCGCCCGTCGTGGCGCCGCCGGCCGCGGCGTTGCCACCGCCCCCACCACCCGATCAGCCGCTGTCCCAGCGGATGCTCTGGGACCGACTGTGCGCGGCGCTGACACCGGGCAATGTTGTCCTCGCCGATCAGGGAACGTCGTTCTACGGGATGGCGGATCACCGGTTGCCGCGCGGGGTCACGTTCGTCGGTCAACCGCTCTGGGGCTCAATCGGTTACACGTTGCCCGCCGCGGTCGGCGCCGCGGTGGCGCACCCCGACCGCCGGACGGTGCTGCTGATCGGCGACGGGGCCGCGCAACTCACCATCTCGGAGCTCGGCACCTTCTCCCGCGAGGGCTTGTCGCCGGTGATCGTGGTGGTCAATAACGACGGCTACACCGTCGAACGGGCGATCCATGGCGAGACGGCACCCTACAACGACATCGCCAGGTGGAAGTGGACCGATCTCCCCGCCGCATTGGGAGTGACCAATCATCTGGCGTTCCGGGCGCAGACCTACGGCGAACTCGACGAGGCGCTGACCGCGGCTGCGGAGCATCGGGACGGCATGGTCTTTGTCGAGGTGGTGCTGCCGCGGCTCGATGTTCCCCCGCTGCTCGCCGAACTCGTCGGCTCTCTATCTCCGGACGGGGCCCGCAAGGCTACAGCGGAGTGAATCCCGAAATCAGCCACACTCCATCAGTTTTCGTCAGCGTGACCGCTACGCTGCTGTTCGTGAACGACGGCTGAGGCCGTTCCTTACTCAGCGTGCTCTGGTTGACGAACAGCAACAATTTCGCCGAGTCCGGACGCAGCTCCGACACGGCGGCGCGCAACACCACCGCGGTTGACTTGATCGACTTCTGTTTGGCCGCGGGGACGACGACGGCCTTGGTGAACTCGTCGTAGTACTTCAGGAAGTCGCCGGTCAGGTGGGACTTCGCGGTGGTGACGTTCTGATCGACAGTCTCGGGGGAGTACGACAGGACAGCGACCGTTCCCTCGCTGGCGGCCGCGACCGCCGACTTCGCGGCGTCGGCGTCGGTCGCCTCGTCCGGGCGCCACAGAACCCAGTAGAGGATGCCCAGCAGGGTCAACGAGGCGCCCAGCAGGACCGCCAGCGCGGCGACGAGGACGTTGCCGGACAGCCGCTGCTTCGCCTGTGCGGCGACCCGCCCGAGCCGGCCGGGTGCCTTAGCGGTGGCGTCGATGCCCTCGGCCGGTTCGAGGGCCTCGGACTTCTCGGCTTCCGCTGTTTCGGCTTCGGCCGTTTCGGTGGCGTGCGCGGTCTCGGCGGCTTCCGCTGTTTCGGCGGCTTCGGCAGTTTCGCCGGGCGGGGTTTCGTCTGCGGTCACGGCACGAACTCAACTTTCGCGATCTTGATCTGACCGCCGTCGCGGCTGACCGTCACGATCAGCCGGTAGGTACGCGGATCCTTCTTGGCGCCGGCCGCGTTCGTGACCTCCTGCGTGGAGGCCACCAGCACCACGGCGGAGTTCTCGGTCACCGTGTCGCGGTCGACTGCGGATTCCGCGATGCTGCCCTGGGAGGTCACCTTCGATTGCTCGACAACTTTAGTGAAGTCATTCGCCGTCTTCGCGAAATCGTCCTTGAACGTACCGGTGGAGTTATCGAGGATGCGCTGCACATCGGGCTTGGCGTGGTTGAAGTCCAGCGTCGTCAACGTCACGACGCCCTGGCGTGCCGCGGCATCGAATTCGGCCGTGAGCTGACGCTGCCGCACGGCGTCGCGGTGCGCCTTGATCATGTAGCCGCTGCCAGCGAGCGCGCCGAGAATCACGGCGGCGGCGAGCGCGGTGGCCAGCGTCGACCACGTCGGGCGGCCGAGACGGCCCGCGACGCGGCCCCAACGTCGCGGCGCCACGGGAGCCAGTGCGGTGCCGGTGTCGACCGCTTCGGTGTCGGCTGCCCCGGTGTCGACCGCTTCGGTGTCGACCGCTTCGGTGTCGGCTGCCCCGGTGTCGACCGCTTCGGTGTCAGCTGCTTCAGTCGCGGCTGCGTCAGTCGCGGCTGCGTCAGTCGCGGCCTCACTCACCTCGGCGGTGTCCGGTGCCGTGTCGGCGGCGATCTCCCCGACCGCAGCCTCGGCACTGCGGGCTTCGACCAGCTCGGCCTCGCGTCGCAATCCGATGGCGCGGGCCCGGGCGCGGGCGGCGGCGGCGAGAGCCTCCGCCTCCGCGGCCTCGGCCTCGGCCTGATCAGCCAGCGATCTCATGTCGGCGGGGGTCGCCGGAGTCTCCCCGTCGCTCAACGTGTCAAACTCCTCAACCGCTTGCCCTTCCGGCCACGAAGGCCCGCCGCGGGCCACGTTACCACCGCCTCCCGGCGGATATACCGGACCGCAGGCCTACCGCACGAGGTCGTTGATCACCGTGCCGGTGGCCTTCACCTGACGCGTGTCACGCGGTGATGAGCCGGGAGAGGTTGCCGCCCATGATCTTTGCCTGGTCCTCCGCGGACAGCTTCGACAACGCGCTGATGTAGTAGGTGGGTTCCGCCAGCCCTTCGGGATGCGGCCAGTCCGAGCCGTACAGCACCTGGTCCACACCGACGAGGCTGACCAGATCGTCGATCCCGTCCTCGTAGAACGGGCTGACGTGGATGCGGTTCTTGATGAGCTCGACGGGGTCGCTCGGGAAAGCCTCCGGGGCCTTCCGGTAGACCTCGGCCAGACCCTCCAGCAGCGGGAACATCCACTTCGAGCCGGCCTCGACGATCGCCACCTTCAGCTTGGGATGGCGGTAGAGCCCGCCGTGGATCGCCCACGACGCCACCGAGTCCTGGATCGGCCGCCACTCGTTGAGGATGCCCATCGCATTGGTTTGGAACGGCAACATCTCCCGCTCGGCTCCGTCCCACTCGGAGGTGTACCGGGAGTAGCCACTGTCGCTGGAGTGCATGCCGACCAGCAGGTCGTACTCGACGACCCGCTCCCAGAACGGGTCGAACTCGGGTAGCGCGAACGACCGGGGCCCCCGGAATCCGGCGACCGGAGCCGGGCGCACCAGGATGCACCGCGCACCGCGCTTGACCACCCACTCCAGTTCCTCGATCGCCTTCTCGACGATCGGCAGGGTGATGACCGGGGTGGTGAAGATCCGGTTCTGGTAGTTGAATCCCCAGACCTCATCGAGCCACTGGTTCAGAGCGTGGATGAGGACGTGGATGGCGACCGGGTCGTCGCGCAGTCGCTCCTCGAGCACGCTGGCCAGCGTCGGGAACATCAGGGTGCGGTCCAAGCCCAGCTCGTTCATCTGCTCCAGGCGCGGGCCGGGCTCGAAGAACGCCGGGATCGCGCGCATCGGCTCACCGAACAGCTCACGCTTGCTCTTGCCCTCCGGGTTGCCGTACTTGAAGTATTCCTCCCAGGCGCCCGGCCGGGCGACGACCTCGAAGGTGGGGTTGGGAATGTAATTACTGATCTGGCCGCGGATCGCAATCTTGGTGCGCCCGTTGACCTGAACGTACTGGACGTAGTCCTTGTACTCCTTAGGCAGAAACTTCGTCATCGCCTCTGGCGGCTCGTAGAGATGATTGTCCGCGTCGAAAAGCGGGAACGGGACCTCGACCCGATGCGACAACTGCCCCATGAAATCCTCCTTCACGATTTACGAGAATATTATTCTCGTCGAGCGCGCGCCGCAACCGTCAACAGGTGGCGGTGATTGCGAACGCCGCGGTGGCCGGTTCGGCGGGCGTGGCTGACTTGTAGCCGTGGGCGGTGCCGGTGATTGTGACCTTGTCGCCGCTGACGCTCAGGGTGGCGTCCCCGCCGTCGTCTTTGGAGTACATGCCGGTGAAGCCGCCCAGGTTCTGGATGCGGACGGACTGCGCACTCGGCGGCTCAGCGCGTCCGTCGATGACGACTTTGGCGCCCGCGAAGTTGCCGCCGATCACGATCGTGCGGTACCACTCCTGGGCAGAGCACTTGACGACGTTGATCTTCGCGTCGTTGCCGTCGACGGTCACCGACGCCGTGCTGGAGAGCGGGGTCTGCGGCTTGGGGCTGCAGGCGCCGAGGCCGACGATGGCGAGAGCCGCGGCGACAACGACAACGGTGCGCTGGTACATGAGCGACCTCGATCCTTCGTGCGCAAGCTCCGGGCCTGCTGCGACGATGTTATTCTCCCGCAGGGAGAATGCCAATATCGGCATTTTCGCCCGAGGAGCGACGACCCATGGTGGACCTCGAATTCGAGGACGGGCTGGCGGTGCTGACCATCGACCGTCCCCACGCCCGCAACGCCATCGCCCCCGAGACCATGGGGCAACTGGAGAATGCCCTCGACGCGGCGGCAGGCGCCCGAGCACTCGTCATCACAGGCGCCGGGGACCGGGCTTTCGTATCGGGCGGCGACCTCAAGGAGCTGAGCTCCCTGCGGACCGAGGAGGACGCCGCGGCGATGGCGCGGCGGATGCGGTCGATCTGCGATCAGCTCGCACACTTCCCCGCGCCGGTGATCGCCGCACTCAACGGTCACGCCCTGGGCGGCGGCGCCGAGATCGCCGTCGCCGCCGATATCCGGATCGCCGCCGATGACATCACGATCGCCTTCAACCAGGTGACCCTGGAGATCATGCCTGCCTGGGGCGGTGCCGAACGACTGGCCGCGATCGTCGGCACGGGCAGGGCGCTGCTGCTGGCCGGCACCGGAACCGCCCTGGACGCCGTCGAGGCCGAACGTGTCGGCCTGGTCGACAAGGTCATTCCCCGCGCCGCGTTCGACCAAGGGTGGAGGTCGATCGCCGCGTCGCTGGCCCGCCACCCCGCGGCCGAGATAAAACGGGTACTCACTGGAGCTTCGCCGGACGAGGCGATAGCATCCTTTGCACGGCTGTGGGTTGCCGACGCCCACTGGCGGGCCGCAGAGCGGGTCTTGAACCGCACCGCCAGTTCGCGCCCGGCATCCGGAGGAGCGTCATGAGCAGAACGAAGAGCGCGATCGCCTCGGCCGCGGCGTTGTTGGTGGCGGGCGCGGGCCTGCTCGCGAGCGCTGGGCCGGCGCAGGCCGACCCGGCCTGGCATCAGGTCGTCTACATCGTCACCACACAGAGCCCGGCCTACGTCGACATCTTCTACCAGGATCAGGATCCGACGCTCTACTCCGACTACAGCCACGACCCGTATGTCTTCACTCCGCAGGTCCACGCCGACGTAGCTCCGGGTAAGCCCTGGGTTCAGCCGGTGAATCTGCTGAACCCCGATCAGTGGGCGATGGTCACCGTCACCATGGGCCGGGAACCGGGAACGCCGGGCATTCAGTGCGACCTGTCCGTCGACGGCAAGGTCGTGGTGTCCAAGGTCGGGTCCACGGGCGCGCTCTGCTCGTTGCGCACCTGGTGAACCACCCATCCTGGTGGCAACACACGGCAGCGACAACGACATGACCATCTTCGATTCGATCGACTTCTTCACCGATCAGTCCCTCATCGGCGATCCGAACCCCTACTTCGATTACCTACGCAGCCAAAACCCCGTGCTCCGGCTGCCCCACTACGGGGTCGTCGCCGTCACCGGGTATGACGAAGCCACCGAGGTCTACAAGGACGCCGACACGTTCTCCAACATCGTCGCCCTCGGCGGGCCGTTCCCGCCGCTGCCCTTTCGCCCCGACGGCGACGACATCACCGCTGAGATCGACGCCCACCGCGACCAATTTCCGATGAACGAACACATGATCACCATGGACCCGCCGGACCACACCCGCGCACGGTCGATCCTGAGCCGGTTGCTCACCCCGAGCCGGCTCAAGGAGAACGAGGAGTACATGTGGAGCCTCGCCGACCGGCAGCTCGACGAGTTCCTCGCAGGCGGCAAATGCGAGTTCATCAGCGAATACACCAAACCCTTCGCCACCCTGGTGATCGCCGACCTCCTCGGTGTTCCGGACCACGACCGCGAGGAGTTCCGAACTGTCCTGGGAGCCGACCGCCCGGAATCCCGCGTCGGGGCGCTCGACCACGAGTCGATCGGCATCAATCCCCTGGAGTGGCTGGACGAGAAGTTCAGCACCTATATCGAGGACCGCCGGCGCGAACCCCGCAACGACGTCCTGACGTCACTGGCGACGGCGAAGTACGCCGACGGCTCGACGCCCGAGGTGATCGAGGTGGTCCGGTCGGCCACCTTCCTGTTCGCGGCGGGCCAGGAAACCACGGCGAAGTTGCTCGCCGCATCGATGCGGGTGTTGGGCGACCGCCCCGACATCCAGCAGGCGTTGCGGGCGGACCGCAGCCTGATCCCGAACTTCATCGAGGAATCGTTGCGGTTGGACAGCCCGGTCAAAAGCGACTCCCGTCTGGCCCGCAGGAAAACCACGCTGGGTGGTCTCGAGGTGGAGGCCGGCACCATCGTCATGGTGCTGCCGGGGGGCCGCCAACCGCGATCCGCGCCGGTTCGACGACCCGCACGAGTTCCGCCTCGACCGGCCCAACGTCCGCGAACACATGGCCTTCGCCCGCGGAGTGCACTCCTGCCCAGGCGGACCGCTGGCCCGGGTCGAGGGCCGGGTCTCTTTCGAACGCATCCTGAGCCGCATGACCGACATCGCCATCGACGAGACCGAGCACGGGCCGGCGGGCGATCGCCGCTACGCCTACGAACCGACCTACATCCTGCGCGGGCTGCACGAACTGCACCTCCTTTTCACGACCTTCACGACCTTCGCGCAACGCAGCTGAGGCACCCATGTCCTGTGCCGCGGGGTTGGGGTCGGGTACGGTTTTTCCATGAACTCAGTCGCGCGGTTGGCTGCCACGGCGATCATGGTGTCCGCCGGAGTCGGATTGGCCGGCGCGGGCGCGGTGACCACCGCGCGCGCCGACGATCCGCCCTGGCCGTTCGTGGGATACCACTGGTGTCCGGGTCAGCCCTTCAGTGCCGACTGGGGGCCTCAATGGGCCCCGACCACCTGCCACGACGCGCACCATCGCGACATGGACGGCACCATTCACAACGCCGACTACTTCGGCCCCAGCCCCTTCCAGAACTGGCCCGTGATCATCAACAACCGGCCCTAGCTGTACCCCGCCCAGACCTGTCCGGGCGCAGGGGGCGTCTACGTGTCGCCGCGCTCCCAGTACTGGTCGCCGTCGTGGGCGTTGCAGACCAGGAACAGGCCGTCGGGCGACTGCGCAACGTAGTACTCCGGGTAGGTAGTGCACAACGAGTTCTCATCCTTGACGCCGGCCATCGGCGGCGACCGGAACCACCGCGGCTCATACCTCCTGGGCGACCCGCAGAACATCAACCGTCCCGGTTGCGTGGCAAAAGACACGTCGTAATCGGCGGTCCCGAACGCGTAGTAGGTGGTGTTGTCACAGGGCGCACCGAGCACCCTGTGCGGGATGATGCCCGGAGTGCAGTCCGGGTAATCGCAGTTGACCGGCGCGGCGGCGGCGCGCGGCGCCACCGGCAGGCCAAGGGCCATCAGCAGGGCGATCGCCGCCACGATGAATCGCACGACCATACTGTGCCACAGCGGCGCCGCGGCTGGGAATACCCTGGGGGCGATACCGCGCCTGTTTCCTGCAGGTCGGGAGGAGGTGATCGATGCCCGGCGACGCACACGAACTCGCCCTGGCAGAGGATCGAGCCCAGGCTGCCCGTGCCCGAGCGGACCGGCTGCGCCAACTGGCCGACGCGGCGTCGAGCGACTCCGGCACCGGCGCGCAGACGGCCGCGATGCCGTCAGCCCGGTGGAGGCCGCATCGCCCGAGTCGTCGGGCCCTGGCCGTCACCGCAGCGATCCTCATCATCGGTGCCGCCCTTACGACCAGCGGTTATGTGGCGTGGCACCATCGCGAGGTGCTGCAGCAGCGCCGGCACACAGCGGAGTTCGCCACGGCGGCCCGCAACGCCGTGCTGACGATGATGTCGATGGATCCGGACAAGGCGAGGGACGAGATGCAGCGTTTCGCCGACGACACCACCGGGCTGTTCAAGGCCGGCATCCTGATGGGGGCCGAGAAGGCCATCACGGCGCTGCAGCAGTCCAACGTCACCTCCAAGGGCACCGTGACGGCAGACGCCGTGGAGTCCGCGACCGAGGATTCGGCGGTGGTGCTGCTCGTGGCGAGAACCGAGTTCAGCCGGCCCGGTCAGGCCAAGCCGGAAACACGGTCGCTGCGGCTCGTCGTCACGGTCCAACGGGATGGCGGCCAACCCAAAATCTCGAGAGTCGAGTTCGTCCCGTGAGCGTCCTGCTGCGTTGGATGCGTCATAGCCGGTCGATGTGGCGCCCAATTCTGTTGACCGTCCTGCTCGTTGTGGCGACCGGGTTCGCCGCCGGCTATTTCTTCCTGATCTATCGGCCGGACCTGCAGACCGACAAGGAGGTGGCGCGCCAGGTCGTCAAGGCGGCCAGCGAAGGCACGGTGGCCTTGCTGGCCTACTCGCCAGCCACCCTGGACCGCGACTTCGCCAACGCCAAGTCCCGGCTCGCCGAGAGCTATCTCCCCTACTACCAGCGGTTCGCAGACCAGATCGTGGGCCCGTCGGCGCAGCGCGGCCAGGTCACCACCACCGTCACCGTGGTCAAGGCCGCGGTGTCCGATCTCCATCCGGGTTCGGCCGTCGTGCTGGTGCTGGTCAGGCAGAAGACGGCCAGCAAGGACAAACCCCAACCGGTCGAGACGTCGAACAGCCTGCGGGTCGGGCTGACGAAAATCAACGGTGCGTGGCTCATCGAGAAATTCGATGCCGCGTGAGCGCCGGCTGCGGTCGATCCCAGGCCACTACATGCAGAGTTCGGCCGATGTTAGTCTGTGAATCCCAGTTGGATAACCGCGATGTTTAACGCGTCAAGGAGCACGCGATGCGTTCAATGACGATGACGGCAGCAGCCACGCTGACAGCCATCAGCGCAGCAGCGGGCGTGGGCGCGGCGCCGGTCGCATCGGCCTATGACGGCGCCATCAATGGGACCTACACCGCCACCGTGATCGGCAACTGGGCCAGAACCGAAGAGGTGTACCACCAGGAGCCGGTGGTGCGCAGCACCTGGACGATCACCACATCGTGCTCCAACGCCTACGACTGCAAGGGCCAGGTGGTCAGCGACCAAGGCTGGACGGCGAAGATCCACACGAGCGACGGGGTTAGCTGGTACCTCAGGCGTGACATCCCGAACTGGGAGACCTGCCCCGACGGCACGTCATTCACCGGTCAGGACTACATCTATGTCTATCCCGCGGACCCTGACAGCGGTGAAGTCGCGGCCGGGTCGGGGCTGTTGGTGGGCAGGGATCACACGATCGGACCTTCCGGCGCGTGCGGCACCAACGCACCGATGTACATCGATCAGCCCTTCCGGCTGGACAAGATCGGCTGATTTCGTTCTCGTGCCCGGCCTCCCACCGGTTTACGTGGCGAACATGTCCTTCCAGGACTTGGCCATCGTGGGTGAGGCGGGCGTCACCAGATCCGACTGACGGTAAATCTGGCCGTCAGGGGCGAGGTAGCCACCGGTGTGCGGATCGTACTGAGCGGTCGCGACCGACGGGCCGGGCGCAGATTCCGTGTGTCCGAAACCGCTCGGCGCCACCTGCGGCGCCCCACCCGGCGCCACCTGTGGCGCTGCGGCCAGGGACCCGGTCTGGGGAGCGGGAACATCGACTGGCGCCAGCGGCGACACGTCACCCATCGTCGCCGCCGGGCTGAGCGGGTTCGGCGGTCCGGCCGCCGGCGGCGTACCCCTCGGCACCGCGCCGGGAGGCATGGGCGTTCCGTCGACGGGCCCGAAGATTCTGTCCCGGTTGAAGTTCATCCGGTCGTCGGGCGGGATCCCCTGGGCGATCAGGTTCGGGTCCAGCGGGTAGGTGCCGAACACGTGCTGCCGCATCGCCAGCGGCTCGAAAGGCTTGTCGCTCTCACAGATTTCGACCGTCGGGGCGCGCTTTCCGGGCTGCCCCATGCACGGGTAGTTGCGGGCGCCGCGCACCGCGATGGGTGAATCCTGCGGGAGCTTGCAGTACAACCCGTCGGGTGTGTCGACGATGCGGGTGTCGGCGGGGGAACGCCACTGGCTCGGGGGCAGAAACCCGACCGTGCATTCCGGTGGGTCGCTGATGACGAGATTGAAGGCGCCTGTGGCCAATCCGTCGGTGGACTTCGTCCCGTTGAACGACTGGATGGCGGCGGTGAAGGGCGGCAGCAGCACCAACACCTGCTCGAGTGACGCGTGATAAGTCACGCCGATCTGCCCGACGGTGGTGAGGTTGGCGAGCAGCACCGGCAGCGTCGGCTTGATCTGGTCGAGCAACTGCGACGCCTCATCGAGCGCGCCGGGACCCTGGCTCAGCAGGGTGCGGAACTCCGGGTCGTTCTTGGCCAGCTGTCCGCTGAAGCCGGCGAGACTGTGCGCCCACAGCCGCACGGAGTCGGCGGATTGGGCTTGCGCATCGAGGAAGGGCACGGAGTCTTCGGTCAAGGTCCGCGCGCGGTCGGCGACGCTGTTGAGGTCATGGGAGAGTTGCGCCGTGGAGTCGAAGATCGACCCGAAGTCGTAACCGGTGCCGTTGAATGCCTGAAATGACTCGTCGAGCAGGGTTCCGAGCTTGCCCTTGGGAATGCTGTTGAGCAGTGCGCTGGTTTGGTCGAGCACGGGCGCGATCGGCTGCGGCATCGTCGCGTTTTTCGCGGCGATGACCGAGCCGTCGTGCAGGTAGGGCGGCGAATCGTTGCGCGGCCGCAGGTCCACGTAATATTCCCCCACCGCGGAGATGCTGCGCACCTGCGCTTGCAGGTCCGCGGGGATCTTCGGCGACGTCTCGAGGGACAACGTGGCCTGCGCGCCGCGGGGAGTCAACTCCAAGCCTGTCACCTTGCCGACCTGCACCCCGCGATAGGTCACGTTGCTGAACCGGTACAAGCCGCCCGCGGCGGGCAGGTCCAGGGTTACCGTCATCTTGCCGATGCCCAACAGCGTCGGCGCCTGGACGTACCACAACACCATCAACAGCACGCCGAGGGTTCCCACGACCGTGAAGATCGCCAACTGGATTCGGACAAACCGGGTCAGCATCTATGAGCCCCCCGTGTTCGCAGTCGCTCCGGGGACCGGGGCGACCTGGTCCGCCGGCGGCGCCGGCATCACTTGCGCCCCCGGGGCTACCGGCGCTACCGGACCGGTGGGAAACGGCGCGTTCTGCGCGTCCGGGCCGAGCATGGTCATGCCAGCAACCACGGGCGCCACCGGCGGCGGCGCAGGCGGTGCCTCCGCCGACTGCGGGTTGACCGGCGCGGGCGCCCCTGCCGGCTGCGGACCCGGAAGCGGTCCCCATGGCGGCGGGTGCCCGAGGTTCAGCGGATCCCCTACCGGCGCAGGCCCCTCCACTGCACCTGGCGCACCGGGCGGTGCCCCGTACTTGTATTGCAGGTACTCCGGATCCCCGAACGCCGGCACCGGTGAGGCATGGATTCGCTCCCAGTGCGTACCCCGCAGCAAGCTCCTCCGGAGCCCGGCGTTCGTCAGGTCAAGGATGAAATACCCGTTGACGTAGTCCCCCCGGACAAACCGGTCGATGAAGTTCTGGGAGAACGGGAACGTCGTGGCCAACGCGAGCGCCCCGTCGAGATCCGGCCCCACGTCGGCGATCGCCTTGAG